>NZ_JAJNAO010000009.1:0-145416 GCF_022227625.1 Ectothiorhodospira variabilis | reverse complement strand
CCGGATCTATCGGGAGGTAATCCCGAGAGACCTGACCTGGATCATGCAGACCCGCATCCCCAACCAGGAGCAGGAGTGGTACGTCACCTCAAAGGGGCACCTGGACATTCCGAAGTTGCTGCGTGCCTTCCAGCAGTTCTTCCGTGAACAGGCCGATGCCTGGCTGGAACGCTTTGACTACAAGGAGGCGGGCCCGCAGTTGCTGATGCAGGCCTTTTTGCAGCGGATCGTCAATGGCGGTGGCCGCATCAGCCGGGAATATGGCCTGGGCCGCAAGCGCACGGACCTGTTCATTGAATGGCCGACGGATCCGGCGAAGGGCTTTTATGGCCCCATGCAGCGCATTGCGATTGAACTCAAGCTGCAGCGAGGGGCGCTGGAGGGCGTCATCAGGCAGGGGCTTGCCCAGACGGCATCCTATACCAGCCAGGTGGGTGCTGACGAGGCCCACCTGGTGATCTTCAATCGCGATCCCGAGGTGACCTGGGAAGAGCGGATCTGGGAGACGGAGCGGACAATGGAAGAGCGTTGCATCCGGGTGTGGGGCGCTTGAGGGGGCAGTGATGCCCCATGGAACCTTCCTCTGTGGGAGCGGGCAGAAGATCGAAGGTACGGAACTGGCGCCCGCCGGCACAGCCGTCCATCCTTGGTGGTGATCAATAGAAATACCGCACTCCCACGTAGCCAAAGGGGCCTGGGTCGCTGCCCACTGCCGTGTCCACCCGTGTATCGAAGAGGTTCTCCACCCCACCGAAGATATCCACCCGTCCCAGGGCCGGAGGCATGTAGCTCACGCGCAGATCCGTCAGGGTGTACGGGTCCACCCGGGCCAGGGGCTCGCCTGGTGTATCGGTATAGCGCTGGGTGCCCGTGTGGCGCACCGCCAGGTTCAACTCCCAGGCTGCCGCGGGGCGCCAGTCCACCTCGATCCGGGCCTGAAGATCGGGCTCGAACTCCAGTTTCTCCCCCGTCTCTCGATTTTCGGTCTCCAGCAGGCCGGCAGAAGCACTCACTGTCCATGCCGGTGAGAAGCGGTAGCTTGTGCCCAGTTCCAGGCCGCGAATGCGGGCCTCGCTGATATTGCGGAAGGTGGTATAGGTGATGCCCCGCGGGGCCTCCACCGTGCGTTCGATGCGGTCGTCGATGGTGCTCTGGAACACGGCAATGTCATAACGCCAGCCTTGTCCCTGGCCACTGATGCCCACTTCGATGTTCTCGCTGCGCTCCGGATCCAGTTCGAAGGCCTCCTTGCCAAGGGCCGGATCGGTCACGGAGGCGCCGGCGAGTCGACCGCGGGGCGTCTCGCGGTTCAGGAAGGTTTCCGGCAGGTCGGCAATGCGGAAGCCCTCGGCGTAGTTGATGCGCAGGCGTGCCTGGGGGTGGATGATGTACTGCAGCCCCACGCTGCCGCTGTTGGCTGATTTCGACTGGGAGGGGTCATCATGGCGAAGGCCATAAATGATCTCGGCATGAGGTGAAAGACGCCACTCGTGCTGAGCAAACAGGGAGCGGAACCAGTAATCCCGGCTCTCCTGGATGTTGTCCGGATTGAAGAAGGGGGCGGAGCGTTTTTCGTCGCGGTATTCCGCGCCGGCCAGCACCGTATGGGCCTCGGCGGGCCGCCAGGTGCCGGTCAGTTCATGACCATGCACGGTGACCTCGCCGGTGCCCGACACGGAGGCCGACGCCCCCTGCGACGTGTACCCCAGGTCATTCCAGATGGGCGACGTGATGGTCTCGTCCTTTTCATACCGTGAGCGGTGGCTGCGCCAGTCCAGTTGCAGGGTATCGGTGGGTTCCAGTCGTCCCCGCAGGGCTACATCCAGACGGTCATTCTCCCAATCGTTTTCCACCGGAGCATTGCGCACCGGGGCGGTCTGCCCGTTGGGCAGGGGGTAATTGGAGGGATGCATGTTGCCCACGAAGCGGGCATCCCGCGTCTCGCGCAGGTAGCTCACATCCATCCCCAGCTCCAGGCGCTCATGCAGACGCTGGGTGAGCCGACCACCCACGCTGAGCAGATCGGTGGGTTCCCGGTAGCTCACCTCCACTCGATAGGTGTCCGCCAGGTTGTTTCTGAAGTCGTTGATATTGGATTGAGAAGGCGGAGCCGCTCCCTGCTGTCCACCCCCGCGAGGGACCATCACCCGGGCCGTGCCGGTTTCCGAGTATTCCCCTTGCCGGCTGGCATTGAACCAGGCGCTGAAGCCGGTATCGCCCCGTCGACCCCGAATGTCTCCCTGCACCTCGTAGCGCTCGGCATCCCCCGAGGCCGTGGCACCCACGCTGGTGCTGACCATCCCCTCCAGGCCATCCTGCGGCTGTTTGGTGATGATGTTGATGATGCCGCCCAGCGCATCGGAGCCGTAGAGTACCCCCATGGGGCCCTTGACCACCTCGATGCGCTCGATGCTGCCCGCCGGAATGCGGTCCAGCTCGAACCCCATGCCGGCTTCCCCCGCCAGGCGCCGCCCGTCCACCAGCAGCAGGGTGCCCTTGGCGCCGGCGCCGCGGATGGAAATGTCGCCCCGCCCCGGATTGATGAACACCCCCGGTGTATTGAGGAGGACATCCCGCAGGGTGACCGCCCCCCGCTTGCGGATCTCCTGCTCGGTGACCACCTCCACGGCCACCGGGCTCGCGTCCCGGGCGCGATCCGTGCGGGTGGCCGAGGTGACGGTGACTTCCTCCAGCACCACGGCGGGTACATCGGCCAAAGCCAGGCCCGGCAGTGTGGAGAGCAGGGCGAGCATGGGTACTGGGCGCATGGGAAAATCTCCTTGCCTCGTGACGTGTAGGGTGATGATCTCTCGATTAAAGATAAGTTATATCATAACTTTATGGAGGTGAGAATATTCGGAAATACTAATCTGCATTCAGCGCTGACGGCGTAAAGCTCTTCCGCATGAGCGGATGGGAGGCGTGCCCCGCCCGAGGGCGGGGTTCAGGCAGAGGCGGGATCTACCAGGCGGTGATGGCCGGCTGCATGGTCCGGAGGAGGCTGGGCCAGTCGTTCCAGGGGTGGGCTGAGGTGGCCTGATCATCGATGCTCATCAGCAGTCTGCCATGACGGTCGTGACACTCGATGGCCAGGGTAAAACCCCGGTAGCCGGGTTTGCGAACGACCCATACGGTTTCCACCGATTGCAGTTCCAGCCGTGCCCGGGCCGGCCCCTGCTCCATCTCCAGGACATTGGCGCGGACGTTGACCTCGATGTGGTCGCTGGCGTGGCGTTGGGTGACGGCCCCGTTGGATACCGATACGCGCAGCGGTAGGTGTGTCTGTTCGTTGAGCGACTCGGCCAGCAGATGCAGGGCGTTCACGCCGGTACGCAGGGCGAACTCACGGCCCAGGGTTTCCAGCATTTGCGTTCGCGATAATTCGGGCAGGCCTGGTATGCACTCTGCGGGAAAGTCCGTGGGCAGTTGCCACCAGATCCGCAGGGATTCCCGATCCAGCCGGTTCAGTGGGTGGCTTTTGGGGTCTGCATGCCAATGGGGTGGGGTGGGGACATGGGTCTTCTGGCGTCCCTGATGAGGATCCATGAAGGGCTGGATCAGGGTGGGGTCGAGCCCCCGCGGCGATGCGGCCTGGAAGGTGAATATCCGCTCACCGAATTCGTTGAAGAAGCGCATGGATTGGGGGACCGATTGCCCGGAGGTTTCCCCGTCCATCACGAAGCCGCTGCGCCAGTGATCGAGATTGAGCGCCAGGGATTGGCGATAGCCGCGCAGGAACAGTGTATTTTCCCTGGTGCTGGCCTGATCCGCATTCAGCGGCTGATCCAGCTCAACGCCAGGCGCCGATGTGGTGCAGCGAAGCCAGGGATGCTTGCGCAGGTGATGGACAAGATTAAGCCAGTCCTGGCGCAGCCGATGCACCCTTCGGCCGCAGGCCAGCTCGAGTTGCTGGGATTCGGTCAGGCCCATATGGCGGCTGTCCAGGTAGGGGCGGGCCTGGGGCGAATGGAAGGTGGAAAGCCGGGCGTGGCGCTGGGGCAGAAACTCTGCTGCGTGCATGGGAACCTCCGAAGGGTGAATATGCGTAATTAATAATAATCATTCGCATTAAAAAGGCATAGTCCCATCGTGGTGTTTCCGACGAACGGATGCATCGGTTCAAAGGGAAAGGCCGTCCCGGTGATCAGGTGTCCGCGGCCATGGACTGGAGTACCTCAAAGCATTCCAGATGGGGCCCGGTGAGGTAGATATGGGAACGACTGCCGGCCGACCGATGGGCCTCGCGAAACGCATCAGACTGGGTCCAGGCCTCGAAATCCCCCAGGCTGGTCCAGAGGGTGTGGGTGGAATACAAGGTGTGGTCGTCGAATGATGCGCCCCGCAACACCTTGAACTCGATGAACCCGGGAACCCCTTTCAAACGGCTCTCGCGTCCCTCCCAGATCTCTTCGAATTCTGTTTCGTGACCGTGGCGTACCTTGAAGCGGTTCATGGCAATCATCATGGCGGTGTCTCCCGAAAGGATGGCTGGGGATGGCCGGCGTTGGCTTGCCGGCAGTGCTTCTTATCAAGAATAGTACTCATTACGATTCTCGCCAAGGGGTCTGTTTTCTTTCCGGCGACCCGCATCCATTTTTTTCAAGGGGGTATGAGTACAAGAGGCTTTCTGATGATCGGTTGTCGGGTTGCAAATGAGAATGTAATGCATTAACGTTATTTCCTGTCGGGTCCGATCCGTGGATCCGCCATCCTCCACTCAGCCCGCCGTCGACGTCATCGATCAGCCAGCCAGAGTGCGTCACATCTGCTTCCAATGTGCCGGTCGTCATCCATCGACCGTCAGGAGGTTCTCATGCGTGTACTCTCTTCATCGTCCGCCGAGCCCGCACCGATGGCTCGGACTCAAGCCGACCCGGAGCCTGCTGCCCGAGCCGAGCGCAGGACCCGTCATGACCTGGCCAGTCGCACCGGCCTGTCGGATGCCCGCCTGCTCATGCGAGAACTGGGTGATGGCCTGGTGCGCCTCAGGCCGAACTGGGATGAACTACTCCCGGCCCTGGAATCCCTGGGCACTGTGCGGGCCGTGACCCGTAACGCCCATGTCATCCATCAGAGCGTGGGCAGCCTTGGCCATGCGCACGTCCGCGAAGACATGGGTTGGCTGGTCGGCAGTGGCATGGACCTGCGACTGATGCTGGGCCACTGGCATCACGCCCTGGCCGTGGTTGCGCGGGATAACCCGATGGCGGAGCGCGGGGTGTATTTCTTTGATGCCGACGGCAGTCAGGTTCATGGCGTGGAGCTCACTTCCGAATCCAGTCAGGGGGCTTTCGCGGCCCTGGTGACGCGTTTTCGCGGGCCGCGGCTGACGCCGGAATTCCTGTCGTGTGCGCCTGTCGTGCAGTCGCCCGCCCGACGCATTCCCCTGGTGGATATCGTGGATCTCAGGATTCGCTGGGATGCCATGGGTGAACCGGGTGACTTTTCGGACCTGCTGGCGCATTTCGGCATGACGCGGCTCAACGCCCTGCGGTTGGCGGGTCCGGGCCGAGCCTTCTCCGTGGGGGTGGAGTCCGGATGCACCCTGCTGGAATACATCCGGGATGAGGCCTTGTCGGTGGAAGTGCATGTGGCCAATGTCGGTGCCGTGCAGATCCATCACGGCTATGTGGGGAGTTTCCGCGAGGCCGACGATTGGTGGCGGATCAGGAATCCCCGGTTCAGTCTGGATCTGCGCCGTGCCGGGCTCGCCGAGGTGTGGGTGGTCCGTCGCCCAACGCATCGTGGCCCGGTGCATTCCCTGGAGTGGTATGGTTTCGATGGCAGCCTGTTGATGCAGATCTTTGGCCATCGGTCCACGGGGGGTGTCGAGGATGCACGATGGCGGCATCTGCTGGGCTCTTTGGAAGGCGATCGAACCGACTGAGAACCCGGGGCTTGCGCGAACTGATAAAGCACCCGGCTTGGCGTTCAAGGCACGCCATGTCATGATGACGGGGTACGGATCCTGAGCGATCTGCCCGAATCAACCGTACGTCACTCCAGCCAGCCGCCGCCAGCCAAGTGACGCAATCCCGGAGTAATGGGTGCGTGACCTTGATGCCTGGACCTTCCCCTCTGCGCGCAAGCGCCCCTGAGTGGCCACCGTGCCTGTTGGCAGGTGCGTCATGATTCAGCTTGATGACGTGCGTGCCGTGCTCGACGATGTGCGGATCGCCCATCACGTGCGTGGGCGTGTGCGACTGAAACTTGTCCGCGACCCTCAGCTCCAGAAGTCCCCTTCCGGGGCCTTGATCGAAACACTTCAGGTTCTGTTGGCATCATTGCCCGGGGTGCGCGATGTGCGTATCAACCTGCTGGCCCGTTCCTGCGTGGTGGACTATGACCCGGAGACGATTCCGCCCGAGGCCTGGGCGGATTTTCTGGCCGGTGAGCGCACGCCGTCGGCAGACCGGCTGGAAAAGGTGCTGGAGCAGGCCTGCCGGGAAGTCAGCGATGCCCTGTCCTGACACGACGACAGATCACCGCATCCCGAGGAATCCCCGGGCCTGGGGATTGCCTCAAGTTAAATAAGGTGTCGCGGAATTGAGGAGGAAAAGCACCATGATACCGTTACTTCCCTTTGCCGCCGGGGTGATTACCGGCGCGGTCGCGGTGCGACTGTTGAAGACGGATCGCACCCGCAAGACGCTCCACCAGGCCGGGGACCGTCTGCGGGATGCCACCGTATCCAGCCTGGAGGGCATCGAGAATACTTCTGCCCGTGCGCGTCGACGGCTCGCGCGAGCCGAGGCCGCCAAGGCGGCCGATGGCGATTCCGTGATCGATGCCGATGCTGAAAAGCCTGACGGGCCCGCCTCTTGAAGCCGGGTGATCGACGCTTGAGGCGCCTGCCGCCGCCCATGCCAGGCCCCTTGCCACCCCCCCGCGACGGTAATCCTTTCGTTCGTGGCCTGGTGGTGGGGGGGTGCCTGGCCGCCTTTCGCGGCGTGGGGCGCCGGGGAGCACCCCGCCCGACGAAACACATCCTTCGCCACGCCCTTCAGGAGGGCACCGCGCTGGCCGCCGGTACGCGGGCAGCCGTGGCGGTGGGCCAACGGGATTATACCGGTGCCCTGACGGCTGCCGCCGCAGGCGCAGCCGGTGTATTGATCATTGAACGCCTCCTGGGCGACTCGCCCGAGGCCAGACGGGAGTCAGTGAATGGGAAAGAAACGCAAGAAAAAGGAAGCAAGACGTCGGCGTGAAGCCATGTACGAGGGCTATGGATGGGGGCCGCGAGATCCGGCCTATCAGGGCTACGGCCCGGGCTATGGGCCCTACGGCGAGGGTCCCTGGGGATATGATGCCTACAACGATCCGCGAGGTGCCCAGGCGCGCTACGGGTATGGTTATGGTGAGGGTGCCCGCGACGGCGAGGGCCTGTTCGATGGCTTGAAGGGCATGCTGCGCGGTCGCCATAGTGAGCAGTTCCTGCTGGGCCTGGCCATCGGCGCCGGAGCCGCCTGGGTGCTCAGCGACGAGGAGACCCGTCGCAAGCTGATGAAGGCCGGCATCGATCTCTATTCCGGTGTGGCCGGCGGCGTGGAGGAACTCAAGGAACAGATGGCCGATATCAAGGCGGAACTGGACGCCGAACGTCACGGGGATCAGTGATGGACGAAACCTGGTTCAGCGGCGTTGAGCCCGTGCACGCCATCCGTGGGCGGGTGCGTTTTCGCTACCGACGACGTCCGTCGATGCCCGCCGAGGGTCGTCGCATCTGCTCGGCGGTGGCCTCCATCGAAGGGGTGGAGTCCGTGCGCGTCAACGAGCGAATCGATTCGCTGGTGATCCGCTTTGAACCGGAGGTGACCGACCTGTCCCGCCTGCGGGAGGGCATTCTGTCGCTGACCGCCCCGCCGCTGTCGCGCAACGCCGGCCGCAGTCGCAATGACGAGGGCAGCCTGCTGGCGGTGGGATTCGGGGGGGTGACCCTGATGCTGACCCGCTGGTTGCCCCCCTGGCTGCAACTTCCCCTGTCGATTGCCATCGCCCTGCCGGTACTGGGGGCGGCGGTGCGCGATCTGTTCCGCCAGGGGATCACCTCTCATGTTCTCGAGGCGCTGGCGGTGATCATCTCCATTGCCCGCCGCGACTACTTTGCCGCCAACACCACCGCCTTCCTGCTGGCACTGGGGGAGTATCTGGAACACTCCATCCAGCGTCGTTCCGACGATCTGCTCAAGCATCTGATGCGCCCGGGCGATACCGAGGTCTGGGTGGAACGGGATGGGGAGGAACTGCTGGTGGATGCGCGGCAGGTGCGTACCGGTGATACGGTCATCGCCGCCACCGGCACGGTGATCCCCGTGGATGGCACGGTGCTGGGGGGCGAGGCGCTGGTGAACGAGTCCACCATGACCGGCGAGAGCGTACCCGTGACCCGTCGTCGCGGTGATACGGCGCTGTCGGGCACCCTGGTGCAGGAAGGGCGCATCCGCATCTACGCCGAGCGGGTGGGGCGCCATGCCGCGGCGGCCCGCATTGCCGACTTCGTGGAGCACTCTCTGGAGGCCAAGAGCAACACGCAGCTGGAGGCGGCCAAGCTGGCGGATCGACTGGTCCCCATGGTGCTGGGGCTCTCGGGTGGCACCTGGGTGGTGTCCCAGGATACCGAGCGGGTGGCGGCGGTGCTGCAGGCGGACTACTCCTGTGCGCTCAAGCTGGCCACCCCCGTGGCGTTCAAGTCCGCCATGTACCGGGCGGGTCAGTCGGGCATGCTGGTCAAGGGGGCCACGGCGCTGGAAAAACTCGCCGAGGCCGACACCTTCGTGTTCGACAAGACCGGCACCCTCAGCAGCGGTCAGCTGCAGGTCACCGATTCCATCGCCTTCGACAGTCAGTACACCTCCGAGGACCTGATCAACATGGCCGCCTCGGTGGAGGAGCATTATTTTCATCCCATGGCCATGGCGGTGGTGGAGGCGGCGGAGCGGTTGCCGCATCAGCAACACTTCAATCATAAGGAAGTGGAGTTCATTGTGGCTCATGGGGTGGCCAGCAGCATCGAGGGCCGGCGCATCGTGGTGGGCTCCCGACATTTCCTGGAGGAACACGAAGGGATCGACATGGAACCCTTCTCGGCCGTGATCGAGCGCCTGCGGAACGATGGCAAGACGCTGCTCTACATCGGCTATGGTGGTGAGTTGCTGGGGGTGCTGGCGCTCAAGGACACGCTACGCTCCAATGCCGCGGCCACCGTGCAGCGGTTGCGACAGCTGGGCGTGGGCCGGGTGATCATGCTCACGGGGGATCAGCCGGAACGGGCCCGCCTCATGGCGGAACACCTGGGGCTGGATGACTACCGGGCGGGGCTCATGCCCGAGGATAAGGCACTGGCCCTGAAGAACCTGGCGGGAGAGGGTGCCCGCATTGCCTTCGTGGGCGATGGCATCAACGATGCCCCGGCCCTGTCGGGGGCCCATGTGGGCATGGCCATGCATCATGGGGCGGATGTGGCGCGTCTGGCGGCGGACATCACGCTGCTGGAGGATGATATCGCCCGGGTGGCCGATGCCAAGGCCCTGGCCCTGGCCACGCGTGGGCTGGTGGACAGCAATTTCAAGCTCACCGTGGGGTTGAATACGGGCATTCTCTCCGCCGCCGCCTTCGGGTTGCTGAATCCGGTGGCGGCCTCGGCGCTGCACAATGGCAGCACCATCGGCATTCTTTTGCGTGCCCTGGCCGGCGCCGGCTTGTCACGGGGGCAGGCTGCCCGGGCAGCCTGAGCCTGCCAGGCATCGTCATGCAGTCCCTTTTTGTGTTTTATTTAATTGAATGATTATCACTAAAAAGGAGAAAATCCATGTCATTGAGATGTCGTTGGCCCGTGATCATTGCGCTGCCGTTCATGCTGGCGGGCTGCTGGGGCCCGGAAACGGGGGAGCAGGCACCGGTCTATGAAGATGGTACCTACCGGGGTGGTTTCTTCGACCGTGACCAGATACAGGTGGGGGTGCAACTCACCCTGGAAAACAACCGTGTGACCGCCGCCGGCTTCCGCCAACTGGCCTATGGGGGGACGGATTATCGACTGGCCGAGGAGGGTTTGCCCCTGGGGATTGCCGACCAGTACCGTGAACTGCTGGATCACATGCTGGGCAAGGACATCAACGAGGTCATCCCGGAGCTGTACTCACCCGGGGAGGTGGTGACGGAAAACGCGGAAGTGGACGGTTTCACCTCAGCAACCATTCGTTCATCCAAGGTGATTTCAGCCATACGGGATGCCCTGAACCGCGGCGTGTACAGCTACTGAGGAGGGGGGGTGGTGGCCCGGCCCCCGGGTTCGGCATCACCCGTCCGCTCCCTTGAGCGCTCATCATTCTTCCCAGCGTGAGCCCGTTTCCTCGGGCGTGGGCGAGGGCGCGGCCTCAAAGGGTGTGAGGCGCAGGAAGGCGTCCAGATGTCTCCCCGCCAGTTCCTCGTGGCCGTGGCGGCCAAGCACCCGGTAGTGATAATAGTGCCGACCCGCATGCACATAGCCTTGTTCGCGCTGTTGCAGCCGGGACAGGTAGGGATCCCGGTGAGGGGGCACCTGCCGGGAGAGGGCTTCGTACAGGGAGCCCAGCTCCGCACCGATCACCCAGCGAGCCTCCCCCGTATGCACACGCCGCTGGGAACGGGGCGCACCGTATTCCACCACCGGCCGGTTACGGGTGTTGACCGGATAATCGTCGAACACCTCACTCAGCCCCACATTGCCGGCATAAAAGCGCAACGACACGGCTTGCAATAACGGCGCCGGCAGGTCCGGATTGCCGGCCAGTGCCCGGCCATGCCGGACCAGGACATCCGGGTCCAGTGTGACATCCGCTTCGGTGCCCACCAGGGCCAGGATGGAACCCGTGGGGAACATGTCACCGCGCCAGGCCACCACCTGGGGGAAGACTTCCTGCATGGTGCGCCCGATACTGCCCAGTTCCCGTTCGGTGAGCTGATAAAGGGGCAGCCACTGGACAAACAGGCCACCGTCCGCCAGGCGCTCACGGGCCACCTGGTAGTGCTCCCGGGTGTAAAGATTGCCCGTTCCCGCCTTCCAGGGAGTGAACAGGTCACTGATGATCAAATCGTAACGGTGGCTGGCGTGACGCAGGCAATGGTGCCCATCCTGGGCACGTACCGTGACGCGCTCGTCCTGGAAAAGTCCGTTGTTCCAGGGAGCAAAGTGGATGCTGGCCAGTTCCACCACCTCCGGCAGGATCTCGCACACATCCACCCGTTCCACCGGGAACATCAGGCTGGCGCCTGCCGTGATGCCCGTGCCCATGCCCAGGTAAAAGACATGGCGGGAGTCCGGGTGGGTCATCATGGGGATCAGGGTGCGGTTGCGTTCCGACTCCAGCGACGTGGTGCCCCCCAGGGTGTAGTAGTTGTTCACGCGCAGCACACGGTGATCACCCCGTTGCACCACGGTGGCCGTGGCATGGCTGCCTTCGCGCACATCCAGAAGGGACTCACCGGCCGTCGGGTCCAGACGGGACACGCTCAGCCCCTGGGGATGCCAGACCAGCAAGGCCAGGCAGACAGCCGCCAGGGGGGTGGCCCCGGCGAGGCGCCAGGGAATGGGGGCCGAGGAGCCCCAGATGAGCCAGACGACCAGCGCCGGGTAGACGGCAGCGAACACCAGCAGGCTGCCGGTCACGCCGACCCAGGGCAGCAGGACAAAGCCCGCCGCCAGTGAACCGACGATGGCCCCGGAGGTGTTGGCCGCCACCAGTTGCCCGATGATCCGGCCCGGTTCCGGGCGGGATGCCTCCACGGCCCGCAACAGATAGGGCAGGACTGCGCCCAGCAGGATGCCCGGCAGCACCATCACCGCGATCGCCGTGGCCGACACGGCGGCCAGGTATTCCCGCCAGCCGGCCCCGGCCCCCACGTAGTTGAGCCCGTCGGTGGCGGCATGAAAGGCCCAGGGGGAGGCCGCGATCACGACGGCCGACAGGAGCAACAGCACGCCAAGCACACCATGAGGGGGCAGACGCTGGATGCGGGCCAGGGCGTTGGCCATCAGTGACCCCAGGGACAGGGCGACCAGGAAGGACACCAGCACGATGGCATAGGTGTAAACGGAATTCTGCAGCACCTGGGCAAAGAGTCTTGTCCAGAGCACCTCCACGCCCAGGGTGGCCAGGCCCGAGGCGAAGGCGATCACCCCCACCATGCGCGGCGGCAATGACGGCCAGCGGGCAACCGAGGCGGCGGCTGAGGCTGGCGAAGGGGAGGGCGTGGAAGAAGGGGCGCTCTCGCCCGCGCGCGCCAGGATACGGCGCGCCAGAACGATGGCGATGATGCCAACGGTCAGGTCGATGCCAATGGCCAGCAGATAGGCTCCGTGAAAACCCAGCAGCATGGGCAGGGCAAAGCCGGCCGCCAGGGCACCCACGGCGGAACCGAAGGTGTTGAGGGCATACAGGGCCGTGCCGGTGGTGGACAGTCGTCCCACCACGCGGACCATGAACTGCCCCATCATGGGCAGGGTGCCCCCCATCAGAAAGGCAGGCGGGAACAGGATCACCGCAGCCAGACCCGCCTTGAGGGCCTGGTCGGCCACCGGATGGTCTCCGGCCAGGGCGTAGAGCGCCGGGTACAGGCTGTGGTAGAGGTCAGTGAGGAAGAAATGGCCCAGGGCGGTCAGGGCGACGGCCACCTCCAGTGCGCCGAAGGCGGCCAGGGCTGATCTCACTCGAGGCGCCATGCGTCCCCAGAACCAGCCGCCCACGGCCAGCCCGGCAAAGAACACCGCGATGGCCAGCGCTGCCGCCTGGGCCGTGCTGCCAAACAGCAGGCCCAGTTCCCGAACCCACAGCACCTGATAGACCAGCGCGGCAAAGCCCGAAAGGAAGAACAGGGCGGCGATGGCCCAGCGAAGCGGTGTCGACACCATGGGGAATTCCGATTCAGTGAATGATAATCAATCCCTTATGGTATTAGATAACCTGCTCGAGTTGAAGTGGACAGGTTTCATTGGTTCACATCCGTCACCCGGGTACACTGCAGATGAACGCCCGACCTTGCGTGAGCCCCAGCCGGATGCGGTGCGGGCGTCTTGACAGGGCCTGTCTTTCGGATCGAATCAGGGGCATCGGATGAGCCACGCCAAACCCAACCTGCCCACGAAGACCTGTGTGGTCTGCGGTCGCCCGTTTGCCTGGCGGCGCAAGTGGGCCCGCGTCTGGGATGAGGTACGCTACTGTTCCGAGCGCTGTCGTCGGCAACGGGGATCGGTCGGTGCGGCCAGGGGGCCGGCATGACCACCTTGCGTCTGGTACTCGGCGATCAGCTCAACGCATCGCACCCCTGGTTTCGCCAGCCGGATGACGGTTGCGTTGTGGTGATGATGGAGATCCGCAGCGAGACCGACTACGTGGTCCATCACGCGCAGAAGGTGCTGGCCATCTTCGCGGCCATGCGTCGCTTCGCCGAGGCCCTGCAGGCTGCCGGCCACCGTGTTCACTACCTGCGTATTGGCGACTCCGAGAATCGGCAAGGCTTCGCCGCCAATCTCCAGTGGCTGGCTGCACATTACCAGGCGACCCGGTTCGAGCGCATGGAGGCCGATGAATGGCGCGTGGAACGGCTGCTTGATGAGGCCTCAGCCCGGCTCGGCCTGCCCAGCACGGTGGTGGATGCGGCGCATTTTCTTTGCGAGCGGGGTGAACTGGCCCAGGCCTTCAGCGAGCGGGTGCCACGCCTGGAGTATTTCTATCGTGACATGCGCCGCCGCCATGGCCTGTTGCTGGATGACCACCAGAAGCCGGTGGGTGGGCGCTGGAACTTCGACGCCGACAACCGTGCCCGCTGGCCGGGGGAGCCACCCACCCCCGACTGGCCATGGGCGCCCACGGATGTCTCGGCACTTTGGCAGGAGATCGTTGCCGCTGGAGTGCGCACCCTGGGGGAGCCTGGTGCCGATGCGCTGGCCTGGCCGTTGACCCGATCCCAGGCGCGCGCGGGGTTGCAGGTATTCATCAAGCAGGCCTTGCCGCATTTTGGTCGTTTTCAGGATGCCATGAGCACCCGGGAGCCGTTGCTGTTCCATTCGGGGCTTTCGTTCGCTCTCAATACCAAGATGCTGCATCCACAGGAGGTGATCGATGCGGCGCTGGAGGCCTTTGAGGCAGGCGCGGTGGATATCGCCGCCTGTGAGGGATTTGTGCGCCAGATTCTCGGCTGGCGCGAATATGTGCGGGGCGTCTACTGGAGCCGCATGCCGGATTACGCGCAGACCAACGCCCTGCAGGCCCGCCGGCCCTTGCCCCGCTGGTACTGGACGGGTGAGACGCACATGGCCTGTCTGCGCCACGCCATAGGCCAGTCCCTGCGCCTGGCCTACGCACATCATATTCAGCGGTTGATGATCACCGGCAATTTCGCCCTGCTGGCGGGGTGCGATCCGGACGCGGTGGACGCCTGGTATCTGGGGATCTACATCGATGCCTTTGAATGGGTGGAGATGCCCAACACCCGTGGCATGAGCCAGTATGCCGACGGTGGGCTGGTGGCGAGCAAGCCTTACGCTGCCTCGGCCAGCTACATCAAGCGCCAATCGGACTATTGCAAGGGCTGCCGGTATGCCGCCACCCGCCGGCACGGGGATGATGCCTGCCCGTTCAATGCGCTCTACTGGGATTTCATGCTTCGCCACGAGGCGGATTTTGCCAGCAACCCGCGCATGGCCATGCCGTACCGCGCCTGGAAGCGCATGGATGAGCCGGAGCGCACGGCCACCCTGGAACACGCTCATCGCCTGCTTGAGCGGCTCGATACCCTGTGATCATCTGCAGGGCCAATGCGGCATGTCCTGGGTCTTAGCCAAAGGAGTAGTACAATTCCGGTCGTTCGACACAAGGGGAGCCAATGATGCAGCATCGGCAGGAACAGCGTTGGCAGTTCTGGATCGATCGGGGCGGCACGTTCACCGATGTGATCGGTCGTCGGCCGGACGGCAGCATGGTCATGCACAAGCTGCTGTCCGAGCACCCGGAGCGCTACCGGGATGCGGCCCTGCAGGGTATTCGCGATCTGCTGGGCCTGGAGCCGGAGGACGCCATTCCGCCGGAGCGGCTGGAGTCGGTGAAGATGGGCACCACCGTGGCCACCAACGCCTTGCTGGAGCGCAAGGGGGAGCCCACGGTGTTCGTCACCACCCGGGGCTTTGCCGATGTCCTGCGCATTGGCTACCAGAACCGGCCGGACATCTTCGCCCTGGATATCCGGCTGCCCGAGCAGCTCTACCGGCGGGTGGTGGAAGTGGATGAGCGCATCGCCGCCGACGGCACGGTGCTGGCCGCACCGGATCCGCAACAGGTGCGCACCGCCCTGAATGAGGCGCGGGTAGCCGGTTGTACCGCCTGCGCCATCGCCTTCATGCACGGGTATCGCCACACCGCCCATGAGGAACAGGTGGCTGCCCTGGCCCGCGAAGCGGGTTTCGAGCAGGTCAGCGTATCCCACCGGGTGAGCCCGCTCATGCGCCTGGTGGGCCGGGGCGATACCACGGTGGTGGACGCGTATCTCTCGCCCATCCTCAAGCGCTATGCCGAGCAGGTGGCCGCGGAGCTGGGCGGCACTCGTCTGATGTTCATGAAGAGCGACGGCGGGCTCACTGACGCCCGCTGGTTCGAAGGCAAGGACGCGATCCTCTCGGGGCCGGCCGGCGGGATTGTCGGTTGCGTGCGCACCGCCATGATGGCGGGTTTCGAGCAGATCATCGGCTTCGACATGGGTGGCACGTCCACCGACGTCGCCCATTATAACGGCGAGTTCGAGCGCAGCTTCGAGACCGTGATCGGCGGCGTGCGCATGCGCGTGCCCATGATGCGCATCCACACCGTGGCTGCCGGCGGCGGCTCGTGCCTTGGGTTCGATGGCAGCCGCTACCGGGTCGGCCCGGAGTCCGCAGGGGCGGACCCGGGGCCGGCCTGTTATCGCCGTGGCGGCCCGCTCACCGTGACCGACTGCAACGTCATGCTGGGCCGGCTGCAGCCGGCGTTCTTCCCGCGCGTGTTCGGCCCCGGCGGTGACGAACCCCTGGATGCCGACGTGACCCGCGAGGCCTTCCGGGAACTCGCCGAACGCATCCACGGGGATACCGGCGATGCGCGCAGTCCGGAAGAGGTGGCCGAAGGCTACCTGCGCATCGCCGTGGAGAACATGGCCAATGCCATCAAGCAGATCTCGGTGCAGCGGGGGCATGACATCACGGGCTACACCCTGAACTGTTTCGGCGGTGCCGGCGGCCAGCATGCCTGCCGGGTGGCCGAGGCCCTGGGCATGGCCCGGGTGCTGGTGCATCCCTTTGCCGGGGTGCTGTCCGCCTATGGCATGGGCCTGGCGGATCTCACCACCCTGCGGGAACTGGCCGTGGACGCGCCGCTGCAGGCCGACACCCTCAAGCGACTGGCGCCGCGTCTGGAATGGGCCGAGGGCGAGGGTCGGGAGGAACTCCTGGCCCAGGGCGCCCCTGCGGATGGTCTGCGTGCGGTGCACAAGCTGCAGCTACGCTACGAGGGCACCGACACCTCACTGCTGGTGGATCACGGTGATGCCAAGCAGGTGCGGGCAGATTTCGAGACCCTGCATCGCACCCGCTTCGGGTTCACCATGCCGGACAAGCGGGTGATGATCGCCGCCGCGGTGGTCGAGGTGATCAGCAGTGATGGCGCCCTCGGCAGGGAGCCAGAGCGACCCCCGCGTGGGGCAGGTGAAGGTCCGGATGCCCTGGGGCAGGTGGAGGCCTGGATGGAGGGCGCCTGGCGCAGCGTGCCCGTCCATGACCGCGAGACCCTGGCCCCCGGGGACCGCATCGACGGCCCGGCCATCATCCGTGATCCGGTGTCCACCATCGTGGTGGAGCCGGGCTGGTCACTGGGGGTCAACCCCTACGGCCACCTGCTGCTGGACCGGCAGGCCGCCACCGCGACCGCCCGTGTGGGCACCGAGGCGGATCCGGTGATGCTGGAGGTGTTCAACAACCTGTTCATGAGTGTCGCCGAGCAGATGGGCGTGACGCTGCAGAACACCGCCCAGTCCGCCAACATCAAGGAGCGGCTGGATTTCTCCTGCGCCGTGTTCGACTCTGATGGCGGTCTGGTGGCCAATGCGCCCCATGTGCCGGTGCATCTGGGCTCCATGGGCGAGAGCGTGCGCGCCATCATCCACGCCCGCCGGGGCACGATGCGGCCCGGCGACGTGTTCATGCTCAACAATCCGTACCAGGGCGGTACCCATCTACCGGACATCACCGTGGTGACGCCGGTGTTCGATGATGCCGGTGACGAGATCATCTTCCATGTGGCCAGCCGCGCCCACCATGCGGATGTGGGCGGTCTCACCCCGGGCTCAATGCCGCCCCACAGCCGCCATATCGACGAAGAGGGCGTGCTCATCACCAATGTGCAGGTGCTCGATGCCGGCGAGTGGCGGGAGCAGGCCCTGCGGGATCTCTTCGGCAACGGCCGCTATCCCGCCCGCAACATCGAGCAGAACCTGAGCGATCTGCGTGCCCAGATTGCCGCCAACAATCGCGGCGTCAACGAACTGCGCGGGCTGGTCAGTCAGTACGGTCTGGATGGTGTGCACGCCTACATGGCCCATGTCCAGGCCAATGCCGCCGAGCAGGTGCGCCGGGTGCTGGACGTGCTCGGCGACGGCGCCTGGGAAAAGCGCCTGGACAACGGCGCCGTGGTGCGGGTGGCCATCCGCGTGGACCGCGAGGCACGCTCGGCCGTGGTGGACTTCACCGGCTCCAGCCCTCAGCGGGACAGCAACTTCAACGCCCCCCGGGCGGTGACCCGGGCGGCGGTGTTGTATGTGCTGCGCACCCTGGTGCAGGACAGCATCCCGCTGAATGACGGCTGTCTGGAACCCATCGAGCTGGTGATTCCGGAGGGCTCCATGCTGAGTCCGCGCCATCCCGCCGCGGTGGTGGCCGGCAATGTGGAAGTGAGCCAGGTGGTCACCGATACGTTATATGCGGCCCTGGGGGTGATGGCCAACAGCCAGGGCACCATGAACAATGTCACCTTCGGCAACGATACCCACCAGCACTACGAGACCCTGTGCGGTGGTGCCGGCGCCGGTAATGCCTTCCATGGCGCCAGTGCCGTGCATGTGCACATGACCAACAGCCGCCTCACCGATCCGGAAGTGCTGGAGACACGCTTCCCGGTGCGGCTGGAGGGTTTTGCCGTGCGCCAGGGGTCGGGCGGCGATGGGCAGTGGCGGGGCGGCGATGGCGTGGAGCGCCGTCTGCGCTTTCTGGAGCCCATGACAGTGGCGGTGCTGGCCAACAGCCGCGTGCAGGCCCCGGCGGGCATTGCCGGCGGCGGCGCCGGGTCCCTGGGCGAGCAGTTCGTCCTGCGTGCCAGCGGCAGCCGCGAGAACCTGGGCGGCACGGACCTGGCCGCCATGGACACCGACGACGTGTTCGTGATCCGCACCCCCGGCGGCGGTGGATACGGCGCCAGGTGAAGCGATGCAAGGCGCGGTGCATGGTCCCGGTGGGCTGGCTGCCAGCGCCCACGGCCCCCCAGCCCTGTGGGGCCAGGGCTTTGCATGCGGATGAGGGTAGTGCCTCCGTGTGATCAGTCGTGTGTCTCGCTCCAGGGCTCCACCACGAGTCTTTGATGGTGTTGCTCCAGGATCTCCCGGATCCATCGGCCCTCGGCGGCCTGGCGCGCCCGCAGGATGGGATCGCTCACCTGCACCGGGCTCAGGGCCTGATTGACGATCCAGCCGGCGGGTTCGATGCCGGCCCGACGCAGATCGGCCTGCAGGGCCGCCGCTTCATGCACGGGCGTGGCCTCGGGCAGGGTGCAGATCAGCACATGGGTGAAGGCCGGATCCCGCAATCGGGGCAGCAGTTGTTCCACCGCTTCGGGCACACCCTGACTCTGACGCCCCAACTCCCGGTGGTAGGCCTGCGCGGCATCCAGCAGGAGGATGGTGTGGCCGGTGGGGGCCGTGTCCAGGACCACGTACTGATCGCGGGCCTGATCGACGGTCCGGGCAAAGGCCTGGAAGACGGCGATCTCCTCGGTGCACGGGGAACGCAGGTCCTCCTCCAGCAAACGGCGACCTTCATCATCCAGATCCTTGCCCGCCGAGGCCATCACCGCTTCCCGGTAACGCCGGGTCTCCAGGGCCGGGTCCACCCGGCCAATGGTCATGCCTTCGGGGATCTCGCCCACGGCAGCCTCCACATGGGCCGCCGGGTCCGTGGTGGTCAGATGAACCTTGTGGCCGTGGCGGGCCAGGGTCACAGCGATACGGGCCGCCAGGGTGGTCTTGCCCACGCCCCCCTTGCCCATGGTCATGATGGCACCATGGCCGTGGCGACCCAGGGCCTCCACCAGGGCCTCGAAGGTCTCACCCTCGGGCGGTCGAACCGGGTCGGTGGCGTCGGGTGGGGGTTCCGCCTCGGCCAGCAAAATGCGCAGGCCCTCCAGCCCCATGGGCGGGCGCCCCCGTAACGGGCGTTCGCTGCGGGGCAGATCGCGGAGCAGGGCGGGCATCTGCGCCAGGGCCCGGTGCCCGCGTGCCTCCAGGGCCCGGGCCACCGGATCTTCCGGGTCCAGTGCCTGGAACAGGCCGTTCACCACCAGGTGCTGATTGGCCACGCCCAACTCCCGCAGTTCGCCACTGGAGCGGGCCGCCTCGTTCAGGGCCGCCGCTTCGGGGCGGGTCACGAGAATGAGCGTGGTGCGCTCGCCATCCCCGAGGCTGTCCACGGCATGGGCATAGATCTCTTTCTGGCTGGCCAGCCCCTCCAGCGGACCCAGGCAGGAGGTGCCCGAGGTGTTGGTCTCGATGAATCCCGTCCACGCACTGGGCAGGGACAGCAGGCGCAGGGTATGCCCCGTGGGTGCGGTGTCAAAGATCAAATGATCGAAGTCCCGGGTGGTTGGGGTGTCGCCCAACAATGCGGCGAAGGCATCGAAAGCGGCAATCTCCATGGTGCAGGCACCGGAGAGCTGTTCCTCCATGCTGTTCACCACCGCCTCCGGGAGCTTGCCCCGGTAGGGGCCCACCACCCGTTCGCGGTAGGCGGCGGCCGCCTTTTCCGGATCGATGTTCAGGGCCTGGAGGCCGGGAACCGCCGGGATGGGGGTGGGGGTGTCGGAAAGTGGGGTCTCCAGCACCTCATCCACGTTGGAGGCCGGGTCGGTGGAGATGAGCAGGACCCTTTTGCCCTGTTCCGCCAGGGCCAGGGCACTGGCACAGGCCAGCGAGGTCTTGCCCACGCCGCCCTTGCCGGTGAAGAAGAGATGTCGGGTCGGGGTGTGGAGAAAATTCATCAGGGGACCTCTCGATGCAGCTTTACCCACCAAGGGGAACAGCACGCTCTGAGCCCCTCTCCCGCTGGCGGGAGAGGGGTTGGGGTGAGGGGGCGGTGGATCTTCAGGTCAGCCGCAACAGCCGCTGCCCGGGCTGGCGCTCTTGCCGCATTCCGCCTCCAGGCCGGTCCATCGGGCCAGTTGCTCGCGATCCGGGTACACACCCTGGCTCATGACCGCTCCGTCCACCAGAAACACCGGCAGGGCGTCCTCGCCATCCTTCTCCAGAATGGCCTGGATGGTGGCGTTTTCCACGAAAGCCCCCGGTTGCTGGGACAGGTTGTAGCGGGTCACGCTCACCCCGGAATCACGCAGCCAGGCCAGGTCACCCGCCAGCCGGGAGAGCCTGGGGTCCACGCTGGGTCCGCAAACGCCGCTGGCGCAGCACTGGGGAGGATCGAACACGGTGATCTCGGTCATGGGGAAGCCCTCGTCGTGGATGACAATATGGGCCGAGAATACGCTATTCCATATATATGATCAACCGTATGTATGGGCCGCGCATGAGACGCCTCGGGCGCTAGAAACTGGCCTCCATGAACAGATAGGTACGATTGATATTCATACGGTGCCAATCGTCGTAATGGCGCAGGTGCCGGAATTGAGGCAGGTCCGCGAGGCGGGTCACCACTTCATCCAGTGTCTCCCAGTTCTCCAGACCTTCCCCCACCTGGCGCACCAGCAGGGCCAGGTAATCACCGGTATCCTGCTGCGCGGTGGCCAGGTCGGTGGCCTCGCCATGGCCGGGAACCACCACCTCCGGCTCCCAGGAGGCCATGGTCTCGAAGGCCTTGAGCTGTTCCACCGGATTACTCCATGGGTGAATGCCCAGCATGCGCTCGGTGTAGACCACGTCACCGGAGAAGACCACACCCTTATCTGGCAGATGCAGCAGGATGTCCCCCGGGAAGTGGGCATCGCCGGCATGGATCATCTCGAAGCGCACCCCGCTCAGCTCGAACGCATGATGATCCGAGGCGATGGGCGAGGGTGCCGGGCGTGGCTCGGTGCTTTCCATGGTCGCCGCGCCCAGGGTGTCCGTGAGGCGATCCAGGTGCTGTCGGGCAAACTCCGCCTGGGTGGCGGCAGTGCGTTCAAGGGCCAGGATCTCGGCACCCTGGGAGAGGAAGTAGTCATTTCCCAGCCAGCGGTGATCCTGGCTGCCCAGATTGATCACATGGGTGATGGGCTGGTCGGTCAGGTCAGCCACAGCCTGTTCAATGCGTTGGGCCACATGATGGCTGGGGCCGCTATCGATCAGCACCACCCCTTCGTCGGTGATCACAAAACCCACGTTATTGTTCATGCCCAGGTTGGCCTGGGTTCGATTTTCCAGGGACCCATAAAAGTAATGGATCTGCTCTGTGATGGCCCGCGGCTCGAGGATCCGTTCGATGGGTCGGTCCTCACCCGCCAAGGCTGTGGTCAGGGAGGAGATCATCAGTCCAATCAGGGTGGAGAGGAGTGCGGGAGTACGGGCAATCATGCTGTTCCTCGGTCATGTTGAAAAGTGGGAGGCGGGACGCCCCACCCCCCTTTCTTATGCCAATAAAAGCATAACGATATGCCCGATCGCTGCCAAGGCCTCCTGAGGATCCGGCACGTCTCCGATTTGAGCCCGGGCCGGATGCCTGTTAAGTTTATGAGGTTATCTTCAGACTTCAGCAGGTGACCCGGGGCCTTCGTGGCCCATCCATCGGGTTGAAACGGGAAGCCGGTGACATCGCCCAGGCGATCACTCCGGCGCTGCCCCCGCAACGGTAAGTGGTGAACGTGGAGAACCCAGGCCACTGTGAGACCCCGTCCCCCGGGCGGATCTCATGGGAAGGCAGCTCCCCACCTTGAACACCCACCACAAGCCCGGAGACCGGCCTGTTGAAGACCAGGTGCCGCGGGGTGCGGCGTGCCGGGTGGAGCCGGACCGCGCTTGATCTCTCCTCCGTGGCACGTACCGCCTTCGTGGCGCATCCATCCCATCGATGCGCGGGCGGCGCGCGAGCGAGCATTTCCATGATATCCAGATCAAGAATCCCGGCCACCATCGTCACCGGCTTTCTGGGCAGTGGCAAGACCACCCTGCTGCGTCATCTCCTGGACAATGCCCAGGGGCGGCGGATTGCCGTCATCGTCAACGAGTTTGGCGAACTGGGCATGGATGGCGAGATCCTCAGGGGCTGCGGCATTGGCTGCGACGAATCCGGAGAGGACGCCGGCACGCTCTACGAACTGGCCAATGGCTGTCTGTGCTGTACCGTGCAGGAGGCCTTTTATCCCGTGATGAAGGCCCTGATGGACCGCCGGGACGAGATCGATCACATCCTCATCGAGACCTCCGGCCTGGCGCTGCCCAAGCCCCTGGTGCAGGCCTTCAACTGGCCGGAGATCAAGACCGGCTGCACCGTGGATGCCGTGGTCACCGTGGTGGACGTGCCCGCCACCGCCCAGGGACAGTTCGCCGCCAACCCCGAGGCGGTGGACCGGCAACGCCGCGCCGACCCGAACCTGGATCACGACTCCACACTTCATGAACTCTTCGAGGATCAGCTATCCGCGGCGGATCTGGTGGTGCTGAGCAAGACCGATCTTGTGGATGCGGCGGCAGTGGAGCGGGTCACGGCACTCGTGCGCGCCGAGATCCCGCCCCCGGTGAAAATCCTCTCCAGCGACCATGGGCGGGTGGATCCCGCGCTCATGATCGGGCTGGGCAATGCCTCCGAAGCGCATATCCACCTGCGCGCCGGGCATCATGACCATGCCCATGGGGAGGGAGATCATCACCATGATCATGACCACGATCAGTTCGACTCGGTGGTGGTGAGGCTGCCGCAGGTGGATCGCGACAGGCTGCTGGAACGGTTGCAGCAAGTGGTGCGGGATCACCGCATCTTCCGCGTGAAGGGCTTCGCGGCCCTGCCCGACAAGCGCATGCGCCTCGTGGTGCATGGGGTGGGAAGTCGTTTTGACAGCTACTTTGACCGCCCCTGGGGTGCCGGGGAGGATCGCGCAACCCGTCTGGTGCTGATCGGTCAGGACCTCTCGGCCGAGGCCCTGGAGCAGGCCCTGCAACCGGCGGTTCTGGCGGCGACGGCCTGATGCATCTGCTGGCGGCACAACCCGGCGGGTTCGTCGACGACGACTCGGTGATCACGCGTCTGGATCAGACGCCCGCCGATATCGTCATCCTCAGTGCCGCGGATACCACCCTGGCCCTGCTGGCCTCCCAATGCCCACAGGCCCGGTCGGGCCCCGTGGGGGAAGACAACTACCCATCCGTTCGCCTGGCCAACCTGCTGCACCTGAGCCAGCCGGCGTCGGTGGACCTGTACCTGGATGAGGTGCTGCAAAAGGCCCGCGTGATCATCATCGATCACCTGGGTGGCGAATCCTACTGGCCCTATGGCACGGAGCAGGTGTGGGCCCTGTGCCGACGCCGGGGTATCCGGTTGGTGATGTTTTCCGGGGACAATACCGAGGATGGCAACCTGCTCATGAAGAGTACGGTGGAGCCGGATATTTGCCGCGCCCTGTGGCGCTATCTGCGCGAGGGCGGCCCCGCCAACATCCGGGCCTTCTATGACTTTATCGGGGCCACCTTTTTCGATCTCCCCCTGGAGCCTCCGCCACCCAGGCCGCTGCCTCACATCGGCGTGTATCACCCCGAGCAGGATGTGGGCACGGTATCGGCCTGGCAGGCGCGCTGGCATGCGGGGGCGCCGGTGGTGGCCGTCCTCTTTTATCGCTCACATCTGCAGGCGGGCAATACCGCGGTCTTCGATGCCCTGTGCCAGGCACTGCTGAGCCGCGGCCTCAACCCCCTGCCCATGGCCCTGGTGTCCCTGAAGGATCCACTGTGTCTGGAGATGGTGCGACGCCTGTGCCGGGAACAGGGCGTGGCTATGATCCTGAACGCCACGGCCTTCTCCCGGGCCCAGGGGGCAGACGGCGAACAGGCCCTGGCGGATGATCGGCCGGTGCTGCAGGTGATCCTCTCGGGCGGCAACGAGGAGAACTGGCAGCGGGACGTGCATGGGCTGCAGCCCCGGGATATTGCCATGCAGGTGGCCCTGCCGGAGATGGATGGCCATGTCATTTCCCGGGCGGTGAGCTTCAAGGGCCTGGAGCGCCGCTGCCCGCATACCCAGACCGATGTGGTGCATTACCAGCCCCAGGCCGAGCGAATCGCGTTCGTCGCCGCCCTGGCCGAGCGCTGGTGTCGGCTGCGCAACACCCCGAACGGGGACAAGCGCCTGGCACTGATCCTGGCCAACTATCCCACCCGGGAGGGTCGCCTGGGCAATGGTGTGGGTCTGGATACCCCGGCCTCGGTCGTCGGGATTCTGCGCCGTCTGGAGGCGGAGGGGTATGCCTTGGACGGCATCCCCGATGATGGCGATGCCCTGATGAGTCGACTGTGCGAGGGGGTGACCAATGATCCTCAGCATCGGGCGACGCGTCCCGCCTGGCAGAGCCTGTCCATGGCTGACTACCGGCGTTATTTCGATGGGTTGCCTGAGGCTAACCGCAAGGCGGTACTGGCCCGCTGGGGCGCGCCGGAGCACGATCCCATGGTGCGACAGCAGCGCTTCATGATCGCCGGTCTGCGCTGCGGCCGGGTGTTCGTGGGCATCCAGCCGGCCCGCGGCTATCACCTGGACATGATGGCCAATTATCACGACCCGGATCTGGTCCCCCCGCATTACTACCTGGCCTTCTACGCCTGGCTGCGGCTGCAGTTTGGCTGTGATGCCATCATCCATGTGGGCAAGCACGGTAATCTGGAGTGGCTGCCGGGCAAGAGCGTGGCCTTGAGTGACACCTGCTGGCCGGACCTGATCTTCGGCGCCATGCCGCACCTCTATCCCTTCATCGTCAACGACCCGGGGGAGGGCACCCAGGCCAAGCGTCGTGCCCAGGCGGTGATCATCGATCACCTGATGCCGCCGCTCACCCGGGCCGAGAACTATGGGCCGACAAGGGATCTTGAGCGCCAGGTGGACGAATACTACGAGGCCCTGATGCTGGATCGCCGCCGCGCTGGGGTGCTGCGCAAGAACATCCTGGACAGCATCATCGCCCAGGACCTGCATCGGGACCTGGGTCTCGAGACGCCGGCCACCGAGGAGGATGAGCAGTTGCTGCTCAACCGCACCGACGCCTATCTGTGTGAACTCAAGGAAAGCCAGATCCGCGATGGTCTGCACATCTTCGGCGAATCCCCCGAGGGGCTCCAGGAACGTGACACCCTGCTGGCCCTGGCCCGCTACCCCATGGGGGACGGGCGAGAAGGCAACGACAGCCTGATCCGTGCCCTGGCCCGGGACCTGGATCTGGGGGAGGGGTTCGATCCCCTGGACGCCCACTGGGCCGATCCCTGGACAGGTCCTCGTCCCGATGTGCTCCAGGCAGCCCTGGCCGACGAGCCCTGGCGCCACCACGGGGATACCCGCGAGCGCCTGGAAGCCCTGGCCCGCGCCATCCTGGAACAGGGCTTGCCGGAGGCAGGAGGGTGGGCCTGGCCCCGAACCCGCCCGGTGCTGGAGCGCATCCGCACACGCCTGCAACCGGACCTGCAAGCCTGCGGCCCGCAGGAACTCCGTGGGCTGTGTGACGGGCTTGATGGACGCTTCGTGCCGCCCGGACCCAGCGGTGCCCCCTCCCGGGGGCGTCCGGATGTGCTGCCCACCGGGCGCAACTTCTTCTCGGCGGATGCCCGGGCCATCCCCACCGCCACCAGCTGGACCCTGGGCATGAAATCGGCGGCCCTGCTGGTGGAGAAATACATGCAGGAGCACGGGGACTATCCCCGCGCCATCGGGTTGTCCGTCTGGGGTACCGCCACCATGCGCACCGGTGGCGACGACCTGGCCCAGGCCTTCGCCCTGATCGGTGTGCGGCCGCGTTGGTCCGCTGGCAGTCACCGGGTGACCGACTTCGAGATCCTGCCCCTGTCAGTGCTGGATCGCCCCCGCATCGATGTGACCCTGCGGGTGTCCGGGTTCTTTCGGGACGCCTTCGCCCACGTGATGCGGCTGTTCGACGCGGCGGTACAGGCGGTGGCGGAGCAGGACGAGCCGGAGGATCTGAACCCGATCCGTGCCCGCATCCAGCAGGAGAGCGCGGCGCTGGTCGCCCAGGGCATGGAGGCAGGCCAGGCCCGTCGGCAGGCGGGGTTCCGGGTCTTCGGTGCCCAGCCCGGCGCCTACGGGGCTGGCATGCAGGGGCTGATCGATTCCCGCCACTGGCAGGAGGATGCGGACCTGGCCCAGGCCTACCTCAACTGGGGCGCCTATGCCTACGGACAGGAGGACCATGGCACCCGCGTGCCCGCGGTGCTTACCCGGCGGCTTGCGGGGATCGATCTGGTGGTGCAGAACCAGGACAACCGGGAACATGACCTGCTGGATTCGGATGACTATTACCAGTTTCAGGGGGGCATGACGGCGGCGGTACGTCACTTCAGCGGTCGTCAACCCGAGATCTACCATGGCGATCACAGTCATCCCCAGGCCCCGCGCATGAACACCCTGGAGTGGGAGATCAGCCGGGTGATCCGCGCCCGGGTCACCAATCCCAAGTGGATCGAAGGCGTCAAGCGACACGGTTACAAGGGGGCCTCGGAGATGGCCGCCACCGTGGAATACCTCTTCGCCTACGATGCCACGGCGCGGGTGGTGCGGGATGATCAGTATGCCCTTGTCACCGATGCCTACATCAACGACCCGGACACCCGGGGCTTCATCCAGACCCACAACCCGGCCGCGCTGCACGAGATGTGCGAGCGTCTGCTGGAAGCCATGCAGCGGGGTCTGTGGGAGCACCCGGGCGACTATCGCCGGCAACTGGAAAACCATCTGCTGCAGACCGAAGAACACCTGGAAGGCTGATCCATGACCGCGCTGTCGATCCAATACCCGTTCACGGCCCTCAAGGGGGTGCCGCAACTGCAGAATGCCCTGCTGCTGGCGGCCATCGATCCCCTGATCGGCGGGGTGCTCATCGAAGGGCCGCGCGGTGCCGCCAAGACCACCAGCGCCCGGGCCCTGGCGCAGTTGCTGCCGGATGGCGGTTTCGTCAACCTGCCCCTGGGGACCAGTGAGGAACAACTCCAGGGGTCACTGGATATCGAGGCCGCGCTCAAGCAGGGGGATGCCTGTTTCAAGCCGGCGCTGCTGGCCCGGGCCCACCAGGGGGTGCTGTATGTGGACGAGGTGAACCTGTTGCCCGATGCCCTGGTGGATCTGTTGCTGGATGTGTCTGTCAGCGGTGTGAACCGTGTGGAACGTGACGGCATCTCCCACCAGCATGCGGCGCGTTTCGTGCTGGTGGGCACCATGAACCCGGAGGAGGGGGAGTTGCGACCCCAGCTCCTGGATCGTTTCGGTCTGCTGGTGCGCCTGAACGACATGATCGACGCCCCCACGCGCCGGGAGATCGTGCGGTCCCGACTGGCCTTCGAGGCGGATCCGGAGGCATTCATCCGCACCCACGAGACGGATCAGGAGGCGCTCAGGGAGCGCATCTGCCAGGCTCGCGCGCGACTGGAATCCCTGGCCTTCACCGACGCAGTGCACGATCGGGTGAGTGAAGTATGTTTTGCCGCCGGCGTGGAAGGGGTGCGGGCAGATCTGGTGATGCTGCGGGCCGCTCGGGCCCATGCGGCCCTGGCGGATGCCGCTTGCATTCGGGACACGGATATTGATGCGGTGCAGGCCCTGGTGCTGGCGCATCGCCGCCGGGACCGCTCCGCGTCGTCACCCGACGAGGCATCGGGCCCGGAGCCCTCTGGCGAAGACCCGTCGCATGCGCCAGAGGCGGCCGGTTCATCCCGATCGCAAGGCAGCGGCGCGGGAGATCAGGATGCCCCCCGGGACACTGAAGCCACGGTGCCTGAGCGCAGCGGTCATGATCAGGACTGGGGCGCACTGCCTCCGGAACCCACCCCCATCCGGTCCCTGGCGCATGTGAGGCCCCTGCCGACAAAAAAGCCCTGACGCGCTCGCCGGTGGCCGGTCGGCTGCCGGATGAGCGCGCGCCAGGGCCAGGGCGGTGGCGTCGTCCGCGCAAGCAGGCGCAAGCGGGCATCCACTGGCATCGCACCCTGCTGAACAAGGGGCCGGGGCCGCTTCAGCCCGGGCACCTGGTGTACCGACCCCGCCGGGGGGGTGCCGGCATGCTGTATTGCCTGGTTCTGGACTGCTCCGCCTCCATGCTCAGGCAGGACAAGCTGGCCATGGCCAAGGGGCTGATCAGCGCCTGGGCCCATCAGCTGTACACGCAGCGGTCGGCGCTGGCGGTGGTGGGGTTTTCAGGGCAGGGTGCCTGTATCCTGCGCCCGCCCTCCCGGGCCCCCCTGTGCAGCGATGCCTGGGTTGCCCCCATCCCCGGCGGCGGGGGCAGCCCGGTGGGGGCCGGTATTCAGCGGGCGCAGGACCTCATGGCCCAGGCAAAACGCCGCCATCCGGATCAGCCCATTGGTCTATGGCTGCTCACCGACGGCCGCACCACCCAGCAGCCCCCCCGACCCGACATCGCGGATTTCTGTGAGGTGGTGGATTTCGAGACCGAGGCCATTCGCCTCGGCGGCGCCCAGCGCATCGCCCGCGCCTGGCAGGCCCCGTGCTGGCCGGTGAGTGCCTTTATCGAGATGGGCTGAACTGGCTCAACGATACCCCATCAGGAACGGCAGTCCATCCTGGTAGGCAATCCCCACATCCACCTGATACACCGCGCGCAGGTGTTTTGGGGTGATGACCTCCGCAGGGGCGCCCGAAGCGACCACCTGGCCCTGGTCCAGCAGCACGATCCGATCGGCCAGTTGCGTGGCGATGTTGATCTCGTGGAGCACGACCAGGATGCCTTGCTGGTTGATCCGTGCCCGCTCACGCAGGATCTCCATGGTGTCGCGCTTGTGCTTCATGTCCAGATGGTTGGTGGGTTCGTCCAGGAGCAGGTAAGGGGTGTCCCGCACCAGGGCCCGGGCGATGGCGGCCTTCTGGCGTTGTCCGCCGCTGAGTTCGTCCAGGGGCCGGGTGGCCAGTGGCGTTAGTTCCAGACGCGCCAGAACCCGTTCCACCTTCTCCAGTGATGCTTGATCCGGGTACCAGGGGCTGTCCCGAAGCCCCAGCAGCACGCTCTCGAACACGGTCATCGGATAGACGATATCCGTGGCCTGCGGCACATAGGAGAGCCGCTGGGCGGCCTGCCAGCGGCGCATGCGCATCAGGTCCTGGCCCTGAAGGCTGATGCGTCCGCTGTGCGGCTTGAGCAGACCCATGGCGCATTTGAGCAGGGTGGTCTTGCCCGAACCGTTGGGGCCGAGCAGTGCCACCACCTCGCCCGGGCGGACCTGAAGGCACACCCCCTTCAGGGTGGGCGTTGCACGCCCATAACCGAAGGAGACATCCTCCAGGGTCAGCCCATTCCGGGGACTCATGCGCTGCCTCCGGCACGATGACGCAGGATCAGATAGATGAACAGGGGTGATCCCACAAAGGCGGTGACCACGCCCACCGGCAGCACCACCGGGGCGAAGGCATGCAGGGAAATCAGGTCCGCCACCACCAGCAGCAGTCCGCCCATCAGTGCCGTGGCCGGGAGCAGAAACCGGTGATCCGTGCCGATCATCAGCCGGGCCAGGTGCGGCGCCACCAGGCCCAGAAAGCCGATCCCGCCCGTGAAGGCCACGACCACCGCCACCAGCAGCGAGACCAGCAGCATCAGCAGGATGCGCAGGCGCTCCACCGGCAGGCCCAGACTCCTGGCCGTGTCATCCCCCAGGAGCAGGCGGTTGAGATCCACCGCCCGCCACAGAAAGATGGGCAGTACCAGCAGCAGTGTCAGGCTGATCAGGGTGGCGCTTTCCCAGTTGGCGCGGCTGAGGCTGCCCACCGTCCAGAACATCACCTCACGGGTGGCATAGGCGTCGGAGAAATAGATCACCAGCGTGGTGCAGGCACCAAAGAAATACATGAGCGCGATCCCCGCCAGGATCAGGCTCATGGGGGTGGCACCCTTCCATTGTCCGATCAGCAGGATCAGCAGCGAAACCCCGATGGCGAACAGGAAGGCGTTGGCCACGATGCCCACCACGCCAAAGGCGGAAAACCCGAAAATGATCACCAGCGCCGCCCCCAGGGAGGCCCCGGAAGACAGGCCCAGGGTAAAGGGGGAGGCCATGGGGTTACGCAGCAGGGTCTGCAGGATCACCCCACCCAGCGCCAGCCCCATGCCGGCGGTGAGGGCGGTGATGAGGCGTGGAAGGCGGATGTTCCAGACCACGTTCTGAATCTCCGGGCTCACCCATGCGCCGGGCAGGGCCGGGGCGAGCAGGGCCAGGATGGTCTGTGAGACGGGGATATCCATGGCCCCCAGGGTCAGGCCATGGAGACTGATGGCCACCAGACCCAGTGCCAGCAGCGCCAGAAGCAGGGCACGCCGGCGATTCTGGCGACGATAGGCGGCGATGGTATCGGGTGATCCCGCATCACCCGTGTGCCGTGCCGGGGTGGCCGTGTCCATGATGGTCACAGATCCTCAAAGCCGCTTTGCCGGGCAAGATGCTCATACAGCCCGGGTTTGCCATAGAAGGTGTGGAGGATGTCCTCGCCAAGAAGTGCTGCATCCAGGTCCTCAAGGGCCTGGGGATACAGGATCCTGCCCATGCGGATCAGATCCACCAGTCCGGTGGCCAGATCCCAGCCCATGTAGGTACCCTTGAAACGATGCACCTGCCCGTCGCGGATGGCGGCCACGTCCTGCAGACGGGCGTCGTCCAGCACGGTGTCCAGGGACACCCGGCTCGCCTGGGAAGGGGTGTGCAGGAAGATATGCTCGGGGTCCCATTGCAGCAGTTGCTCGGCGGCGATTTCGCCGTCTCGACCGCGCCGCTGCGAGGCGACGTTGCGGGCACCCAGCTGTTCCAGCGGATAATAAAAGGCCACGTTGCTGAACAGGTTGGTGCGGTGGGCCAGGTAGACACGGGGCGCGGCTTCGCCCTGGATGCGGGCTTGCAGGGAGGAGACTTCCTGGCGATAGCGATCCAGCAACTGCTCGGCACGCGGCTCCCGGTCGAGGATGACGCCCATCAGGGCATAGGCCCGCTCGATCTCGGCCATGATCTTCTTTGGATCCCGCTCCCTGCCGAGGGTGCTCACCGCCACCACCGGGACGCCCAGTTGCCGCTGCAATCGATCCGCATGGTCCGCCATGGCCTGGGTGGAGTCGCCCCGGGTGAAGGCCCAGTAGAAGAAGACGTCCGGGGAGACGCTCACCACCCTCTCCAGATTGATGTCCGATCCGGGCTGACCGCCGCCCAGTTGCGGGATATCTTCAACCCCGGTCACCGCCAGCGCCTCGATGGTCTTCTCCCGGGAGAAACGGGAACCGAACATGTCGCCGGGGATGCCCACCAGGCGATCGTCCGCCCGCAGGTGCACCACCATGCGAAAGGCATCCACGTTCACCGTGGCGATGCGCTCCACATCCCTGGGCACGCTGACCTGTCGGCCCAGCATGTCCTGGATCTCGCGCATGGAAGCATCGGCCTGGTCCTTGTCGAGTCGGGCCTCGGGTGCGGGGGCATCACAGCCGACAAGGATCATCAGGATCACCATCAGCATCGATACCCGGGCAAGGGCGCGCATGGGCGCCCATGGAGTCATCATCGCGTTCTGCATGGAATGCTTTCCGTGGTTGAATGGATTCGGGCGCAGGCTGGATACCGGTTTGTCAGAATCTCAGCGTGGCACTCACCCGGATGTCCCGGCCGGGTTCGTCCCGCACGAGGATGCGGCCATCATCATCCGTGTCCGCCAGCGAGGTGTGCCGGGCATATCGGGTGTCCAGGAGGTTGTGAATCACCAGCGACAGGGTCAGACGGTCGTTCAGGCCGGGGTCCCACTGGGCCTGCAGGTCGTGGAGGCTGTAGCCATCACGTGGTGGTGCGTCGTCGGGTACCTGGGTGAGGTCATCCACCCAGGTGAAGGTGTATCCCAGGGTCAGGCTGTCCAGGGCCGCCCAGCGATGATCCCAGACGAAGCGATCCCCGCCGGTGCCACCCCGTCGCCGTGATACCGCCTGGGGATTGCCGTCCTCGTCCAGGGTTTCGGCACTGAAGAACGAGATATGGGTGTCGTACCGGCCCGCGCCCCAGCTTCCGCGGATCTCGTAGCCGCGTGTGCGCAGGGTATCCTCCCGGTTGCGGATGGTCCCCACAAAAGGTGGCTCAAAGCCGAAGCGTCGGCTGGCAAAGGGGCTTCCCCAGGGATCATCCCGGTCCACGCTGTTGCGCAAGCGGGTGTCGAACAGGGTGAATTCCAGTTGCAGCCGATCCCGATCGACCAGGGCATCCCGGGCTTCGTATCGCACGCCCGCCTCCCGGCGACGGGACTTTTCCGCCTTGAAGGGCTCGCCATCATTGAGGTTGGTGTCCTCTTTGATGTAGGCCATCCAGCCGACGGGGATGATCCCGGTGCCGCTCACCGCCTCGCCATAACCGGCAAAGGCGGTCAGGCCGGCGGGGAGTGCCACTTCCGCGCTCACGTTGGGGGAAACGGCGCTTCCCGACAGTGTCTGCTGGTGAAATTCGGTGGAGAAGTCATCGAAGCGCGCCCCCAGGGAGAGGGACAGGCGTCCCCGGTGCATGCGATTCTGGATGAAGGCTCCCAGGTTGCGGGACTCACTGGAGATGCTCGGGCCCTCTGTTTGTCCCTCTTCCAGGTAATAGTCCACGCCCAGGGTCAGCCGGTGCTGGATGCCCGCGTGATCAAGGTGGAAGGTATTCCTGGCATCGCCGCCGTATTCCCGGGTGCGGATTCGGGTGTCGTTGTCGAGTCGCTGCAGTTGATGGTCGGTGTAGTAGAGGCTTCCGTTCCAGTCCAGCCAGTCCCCCGGGGCGTCATAGGCATGTTGCAGGGTCCAGCGATGCTGTCTCACACGTTGACCCACCTCATCCTGGGCCTGGTCCTCGCGGGGGTCGCCGAAGTCGCTACCCCGGGACCCATAGGGATGATCGCCGGTGAATGTGTGGCGCTGGGCACCCAGTCGGATCTCATGACCTTGTGTGGGCAGTCGGCTGAGCCGCAGCAGGTAGTCGCGGTCCTGTCCACCGGAATGGGGCATGGTTTCGCCCCCGCCAATACGGTAATCCTCACGATTCACGGCCCGCAGATGGGCCAGGGCACCCCAGTCCTCGTTCAGCCGGGTCATGAGGGAGGTTGAACCCAGCCATGCCTCATCCGCGCTGGCATACGCGGCTTTCATGCGAGCGCCCTGTTGCTGGTCTGGCAGGAGCAGGTCCTGGGCATCCTTGGTGGTGAATGCCACGCGCCCCCCCAGGGCCCCGGGGCCCTGGTCGGCCGAGGGGCGGGGGTCCACTTCCACTTGCCTGATCAGATCAGGGTCCAGACCGCTGAGGCTGCCCCGATGCTGGTGGAGATTGCGGCCTTCGCGGGCGCCGTCGATGTTCACATTGAGATTGCTGGCTTCCAGTCCGCGCAGATAAAGGCGCTGCGCGTTGCGACTGCCGCCGCCCACATCCACGGAGACCTCGGAGCGGAAGATGTCCGCAACATCCAGGGGCTGGTGCCTGCGAATGTCCTCGTCGGTGATTCGACGGCTTGAAGGGGTTCGGGACTCGAGAACGATACGGTCCAGTTCAACGACATCAGATGGATCATGGCTGGCCTGGCCCGCAAAGCCGGGCGACACCAGGGTGCCGGACACCATGGCCAGTAAAAGGGGATTCGACTTGTGCATGGACGTTCCTTGCGCGCACCACCCCGTGCGCGGTGATCGGATGGACCACGGGGTGTCAGCGAAGGAGGGCCGAACGAGAGGAACGCACCACCGGGAAGGCGGGAGGGTTATCCGTGACCGGCCCCGACCGCAGCGCCCCGCAGTGTTCGGGTCTGTTCAGGGCCGGTCTCCGGACTTGTGGCCTGGAGGGCGATGACGCCCTCCGGCAGATCTGCCTTCCCACACGGCCCGCCCGAACAAGGACGTGAGCCGCGCAGTGGCATGAGAGAATCTGCCGTTACCACCTACCGTTGCGGGGGCAGTGCCGGACTTGCCAGGTCAACCTGGCTGCACCGGACTTCCCGTTTAACCTGCCAGACCGGGACGGTCGACAGGCACCCAGAACAACCGTGGAGAATATCAGGTTAATTGGCGCCGATTCAACTTGACGAAGGGTGCTGATTCTGGAACTGACTCCCGTGCAGCGTGTGTTTGTGCACAGGCGGGCTGGGGCTTAGTCGATTTCCCGGTTTTCTGTCAAGGGGAAATCACCCATGGAGGATATTCAGAATAAATCTATATAAATTATTGAGTTAGCCTGGGGTGGCGATTTTTTGACCAATCTGACGGCAATGCCCGTCAGGCCAGGCTTTTCGGAGTTTGCCGACACGCTGTCCACAAAGATATCCACAGGATCTGTGGGCAGCGTGTCCGCCACCTGGAAGACGCGCAAATGATCAACCGATAAATTTTTCGATGACGGCTGGATGTGGTCGTCAACGCCGCTCCAGGCGTTGGCAGACCTGCTCGAAGTAATCTGCGCTCAGCGCTGGATTCATGCCCCGTTCCCGTCCCAGCCGGTCCAGTAATAGCCTTAGGCGCTTCGAATGCTGATCCTTGAGCGACTGATCCGTAGCCGTCGCCAATAGATCTTCCACCTCACGGATTTCCTTGCGCAAACGCAGTTCCTCCGGGATGAAACCACTGTTACGCAGGAGCCGATAGGCCGTGCGCAGCTCCTCGGGCACCATGGAGTCGTCTTCCAGGTTCAGTGGCTTGCCGGCACCGGGCAGATCCTGAAAGTCGCCCCGCCGCTCGGCTTCCTCAATGCGGGCTTCCACCATGCGGTCGATGAGATACATGGGCTGATAAGTGTCGGGGGTGACGAAGCTTTGCCGGAGGCGGGAAGGGACATCAGAATGATGGCAAGTTATCGATTCTGATGTCCCTTTCGCAAGGAGTCACTGACTCTCTGAGGATTCTGTAGTGGGCGGCGTGGGCTTAACTTCAAGTGGTCCGCGCCGCTTTCAAATCTCCGGGTGCATCAAGGATGTTGCGCTTGATGCGCCACATCACTTCAAGAGTCTTGAGCTGCACGGCGATGAACGGGAGCATGACCAGAAGATGTGCCCAGCTGCCCGCCTGCAGCACGCCGCTGTTGATCAGGCCCAGGTGAATGAAGAACATGCCGAAAACGAAGAACGCCACGCCCGGGCAGATCAGAGCAAAGGTGCCGGCATTGCCCTGGCTTCCCCGGGAATAGTCGCGGAAATAACCGAGGCGCTGCATCACGGCATAGCCGATCAGCCCGAAGAGGATCTGTGCAGACAGGATGGCGGCACCCAGGATCAGCAGCGAGCTGTAGTTGACCGATTGGTCAAACCCCTGTTGCAGGCCATAGGACAGACGGATCCAGGTGATGCCCAGCAGGGTCAGGATGGGGATGATGATCCACAGGCTGGGGCTGGCTGCCACATTGATGCCCTTGACCATCATGGCCCGGAAGCCGTGTACCAGCTTGATCACCGACAGCAGGATGGCAGCGGTGAAAAAGAACATGGACAGCAGGAGGGCAATGATGGCGGTGGCCTGCGTTTCGCTCATCATGGCCGGTGCTGCCAGGCCCACGGCGATCATGGCCAGGGCGAAGATGGCGATCATGGGCGCCAGACTGTTATTGGACGAGAAATCCACGTTGCCTTCGGTGAGGGTGCGGGCAAAGTAGGTGGTCAGGATCTTCAGGGCGTATACCCCCACCGCCATGAAGGCCAGTAGCGCCAGCGGGAACAGGTATTCCACCACCGACCACAGATTAGGCACGAATAGGGCGCCCAGCACGAACATCATGTTGATGGACATGGCCAGGGTGAGGGGAATGGCCATCAGGGAGATCTCGCTGTTGTTACTGAGTAACTGGGCGAACGCCGGCGTGCGGCGAAACTGGCGGTATTCGCGGATGTTCCAGGCCAGCAGCCGGAAGTGCAGCGCAGCCAGGAGGACCACGGCCAGCAGCACCAGCGCCAGCCCGACCGATGCGGGCGTCACGGGGCCGGTGAGGATGGGCCACAGGTGATTGAAGGTGGCCATGGAGGGCTGGGGGCGTTGCACCAGAAACATGGGGTACATGAAGAACGAAACGGCCAGACCGCCTGCCCCCAGGGCTGCCAGGAAGAAGAGGGGATGGTACGACTCGTTGAGGTCGCGTTTGAGCATCAAAGGTTCCTTGGATGGCGTGGATCAATATCCGTATATGATAAATTGCTAATATAGTTCTGGCAAACCCGGACCTTGGGCCGGGAATGGGGTGTGGGTGGCTTAGTGACACTCCATGGGCAGGAATTCAAACTGCCGATGACAGGCGATGCACACGTTCTGCACATTCACCAGGCGATGCATGATCTCCTGGCTGGGCGCACCCTGCCGGGATTGCTCGGCAATGTCGTCGAATCCCAGGCGCATGGCCCGGTACATTTCCACGAAATCCGGAGACAGATTGGCCGCCATGCGCTCGAAGCGCCTCAGCTCCCGCTGGTGTGTCCGATGCGGCCGACCCTCTTCCTCATAGGCTTGAGCCAGCAACTTCATGCGTTCCAGCATGGCCGAAGTGGGGCGGAAATCCTCGGCCAGGGTGGCAATGCCCTCATGATCATCCTCCAGTGCGGAGGCGAGAATACCGTTGGAGATCTCCAGAAAATGCCGCATGTGGCCGAGCAGGTGCTGACGGTCATCGTCGCAAAGATGCAGGGCCGTGCGTGATTGACCTGGATCCGCATGCACCGGAGTCATCATCATCAACAGCATGATCAGCAGAAGAAAAAGGGCCGGAATGCCCGAGCGATATGCGTGTGGTCTTGTCATGGCTTGAATCTGTCCGCGTGTTCAGGAAAAAGGAGGCTCAGCGCAGCGAGTAGCGCAATCCCACTCGGTAGAACCGACCCGGGTCGGCCAGCAGGCTGCTGTCATTGCTGGCGTCGAACAGGTTGTCGATGCCGCCATAGAGTTCCAGGTTGTCCCAGTGTCGGGGCTGGAAGCTGGCGGTCAGGTCGGCCACGGTGTAGCTGCTGTCCCGCTCGGTGTTGTCGGCATCCAGATAACGCTGGCCCACGTGACGCACGCGCACCTGCCAGAACTGCCTGTCATCGGGTGCCCAGTTGAGGCCGGCCACGGCGGTGATGTCGGGGCTGCTGGACAGGGTTTTCCCGGTGTTGCGATTCTCGGCGTCCACCCAGGTGCCGGTGAAGTCAGCGTGCACCGTGCGGGTGACGGGCAGTGTCAACAGGCCCTCCAGGCCTCGGATGCGAGCCTCGCCCACGTTGCGGAAGGTGATGTATTCCGTGCCCAGGGGCTGTTCACGCACCCGCTCCACCCGGTCGCGAATATCGGTGTGGAAGGCGGTGAGTTCGTAGCGCCCACCGCCAATCCGTCCCAGGAGGCCCAGTTCCCAGGTTTCGCTTCGTTCCGGCTTCAGGTCATGAGGCGTTTTGCCGACACTGGGGTCGGACACATGGGCACCGAGCATGGGCATGCCGCGTGGATTGATATGGTTGGAATCGTAGTCGCGATTCTCGGGCACCTTGAAGCCCTGGGCGTAGTTGAAGCGCAAGCGGGAGGCTTCGGTCAGGGCGTAGACGCCACCGGCCTTAATGGTGGTGCTGTCTTCGCCCACGCTGGCCTCGTCGTAACGGGCGCCGTATACCAGATCCAGACGTTCGCTGGCCTGCCACTCGTGCTGGAGGAAGGCACCGCCATGCCAGCGGTCATCGCCATCGCGGTACTGGGCACCGGCTGCCAGGGTGTGTTCAGCGGCGGGGCTCCAGGTGGCCAGCAGGTCATTGATGGTCTCGGTCAGGATGGTGTCCCTGCCTCCGGCATCCGTCTGGCCCCGGTTGTCAAAGCCCAGGTCGCCCCATGGGATTGCGGTGACGGAGCGTTCCTTTTCATAGCGGCTCTGATACAGGTTGTAACGCAGCCCGAAGCGTTCGTCGGGACGCCAGTCCAGGGTGCCGGAGACATCGGTGCGACGGTTATCGTCGGTCCAGCGGGTGGGGATATTGAAGGCCGGAATGGTCTGGCCCTGGTTGTTGGTGTAGTTCGTGTCGGTACGGCCCTCATTGACGTAATCCCGGGACCGGCTTTCCTCCATCCATCCCAGTTCCAGTTCACCCTGGAGGGTGGGACTGATCTCGTGGCGTAGTGTCACTCCCAGGTTATACACGTCCGCCTCGTCCAGGCGCTGTTCATCGAAGCGGTAGATATCCTGAATGTTTCGCACGGGAGAACTGGCTCCACCGTGCTCGGAGGGGGGTGTTCGTTGCCCGGTGACCCCCACCTGGGCGGAGGTGCTGCTCTCATAGGCGTTGCGTGTACTGGCGTTGGCCAGCACGCTGACCTGGGTGCGCTCATTGCCGCCGAGCAGGTTGGCGCTGGCCGAGAACCGCTCCGCGCCCCCGCCATCGCGCATCCCCGCCTGCACGTCCACATCCGCCTCGAAGCCGGTGCGGGGCTGGCGGGTGATGATATTGATCACGCCGCCCAGGGCATCGGAGCCATACAGCACGCTGCCCGGGCCCTTGAGGATCTCGATCCGTTCAATCTGTCCTGCCGTGAGGCGGTTGAGCTCGTAGCGCCGGCTCGGTTCACCCGAGATACGGCGTCCGTTGATCAGGAACACGGTGTCATCCCGGCTGGCGCCCCGGATGGAGGCCAGGGTGCCATCGGCACTCACATACAGCCCGGAGTGGTTGCGCAGCACGTCGCCGAGCAGCACGGAACCGCTGTTCTGGATGTCTGCAGCGGTGATCACCTCCACCGATGCCGGGCTGCGCTCCAGGGCCCGTTCGGTGCGGGTGCCCGCCGTGACGGTCACTGTTTCCAGCGATACTGCAGAAGCCTCGGGTACGGGCTGGCTGGCTTGAGCATGGGCGAAGGTGGGCAATAAAACTGCCATCGCGCCGGCCAGCGGCGTCAGACGGTTTTTACGGAAGAAAATGCTGAACCGGCGGTCCCGGTGGGATGCGAGAAAGTGAGGCATGGGGCGATCCGTGAAAGGGGCCTGGCTGGCTCACCGGTGACGGCCGGTTGGCGGGCTTGGCTGCTGCGCTTGGAGGGGTTTGAATAAGAATTATGTGCGTCATGGTAATCCTTGGTTGGGCGCAGCGTCATTGATATTGGCCAAAGCCGAGGATTACCACCCCGCCGTGCCCGGCCCGCCCTTGAAGGGCCCCTCGATCTCGCTGGTGATCCAGCCGCCGTAAAAGCTGCCCTGCTGCGCCTGCACCTGCTCATCGTCCACGTAACAGGCCTCGACCCGGCCCGCGTAGAAGGAGACAAACCCGGCAATGTCGCGATGGGAGGCTGTGGGGTGCGCATAGGCCCAGCACACATCGCGGATGGTGCCGTCCGGTGTGCGCAGGTTCCAGTAGCGGGCCTGCCCCTTGAATTCGCAGTACGTGCTTGTGTCGCTGGGCTCCAGATTTGACCAGTCGACGCTGTCCGGGGGCAGGTAGTAGCAGGGCGGGTGGGATGTCTCCAGTACCCGAAAGGCCTGCCGGGTCTCGGCCAGAACCTGGCCATCATGGATCACCATCAGGTGGCGCTGCGTCGGCTCCACTCGGGGTGGACGCGGATAGTCCCAGACGGATTCCCGGGGGTGGCTCTTGGTCATGGTGGTCTCCTCAATTCATCTCCAGCCGGTGCGTGGTTGGAGCGTCGGCCGATCCGCCTGGTTCCTTCGTGTGGCTTCCGGGCCTGGTTCCAAAGACATGTCCGTGTCCATGGTATTTTTGGCCGGCGAGCTGCAATAGGATCTCAGGTTACTGGCAACACATGTCGATGGATCGTTCGTTCAATATGATCTCACCGCATTCCACCTCGCAGAGCGCTGATCAATATGACCACGCCGAGCCCCGACGTGCTTTGGTCCTCACTGGCGGGGGCGCCCGGGCGGCCTATCAGGTGGGCGTGCTCAAGGCGATTGTGGATCTTCGTGGCACGGAGGGTCCCACTCCGATGCCGATTCTGTGCGGGGTGTCGGCGGGAGGCATCAACGCCGCGGTACTGGCGGTGCTCGCCAGGGATTTCAGGGCCGGGGTCGAGAGCATGGAGACCATCTGGGGGAATTTCCGTGCTCACCAGGTGTATCGGGCTGATGCAGGTGCCTTGCTGTCTTCGGCGCTGCGCTGGAGCCTGTACCCGCTGGCCGCACGTTTCCCGCGCTTTCGCCCCCTGGCGGTTCTGGACAACGCGCCGCTTCGGCAGCTGCTCACCCGTACGCTGGATTTTTCGGCCCTGGAAGAGGCCATCGCTGACGGCCATTTGCGTGCCGCCAGCGTGTCCGCGTTTGGATATGCCTCCGGCGAGAGTCTCACGTTCTACCAGGGGGTGGGAGAGATCGAGCCATGGCGACGGGCCAAGCGAATCGGTATTCCGGCACAACTGGGCATCGATCACCTCATGGCCACCAGTGCCATTCCTTTTGTCTTTCCTGCTGTGCGTCTTGACCGGGAATATTTTGGCGACGGTTCCATGCGACACCTGTCGCCCATCAGCCCGGCGATCCACCTGGGGGCCGATCGGGTGCTGGTGATCAGTTCCTGGAAGTTACAGGAAGACCCCTGGGAGCGGGGTGAAGCCTATCCTTCGCCGGGGCAGGTGGCCGGACATGCCCTGTCCAGCATTTTTCTGGATGGCCTTACCGTGGATCTGGAGCGGATGGAGCGTATCAATGCCACCTTGAGGGCGACGGGTCGGCAAACCCTTCGCTCCGGCGGTGTGGAATTAAGGCCGATCCAGGCCCTGGTGATCGCTCCGTCGGAGGACCTTGCGGCAGTGGCCGTTCGCTATCGGCGTGAATTACCGCGCCTGATGCGGGCGGCCCTGTACCCGCTGGGAGCCATGCATCCCGAACGCTCGGAGTTGCTTTCCTACCTGCTCTTCGAGGCCGGCTTCACGCGTGAATTGATCCGACTGGGGTATCGGGATGCCATGGATCGTCGCCAGGCATTGAGAGGGTTCATGGGCTGGGCTAATGAGGATTTGCCGGATGATCGTTGACGTGGGTCAAGTCACAGTTTAACTTCCATTGACAGAACCCATGGTTGTAAGGAGCCCGCCGTGAGTGCCCTGCCCGATATTGCCCAGCCAGACGTTACGCAGACCGAGGTTACTCTTCAAACCCTGCGCCACCGTTACCAGGCGGTCCGGGATCACAGCGTTGCCCTGGCGGCACCGTTGTCCGCCGAGGACATGACGGTGCAGACCATGGCCGACGTGAGCCCCACCAAGTGGCATCTGGCGCATACCACCTGGTTTTTCGAAAATTTCATCCTGCATCCCCACGCAAAGGGTTATCGCCGATTCAATGAACGTTACGGTTACCTTTTCAACTCCTACTATTACACAGTGGGGCAGATGCACCCCCGTCCGCAACGCGGCCAGATCACGCGCCCCGGCGTCGACCAGATCATGGCCTACCGTGCCTATGTGGATGAACACCTGCTGAACTTGCTGGGTGAACGTGGAGACGATCCGGAATTGGCGCAACTGGTCACGCTTGGACTGCACCATGAGCAGCAGCACCAGGAGCTGATGCTCACGGACATCAAACATGTGCTGGCTGCCAATCCACTGTGTCCGGCCTACCGTGATGGCTCGCTTTCCGCGGTGGTATCCGTGGCACCCCTGGAGTTCCTGCCCGGGTCCAGGGAGTTGGTGGACATCGGTTCCGAGGGGGCCGATTTCTGTTTCGATAACGAGCGCCCGCGGCATCGGCAATGGCTGGAACCTCATCGGTTGGGGGACCGCCTGATTACCAACGGTGAATTCCTGGAATTCATTCGCGACGGTGGCTACCGCACCCCGGAACTCTGGCTTTCCGACGGCTGGGCCACCGTGCAGGCCCAGGGTTGGGACCGCCCGCTTTACTGGAACCGGGAGTACAACTCGGAGTTCACTTTGCTGGGCGAACAGGCCCTGGATCCATCCCGCCCCGTGTGCCATGTGAGCTACTACGAGGCCGACGCCTTTGCCCGCTGGGCCGGCGCCAGGTTGCCCACCGAGGCCGAATGGGAGACCGCCGTTGAACAGGCCGGGATCGAACCGGTGGGGCAGGGCGGGCATTCTGCCTTTCATCCCGACGCCGCACAGGGCAGTGGCCTGCGCCAGTGTTTTGGCGACGTATGGCAGTGGACCTCCAGCCCCTATGTGCAATACCCCGGTTACCGGGCGCCCGCCGGGGCCATTGGGGAGTACAACGGCAAGTTCATGTGTAACCAGATGGTGCTGCGCGGCAGCTCCTGCGTGACCCCGCCCGGGCACGCTCGAATCACCTATCGCAATTTCTTCTATCCCGGAGACCGCTGGCAGTTCATGGGGATCCGGCTGGCCAAGGATATCGACTGATGCCGGCAAACGCACAACGCCTCAATTCCCCCGCCGACGAGCGGGAAGTGTTCCTGCAGGACATGCTCACGGCCTTGTCGGGGCGCCCGAAGCAGACCTCGCCCAAGTACTTCTACGATGAGGTGGGTTCGCGCCTGTTCGATCGCATCTGCGAGTTGCCCGAGTATTACCCCACGCGCACCGAACGTCGCATCCTCGAGCAGCATGGCGCCGAGATGGCCCGGGTCCTGGGGCCACGCGTGATGCTGGTGGAGCCGGGCAGTGGCAGCAGCACCAAGGTACCGCTGATCCTGAAACACCTGCGGGAACCCGCTGCTTATGTGCCCATGGAGATTTGTCTGGAGCACATGGTGGCCAATCTGGGGCCTCTGGAGGCCGCTTTTCCGCAACTGGAGATCCTGCCGGTGGCGGCAGATTTCACCCGGCCATTCTCGCTCCCCACGCCGCGGCTGCGGGCGCGGCGCCGGGTGGTGTTCTTTCCTGGCTCCACATTGGGCAATTTCACCCCCGAAGAGGCGCGGCAGTTGCTGCGTACCCTGCGCCGGGTCGTCGGTCACGGGGGCGCGGTGTTGCTGGGGGTGGATCTGCAAAAGCCGTCCGAAGTGCTCATCCCTGCCTACGATGATGCCCAGGGCGTCACTGCCGCCTTCAATCTCAACCTGCTGGAGCGTGCCAACCGGGAGCTGGGTGCGGACTTCAATATCGGCAATTTCAGCCACCGGGCGGTGTGGAACGCGGACGCTGGACGCATGGAGATGCATCTGGTCAGCCGTTGTCCGCAGGCAGTGCACCTGGCTGGCGAGACCTTTCACTTCGCCACGGATGAGGCCATCATCACCGAATACAGCCACAAATACACTCAGCCGGCCCTGCAGTCGCTGGCGGCCGAAACAGGCTTTGCCCTGCATCGCACCTGGGAGGACGAGAAAGGCTGGTTCAGCCTTCAGTACTGGGTGGCAGTGGACTGAACGACCCGCCGCGTCCGTTCAGGAACCAATCGGATGTCCGGTCCGTTGGCTTGCAAATGATTGGGGGCGGCTTCACCACCGACGCAGTCCGCGGGGGTGGGGATACCACGGATGCCAGGGGTCATACCAAGGGTCGTAGAAGTACGGAGGGGGGTGACGGTACGATCGGTCGGTTCGTGGCTCAGGCCACAAATGGTGTCCGGTTGTGCGCACGCGTACATAGTCGTATTTGTGCTCACCCACAGGGCGCGTGGCGATCCCGTCGATGGTTCCGGTCACGGTGAAGGCGCGCCCGGGGGTATGAATGGCAGGATCGAGGAAGCCCTCCACCACAGCGAGAAAACGGCCGTCGCTGCCGTCCCCGGAATGTGGCCGCCCACGGTTATCCAGTTGACGAGAGACCACCTCAACCAGGCTGCCGTGCTCCTGGTTTTCCACCCCGGCGATCGAGCCACCCCAGCGCACCTGCGCTCCCTGGAAGCGCTCAGCGTTGCCTCGTACCTCTGTGAGGTGTGGACTGTCCGGGCCCGTTGCGGGTATGCCCTCGGGCGTTGCGGCGCAAGCCACCAGTGCCACCGAAGCCAGCAGAATGGGGAGCAGCAGTGTGCGCATGGGAATGACCTGAGAAGCGGCCTGGTATGCCTGTACTCCGTTGAGACCACCGCGTTGGGTGCAGGTTCGCTTATCTGATGGACCGAGGAAAATCGAGCGTCTGGGATTTTCTTGTGCTGGATCACTATCGTGGAAATTATCCTCGTGTAGTGTCTGCTCCGAAGTCTGTGATCGCGTTGAATCGACGCGGTATTTGCCAATAGGTCTCATTTGGAGGGAATTTAAATGGTTGACGAAACGAAAGGTTCGCTCTCGGGGCTGAACGAAGAAGAGGCCATGGAGTTTCATGGTGTCTTCATGACCAGCATGATGGGTTTTCTGGCGGTTGCCGCGGTGGCCCACGTTCTGGCCTGGATGTGGCGTCCCTGGGGTGTGGCTTGGTAAGACCCTTCGCCTGAATGGCGAATCAGGTCTGAAGCACTACTCTCAGCGAAGCAGTAAAAGCAGTTTCTTTCCGATATAGGAGATTTCACTATGTGGCGTACTTGGCTGCTGTTCGATCCGCGCAGAGCGCTGGTTGCCCTGTTTGCATTCCTGGCCGTGCTGGCCCTTTTGATCCACTTCATCCTGTTGAGCACCGAGCGCTTCAACTGGATGCATACCGCCTCTCTGGTCGACACGGTCGAGCAGGTCGCGGTTGAGCAAACGGGCAAGTCAACCCTGGGCTGAACTGGCCTCAAGGCGTTTGATGCCCGACTGCTGGGCGGGATTGCTCTGTCATTTGCATCCCGCCCAGCCTCGGGGAAACCCCCTGAAAAACCCCGCCTCTTTCTGGTCCCGGCCGTTGAAGGACCGTCGCTCTCCAGCGGCTACCTGCCTGTGACCCCAGTTGTTTGACTCGCCTGGTCCCTTGAAAGGGGGCCGTCCTCCTTTTGAGCCTTTTGCAGCAGCGCATCCAGCACGCTCAAGAAGTGCTCCACGTCCAGGGGCTTGGTCAGGTATTCGTCAAAGCCTGCGCTGATACCCCGCTCCACGTCGCGTTCGGTGGCAAAGGCCGTGAGCGCCATGACCGGGATGCGGGTCGTATCCGGGCTGGCGCGCAGCCGCTTGAGTACCTGGTAGCCATCCAGTTCGGGCATGTTGATGTCCAGCAGGATCAGGTCCGGTGCATGGGCGGTGGCCAGCTCCAGGCCCAGGCTCGGATCGGGGGCGCTGAGCAGGCGCAGATGAGGGCGGCGGGTGAGGATCTGCGCTACAAGTCGCAGGTTGGCCGGATTGTCGTCGATATGCAGTACGGTGTGGGTCTGGGTTGCATCCCCCATGGGTGCGGGCTGGCTGCTGGGTTCCATTCGGCTCACCTCGACGGACTCCTGAACCCCCTGGGGCAGGCGCAACCAGAAAGTGCTGCCCTCTCCTGGCTGGCTGTCCACGCCAATCTCTCCTCCCATGACCTCCATCAGTCGACGGCTGATGGCCAGCCCGATTCCCGTGCCCTCAACGCCCTCCATGCACCCCTCCAGGCGACTGAAGGGCTGAAAGAGTTGGTCGAGCTTGTCTGGAGAAATGCCCTTGCCCGTGTCGGTCACGCTGATGCGTAGCCATCCCTCGAAATCCGAGCGGATATCCAGGCGCACATCACCGCCATCCCGGTTGTACTTGATGGCGTTGGAAAGCAGGTTGATCATCACCTGCTTGAGTCGTATACGGTCGGCCAGGACCACGCAATCCTCGTCGTGGCCCGGGTCGATGCGGATCTGTCGGGCGTCGGCCAGGGGGGTGAGCAGCATCAGGCACTCGCGCACGAGTTCCCGCAGGGGGATGCTTTCGATGGATAGTTCCACCCGGCCAGCCTCCACGCTGGCCAGATCCAGCACTTCATTGATCAGGTCCAGCAGATGACGACCGCCTTTGAGGATCTCGCCCACGCTGTCAGCCTGGATCTCATCCAGCGTGGGATCGGTCTCCAGTAACTGGGCAAAACCGAGCACGGCATTCATGGGGGTGCGCAGCTCATGGCTCATGTTGGAGAGAAATTCGGATTTGGCGCGACTGGCCCGTTCGGCTTCTTCCTTCGCCCGGCGCAGATCTTCCTCCGTCTGCTTGCGTTCGCTGATGTCCTTGTGGCTGATCACTAACTGTCGACCGGATGTGGGTCCCCCGTCCAGAGGGGTGGCCAGTACCATGAAGGCCGTACCAGCGATTCGGTATTCGTCCTCGAAATGGGGCATCTGGCCGCGCAGAACCTGCCGGATACCCGTCGCGACCCGTCGCGCCTCGTCCGCTGATTCACCCTGAACCGCGCTGCATAGCGAGAAATAGTTGAGGCCCTGTCCCACCGGGTCCTGGGCGCCTTGGTGATGGCGACTAAAATCATCCCATGCACGGTTTACGGCGATGATCGTGCCCTCGTGATCCAGCACGCAGATGCTGGAGCGCAGCGAGTCGATGATGGCCTGGGTGAAGGCCAGCGTTTTGGCTTCGCGCTCCTGGGCGGCGGTTTCGATGGATCGGCGCTTGCGCTCCCGCTCCATCTGGTGCAGCGCATGGGACGTGTCCTCGACGATGCCTCGCAGAGAGTGCAGAACATCCTCGGTGAACAGGTCCTTGTCGCGACCCATGAAGCTGGCCAGGCCCAATAGTTCATCGCCGCGGAACAGCACGAAATGGACGCAGGTACGTATGCCGTTGGCGCCCGCCCATTCCCGCCAGGCCTCGGGCGTATCGGGGGACTCGCAATCCTTGCAAAGCAAGGGACGGTCGTTCAGGCATTCCCAGGGATTGCCACGCAGTATTTCCCAGGTCTCTTGCAGGGGCAGTCCCCGGGCCTGCTCCTCGGTCAGTCCATGGACCACGGGCTTTTTCAGTTGGGCATCGCCCCGGTGGCGCAGGCTGATGGCACAGGCATCCAGGCCGCCCTGTTCCACGACGATGCTGGCCGTGCGATGCAATAAAGTCCCTTCGTCATCGATGCGGTTGATGCATTGATTCACCTGGGTGCGGGTCGCATACAGCCGGAAGATCTGCTCAAGACGCGCTTGGGCCAGCTTGCGCTCGGTGATGTCGCGATTGACGCCGCGCCGACCCAGGTAGGTGCCGTCGTCGTCCACCACCGGCTGGCAGTAGTGCTCGATCCAGCGGATCTCGCCATCCGGGCGATGCACGGCAAACTCCAGAGCCATGTGGGGTAGATCGCTTTCCTGGTGGGCCACCTCGGCCAGGTGCTGGCGCCAGCGCTGGGCATCCTCCGGACTGAAGAGCGTGTACATGAGGTCCGGATCCTTCAGGAAGGCCTCCGGGGGATAGCCGCTGATGTCCTCACAGCCGGGAGAGACATAGACATACCGGCCATCGGCCCCGTACCAGTAATCCCAGTCCGGTGAGTGCTGGGCGGCAATGCGATAGCCGCGTTCGCTCTCGCGCAATTGCTCATGGGCAATGCGCAACTCCTCCTCATGACGCACCCGCTCGGTGAGGTCCACCAGGGCGCAGGCAAATTCCACATCCCGGCCGTCGCGGCCGGGCAGGCGTGCCACGTGCAGTTCCCCCGGGAAGTGATCCCGCTGCGCGGGGCTGGCACTAAAACGGATGTTTGCCAGCCGGGCCTGGCCTTCTCGCTCAGCCTGGCGCAGGGTCACCTGGACGATGGCCTCGTGCTCACGCTCCACCAGGCTGCACAGCCGTTTCCGGCGCAGATGGCTCACGTCGAGCCTGAACACCTTTGTGGCCTCCTCATTGGCCTCAAGGATCATGCCGCTTTGATCCACCACCAGGGATGCCATGGGCAGGCCGCCGAAGAAGGCAGCGTAGTTATCCAGTAACCGCTGGGTGACAAACTGGGATTCGCGCAGCTCGGCGTTCTGGATCTCCAGTTCCGACTCATACACGCTGAGGGTCTGTACCAGCTCGGCCAGGCTCACTTCACCCTGTTTGAGCAGATCCTCGGCCTGTTCGAAATCACCCTGCTCAACGGCATGCTGAGCGCGTTTCAAGGCATGATTGGGATGGACATCGTCTTGGGTCATTGCCGGCAATTTTGAGGCCGTGCGGGCACGGCATGAGCAGAGGCCATGGTTCCGGCATGGCCTGCGGATAGCCCAGAGTCCTTTTTATGGCGGTGCGTGGAGTTTACCGAGTGAGGGTGGGGGATACAATTCGTCATGGCAAGAAAAAAGCCGCCAAGGTTTCCCTTAAGCGGCTGTTTTTCTTACTGCATTTGGTGGGCGGTACTAGGATCGAACTAGTGACCCCTGCCGTGTGAAGGCAGTGCTCTACCGCTGAGCTAACCGCCCGATACGAGAGAAGCGCAGATTATAGGGAGGGCAGTGAGGGTCGTCAATACCTGATTTTCAGGTCGATATGTTCGGGCCTCGAGAGGCATCCTGGCCGGTCGCCACAGGCGGTACCCTGAGCACGTGCTGGGCCTCCTGCAGGGTGAAATCCAGGAAGGCTTGTCCCACTTGCGAAAAGCGTTTGCCACGTGGGTAAACCACATACCAGTGCCGCCGAATGGGGAAGCCTTCCACGTCCAGCACCACCAGCCGGTTCAACAGCAACTCCATCTCCAGGGTATGCAGGGACAAGACGCCCAGGCCCATGCCGGCCTCCACCGCCTGCTTGATGGCCTCGCTGCTGTGCATCTGCTGTGCTGCGCGCAGGGCCACGCCGTGCTCCGCAAAAAAGCGTTCGGCGGCGCCACGGGTTCCCGAACCTGTCTCACGCATGACAAAGCACTCCCCCGAGAGACGGCTCAATGGGATGTCCTTCTCGTTGGCCAGGGGATGCTCCGGTGGTGCGATGATCACCAGAGGGTTTTCCATGAAGGGGTGGGCCATGGGCTCTGATGTGGGGGGTTGTCCCATGATGGCCAGATCCATGGCATTGATGGCCAGTCGGTTTAGCAGTTCCTCCCGGTTGCTCACCTCCAGGGTGACCGAGACCCCCTGATGACGATTGCAGAAGGCGGCGATGAGCCGGGGCACGAAGTAGTTGGCGGTGCTGGCCGCTGCGATGGTGAGATGGCCGCGACGCAGACCTTTCATCTCGTCCAGCACCATTTCCACCTCTGCCAGTTGTGCGGCGATGGCACAACTGTAGTGGTAGAGCTCACGGCCAGCGTCGGTCAGATGGATGCGTTTGCCGATCTGTTCGAACAGCGGCAGGCCCACATGCTCCTCGAGCTGCTTGATCTGCATGGAGACGGCGGGCTGGGTGAGATGGAGTTCCTCCGACGCCCGCGTATAGCTCAGGTGACGGGCCACGGCCTCGAAGGCCTTGAGTTGGCGGAAGGTGAAGTTCATCGTCAGTGTTATCCGGTGCCATGATCATCCAGCAGGGGGATGCCTATCAACGCATCGTTTCGTGACCCGGTCGCAGCTTCAGAAGGGGCTCGTGTCGCCACCGTCGTATTCCACTGCCGTGGTCTCGTACATGGCATCTTCCGCTTCCTTGTTCATCACGATGATGCTGATGCGCCGGTTGATGGGATCCTGGGGATTGTCCCTGTTGAACAGCACCGTGGAACCCAGGCCCATGACGCGGCCCACCTTGTCGCTTTCCATGCCGCCTGCCACGAGCGCCCGCCGTGCCGCATTGGCCCGGTCGGTGGACAGCTCCCAGTTTGTGTAGTCGGCACTGGGGAAGGGGCGGGCGTCGGTATGCCCGGTGATGGTGACGCGATTGGGCACGGCGTTGATGATGGCACCCAATTCGCGCAGGATCGCCTGGGAATAATTCAGAAGACGATCACTGCCCAGGTCAAACATGGGGCGGTTTTCGCGATCCACGATCTGTATCCGCAGACCCTCGGGCGTGATGTCCAGTAACAGTTGATCCTTGAAGGGCTCCAGGGCCTGGCTCTTGTCCAGTGCTTCTTCCAGCACTTCCATCAATGATTCCAGGCGCTCCTCGTCCTGTTCGCGTGCCATTTCCTCGGCACGATCCATGTCGATGGCCCCTTCAAAATCAATGATGGATGGAGAAGCGCCGTCACCCTCGGTGGGGTAGGGGGGCGTGGGGCTGATCCCCATGGCAGCCGACGGGTTCTGGAAATATTCCGAAATGGCGGCTTTTTGCCGATCATCGGTCATCCCCAGAATCCAGAGCAACAGGAAGAACGCCATCATGGCGACAGCAAAGTCCGCAAAGGCGATCTTCCAGGCGCCACCATGGTGGCCTGCCTTCTTGACCACCCGCTTGATGACGATGGGTTGCTTCTTGTCTTCGGCCGCCATGGGCCCTTACTCCTTGGCGCCGCGCAGGTGGGATTCCAGTTCCGCGAAGCTTGGGCGCAGGTCCGACGCCATGGCCTTGCGGCCGAATTCCACCGCCACCTGAGGGCTGTAACCCTGGACGTTGGCGAGAATGCAGGCCTTGAGACAGGCGAAGAACTTGGCTTCCTCCTCGGCCCGGCGCTCGAGCGCGGAGCTCATGGGCCCGACGAAACCATAGGCAAGCAGGATACCGGTGAAGGTTCCCACCAGTGCGGCCGCCACGAGACCACCGATCTTGTCGATGGGACCGTCCAGGGCGCTCATGGTGTTCACGATGCCGAGCACCGCCGCGACGATACCAAAGGCCGGCAGGCCATCGGCCACCCGGGCCACCGCATGGGAGGGCTCGGCCACCTCCTCGTGGTGGGTTTCCAGGTCGATGTCCATGAGGTTGTCCAGTTCGAATGGATTCATGGCCCCGCTCACCACGAGACGCATGTAGTCACAAATGAACTCCACCGCATGATGATTCTTCGCAATACGGGGGTACTTCTCGAAGAGTGGGCTGCTCTCGGGTTCTTCGATGTCCGCCTCGATGGACATCAGGCCTTCCTTGCGGGCCTTGGAAAACATCTCGTACATCAGGCCGAGCAGTTGAAGATAGTCGTCCTTCGTATAGGTGGAACCGCCCATGAGCCTGGGGATCGCCTTGAACACCTGGATGATGGTCTTCATCGGGTTGGCGATGACGAAGGCGCCCAGTGCCGCCCCACAGATGATGACAAACTCGTACGGCTGCCAGATGAGGATCAGCTGCCCGCCGTGCGCCGCCCAGCCACCCAATACGGCGACGGTAACGATGATTGAGCCAATGATCAGATTCACGAGCCGCTATCCTCCGGGTTGGCGCGATGACTGCGGGGCTGGCTTGCCGAGAAAAAACCACGCGATAATAACGCAATCAAGACGCCCGTCACACTCATTAGGTATTAGGAGCCACATTGATGGACAGACAATCGCTGGCGGACTGGGTGCATCACCTGGGTGATCGGGACCTGCCGCTGCTCCAGGGAACCGCCGCCATCTTGTCCATTGTGGACGCCAACCCTCAGATGAGCATGCGAGCGTTAGGGCGCCTGGTGCAGCGGGATCCGGGGCTGGCCCTCAAGCTCATTCGGGTGGCCAATGGCGTACCCCATCGTCACTTTCGCACCGAGGTGGTGGCCCTGGACGAGGCCGTGATGATGATTGGCACCGACGGGCTGAAACGGGCCATCCAGGAACTTGAAAAGCTGCCGGATGTGCTCTCCACGAATGCCCAGTCCTATTACCGTTACCTGGCGGGCAGGGTGGCCTACGCGGCGACGCTTGCGGAGGCCTGGGCGGAAAACCGTCACGACATGATCCCCTCCGAGGTGGGGTTGGCGGCGCTGTTGTATGACCTTGGGGAACTGGTCTGGACGATCCATGACGAGCGGCGCATGGCGCGCTACATGGAGCTGGTTCGTGACGGACAGGTGCTGCCCCATGAAGCCGAGTACGTGGCCCTGGATGTCAGCCTGGAAACGGTGGGTCATGCCCTGGCGGAGCGCTGGCAACTGCCTGCCATGGTGCGCGAGTGCATGTGTCCTGCCAACGCCCGTCATGCCCGGGCCATGGGGGTCATGCTGGCCTCCAACCTGGCCCGGGATGCAATGGCGGCCTGGGACCACCCGGGCGTGGGGGGTAACCTGGACCAGGCGGCTCGGTATCTGGACTGTAGCTCCGAGGAGTTGGCGGACTACATCAATGGTGCCACCGAGCATTTCAATGCCCATGTGGATCTATACGGGCTGGATCCCGTTCCCTTGCTGGACGAAGAGAGGGTCAAGGCCTATCGGGAAAAGGGCGCCAGGCCGCCCGAGCCGGTATTCTGCCTCATGCCCCGGTCTGATCGGTATGAGCAGGCCCGCAGCCAATTGGCCTCCCATTCACTGGAGAACCGCGATCAGGTACTGGATGTGTTACTGGAGGGGTTGCACGAGGGCCTGGGGCTGAACCGGGTGGTATTCGCGCGACTCAGCGATATTGGTGACACCCTGTCGGCCGAGCGCATGGAGGGGACGGATCACGAGCCGGCCTTCAATCGTTTCGAACTCAATCTGGCCGGGGGGCACCTGATCGCGGTGATGATGAAGCGGCCCTCGGCCTTCTGGCTGAACCCCTCCAATTGTGACGAGGTCTGGCCGCGCGTACCCCACTCCATGCGCACCCTCATCGGTGTGCGAGAGTTCTTCGCCCATTCGGTGTTTGTGGGGGATCAGCCTTACGGCCTGGTCTATGCGGACCGCCGCTCAGAAGTCTGCGCACTGGATCGGCGGGCGCTGAAGGGTTTCAAGACGTTGGTTGAACTGGCCACTGCCCATCTGGAGTCGTTGCGACAGGCAGGGCGGGGGCGCCTCTGAGGGCACCCCCGCCAACTTGAGGGATTATTGCCCGTAACGGCGTTCGATGTACTGTTCCACCAGCACCTGGAACTCCTCGGCGATGCGTTCGCCCTTGAGGGTGACGGTCTTTTCGCCGTCCTCATAGACCGGTGCGATGGGCGTCTCGCCGGTTCCCGGCAGGCTGATGCCGATGTTGGCATGCTTGCTCTCGCCAGGGCCGTTCACCACGCAACCCATCACCGCCACGGTCATCTCCTCCACACCCGGATACTGCCGACTCCATTCGGGCATCTTGTGGCGGATGTAGTTCTGGATGTCCTGGGCCAGGTGCTGGAAGTAATCACTGGAGGTGCGGCCGCAACCGGGGCAGGCCACCACCGCGGGAAGGAATCGGCGCAGCTCCAGGCTTTGCAGGATCTCCTGGGCGACGATGACCTCCTTGGTGCGTTCCGCGCCCGGCTCCGGGGTGAGCGAAACACGGATGGTATCGCCGATGCCCTCTTGCAGCAGAACCGCCAGACCGGCGGTGGAGGCGACGATCCCCTTCACACCCATGCCGGCCTCGGTGAGGCCCAGGTGAAGGGGGTAGTTGCAGCGCGAGGCCAGGTCCTTGTAGACGCGGATCAGGGGCTGCACGCCGCTGACCTTGCAGGAGAGGATGATCCGGTCCCCGGGAAGGCCAATCTCCTCGGCCCGCGCGGCGCTGCCCAGCGCCGACTGGATCAAGGCCTCGCGATTGACGTCATGCATGCCCAGGGGCTGGGGTTGGCGGGCGTTTTCGTCCATCATACGGGCCAGCAGATCCTGATCCAGGCTGCCCCAGTTCACACCGATGCGCACCGGCTTGTCGTACTGGCAGGCCATCTCGATCATCTGTGCGAACTGGGTATCACGTTTGGCCCCGCGGCCGACATTACCCGGGTTGATGCGCAGTTTGGCCAGTGCCTCGGCGCAGGCCGGGTACTTGCTCAGCAGCTTGTGGCCGTTGAAGTGGAAATCACCCACCAGCGGGGTGTTTACCCCCAGGGCATCCAGGCGTTCGCGAATCCTGGGAACGGCCGCGGCGGCCTCGTCGGTGTTCACGGTGATGCGCACCAGTTCGGAGCCAGCGCGGGCCAGGTCGGCCACTTGCCTGGCAGTGGCGTCAATGTCGGCGGTGTCGGTGTTGGTCATGGATTGAATGACCACCGGGGCGTCGCCACCCACCGTGACATGGCCCACGCGAACCGGAACGGTGGCATGCCGGCGGTACTCAGGATTGTTCGTCATCATGGTGTGCGGTACTGGCAGATTGAGGTGGAACAATGGTAGCAGGTTGCCCGCCACCCTTGTACGGGCGGGGGATGATCCTGCCACGGTAAAAAGGACATCGGGACGATTCAATGAACTTCACTTTCCTGCATGCGGCAGATCTGCACGTGGATAGCCCACTCAAGGGGCTGGACCGTTATGAAGGGGCGCCGGTGGAGCGTTTGCGCAACGCGACGCGCCAGGCCCTGGAGGCCTTGGTGGACACCGCCCTGAATGCCCGGGTGGACTTCCTGCTGCTGGCCGGAGACATCTACGACCGGGACTGGCAGGATTTTCATACCGGCCTTTTCTTCCGCGAGCAGATGGTTCGCCTGGAGCGAGGTGGGGTGCGGGTGTTCATGGTGCAGGGCAACCATGATGCCCAGGGGGTGATCAGTCGCCAGTTGCATTTGCCCGAAAACGTGACCGTATTCTCCAGCCGAACGGCACAGACAGAGCAGTTGGAGCCGCTCTCCGTGGCCATTCATGGCCGCAGCTTTCCCAATCGCGCCGTGGATGAGGACTGGGTACCTGAATACCCGGCACCGGTGGCCGGTTGCTTCAATATCGGGCTGTTGCATACCAGCCTGAGTGGGCGGCCGGGCCATGACCGTTATGCCCCTACCGATATGGCCGCGCTCACCGCCAAGGGATACGACTACTGGGCGCTGGGGCATGTGCATCATCGCGAGGTGGTGTGTGAAAGCCCGCGCATCGTCTTTCCCGGTAACCTGCAAGGCCGTCATGCCAATGAAACCGGCCCCAAGGGCTGCGATCTGGTGCGGGTCACGCCCGCGGGCATCCAGTCCGAATTCACGCCCCTGGATGTGGTGCGCTGGCATCGGCTCACACTGGATGTCACCGATATCAAGGATATCGCCGCCTTCGTGCGCCGTGCCTCCGGGGCCCTGGAAGAAGCGCTGGACGGGGATCTGGAGCGACTGCATGCGGTGCGTGTGCAACTCACCGGCATGAGTGCCTTGCAGGATCTTGAGGCCCGTCAGCCCGGCACGCTGGAAGCCCAGGTGCGGGCCGCCGCGCAGGACCTGAATGGGCCTCAGGTATGGGTGGAACAGGTGCGGGTGCGCCTGAGTCGTCCGCTGGAGCGGGGTCAGGTGGCGGCCCGGGATGACGCCGTGGGCGAGTTGCTGCGACTGGTGGATGAAATGATGGAGGATCCCGACAGGGCTGCCGAATTCCTGCAACAGCCGCTTGCGGGTCTTCTGGACAAGATCCCCGGCGAGGTGGAACTCCCTGACTGGGTGGAGCTGAAGGATGAACAGCAGGTGCGGGATCTGCTGCTGGATGCCGAATCCACCGTGCTGGCACGGCTGGGCGAGGCGGGGCAGGGCGAATCATGAAACTCATTCGGCTGGATCTTCAGGCCTTCGGGCCGTTCACCGACACGCAGATCGTCTTTGGCCAGGCCGATGATGGACGGGACGCCGACGGTCTGCACCTGATCTACGGCCCCAATGAGGCTGGTAAATCCTCGGCACTGCGGGCCATGACGGATCTGCGTTTTGGTATCCCGGTACGCAGTCGCGACAACTTCGTTCATGATTTCAATCGCTTGCGCATTGCAGGTGTGTTTGTGGATGCCCGGGGGGAGCCCGTCTATCTGGCGCGTCGCAAGGGGCGGGGCCTTACCCTGCACAGGCCGGACAGCAAGGACCACACCCTGACCGATGCGCCCGCGGCCACCCCGGAGCAGGAGCAGCAACTCACGGGTGGGCTGACGCGAGAGGCCTTCGAGGCCATGTTTGGCCTGGATCACCTGCGATTGCGCGAGGGCGGGGATCGCTTGCTCAAGGGGGAGGGGGAGCTGGGATCCGCACTGTTCGAGGCCAGCGCCGGCACCCGGGGCATCGCCGGCATACTCGAGGCCCTGGATACGGATGCCAAAGGTCTTTTCAGTTCACATGGACGGGCCACCCAGGCGGTGATCAATGAGGCCCGGTCGACCCTGGAGGGGCAGCGCAAGGTCCACAGGGATGCACTCACGCGACCCGCCGAGTGGCAAGCCCTGGAACGCAGTCATCAGCAGGCCCTGGAAGAACTCACCACCCTGGAGAAAACGCTGGAGGAAGCCCAGCGGCATGAGAAGGACCTGGCGGGTCTGCGAACCGTGGCGCCGCTTCTGGAGGATCTGGACCGTTTGCGCAAGGAGCTTGCATCGCTTGACACCGTGCCCGACCTGGCGGCCGAGGCCCGCGAGCAACGCCTGTCGGCCCAGCAGGCTCGCGGCCGCGCCCGCCAGGATCTTCGGGATGCCGAGGCCCAGTGGCAGGAATGCGAACTCCGATTGCAGGCCCTGGTGATTGAAACCCCACTGCTGGAGCACGCTGCCACCATCGAGCGGTTGGCCGGGCGCCTGGAGACAGTCACCGAAGCCCGAGTGGAGCTTTACCGTCAGCAGGCTCGCGTGGAGCGGCTGGATGCCCGTCTGGCCGAACAGGCCCAACGCCTGGACCACAAGGCCGATGTGCAGAAGTTATTGAAACATCTGCCTTCAGCGGCCGATCGGGCTGCCCTGGAGGAGGACCTCAATCAGCTGGCAGTGATCGGGCCGCGTCTGGAGGATCGACGGTCGCGCCTGGAGGCGCTGGAGACCGCCGAGCGGGAGGCGGAGCACGAGGCGGCAGCCCCCGAGGTGACGGCCAGCGAATCCCTTGCCCAGGCGCTGCATCAGGCCCGGGCCCTGGGTGAGGTGACCACAGATACCCAGGCCGTGAAGCGGGATCTGGAAGATATGCACGGCCAGTTGCAGCAGCATCTGGCGGATATGGGGCAGACGGAGCTTCAGGCCGTGCGGGAGGCCCGGCCCTTGATGCAGGCTCAGTTGGATGAGGCCCGGAATGCCCGGGACGCGGTGGAGGACACCCTGCGGGCGCTCAACGAGGAGCAGTCGCGCCTGCAACGGGATCGGCAGGAGCAGGCCAGGCAACTGGAGCAGTTGACGGCAGGCGGTCGGGTGGTGACCCTCGATACCCTGCTCGAAGCCCGGGCGTGGCGCGATGCCCTGTGGTCGCGTCTCAGGCAGACCTACGTGGAAGGCAAGGGCGCTCCGGAAACGGCAATGCAGGATCTGGAACTGACGCGCCCCTTGCCGGAGAGCTTTGAGGCTGCTCAGGTGCAGGCCGATCATCAGGCAGATCAGCTCAGGGAGAATGCCGGGCAAGCTGCGCGCATCCAGGAATGCCAGGGCAGGATCAAGGCCATGGATGAACGCCATGGGGAGATCCAGGCCCGGCTTGCGCAAGGGCAGCGGGAGCGTGAGGCATGGATTGAACACTGGCAGGCGCGTTTGCAGGCTCAGGGACTGCCGGATCTTTCACCCGATGCCCTGGGGCAATGGCAGGCGCGCCGCGAGGCCCTGCTGGAACTGGCGAGACGAGTGGAGAGGCTGGAGCGCAGCCAGGCCGAGCGTGATGAGCAGCGTCGACAGGCCATGGAGGCACTGAGTCAGGCCTTGTGTGCCGTTGGCGAGCGCCCGGCTGGGACGGACCTCGCCACGCTGATCGAGCAGGCGGGTGCCTGGGAACGCCAGGCCACCGCCGCCCAGGGGCGCCGTCAGGAGCGAGAGCGCCACGCACGCATCCGGCAAAGGGATCGGGATGCATTGGTGCGGGACATCGACGCCATGGAACGGGCGTGGCAGGCCCGCACCCGCGCCGTTTCCGCGTGGCATGAACGCCTGGGTCTGCCCGCGACGGCAGGACCAGCCACGGTACGCGCCCGGCTGGAGGAACTGGATGCCCTGGAGGCCCTGAGTGTCGAGCGGGGGGATCTTCTCGCCGCGCAAGCACGTCAGCAATCGCTGGTGCGGGACTTTCAGGATCAGGTGGCCAGTCTGGCCCATCTTCTGGGTGAACCCGCGCCCAGCTCGCCGGATGACCATGCGGGGCAGTTGCAGATGAGACTGCGGGTTGCCCGGGAACGGGAGCATCAGCGGGCCATGTGGCTTCAGGAGCAGGGCGCGGCCGCGACCGCTCGGGAGCGGGCCCGGCAAGAACTCGATACCCAGGCCAGGGTGCTTGAGGCCTTGTGCCAGGCGGCCGGTGGGGTCTGTGAGGACGATTTGCCCGAGATCGAGGCCAGAGCCGACCGCAAACGTCAGGTGCGTATGGGCCTGGAGGAGCGGCAGCAGCAGCTGGCCCTGGCGTCCATTCGCTCGGAGGCGGACTTGCGACAGCGTCTGGAGGGGTTGGACGTGATCGCCATCGAAGCAGATCAGGCCCGTTGTCAGGGGGAGATCGAACGCCTGGGGCAGGCGGTGGCCGAGGCTCGCAGGGTGGAAGAACGTACCCGCAGGGAGCTTGAAGCGGTGGATACCTCCGGCGAGGCGGCCCGTGCCCGGGAAGCGATGGAATCGGCTGCCGCCCGTATCCAGGGGGCGATCCGGCCCTGGTTGCGCCTGCGTCTGGCCCATGGGTTGCTGCAGGAGGCGCTGCATCGATTCCGACAGCGTTCCCAGGCGCCCATGGTGGCGGCCGCCTCGAAGTATCTGGCGTTGATGACTCAGGGGCGCTATGCGCGCCTGGAGGCCGATGAATCCCAGGATGTGCCGGTGCTCAAGGCCATGCGGGATGACGGCACCCTGATCGGCGTGGATGCCATGAGTGAGGGGACCCGCGATCAGCTTTACCTGGCACTGCGCCTGGCGGCCCTGGAGTTGCGACGGGAGTCGCACCCCGGCATGCCGGTCATCCTGGATGATGTGCTCATGACCTCAGACGATGCCCGGGCCGGTTTGATCCTTCAGGCGCTGGCACGGTTCGCCGGAGAGGGGCAGGTGATGCTGTTCACTCATCACCGGCATTTGCTGGAGGTGGCCCGGGAAGCGGTGCAGGCCGATGCCCTGCACATCCATGAACTGGAGCGTGAGCGCGGCGTGGCTTGACGCTCCTGCAGCAAAGCCCGCATAATTCAACGCCTTTCCGGCGCCCGTGCGCCGTCAATACCGAGCAATGGTGACCTGCACCGGTCCCCTCGCGACAACAAGCTGTGAACCCCGCCAGGCCCGGAAGGGAGCAACGGTAGCAGTGGACTTGGGCGCCGGGGTGTGGCTGGTGTGGGTTGCCACCCTTTCGAGGCCATGCCGGGCTTGGCACTCTTCAGCGACCCGCAACGAGATCCATGAGCTATCAGGTCCTGGCCCGCAAGTGGCGTCCCCGCACCTTCGAACAACTGGTGGGTCAACCCCACGTGGTGCGCGCCCTCTCCAATGCCCTGCGTGAAGATCGCCTCCATCATGCCTATCTGTTCACCGGCACCCGTGGCGTGGGCAAGACGACCATCGCCCGCGTTCTGGCCAAATGTCTCAACTGCGAAACGGGCATCACTGCTCAGCCCTGCGGCCAATGCAGCGCCTGCCGTGAGATCGATGAGGGCCGCTTTATCGACCTGATCGAGGTGGACGCCGCCTCCCGCACCCGCGTGGAAGACACCAGGGATCTGCTGGAAAACGTGCCCTATGCCCCCACCCGGGGCCGCTTCAAGGTCTACCTGGTGGACGAGGTGCACATGCTCTCCACCCACAGCTTCAATGCCCTGCTCAAAACGCTTGAAGAACCGCCGCCCCACGTCAAGTTCCTGCTGGCCACCACGGATCCGCAAAAGCTACCGGTGACCGTGCTCTCCCGTTGCCTGCAGTTCAATCTCAAGGCCATGCCGCCGGAGATGATCCAGAGCCATTTGCTCCAGTTGCTGGAGCGGGAAGGTATCCAGGCCGAGTCGGCGGCGGTGATGCAGGTGGCCCGGGCCGCCTCGGGCAGTATGCGCGACGCCCTGAGTCTGCTGGATCAGGCCATCGGTTTCGGGGGCGGCGTACTGCGCGAGGCCGAGGTGCTGGACATGCTCGGTGCCATCTCCCGAGACCATCTGAAGCGGCTTCTGGAGGCCCTGGCCGAGGGCGATGCCCGTGAACTGCTGGCAGCGGTGGACGCGCTCTCGGAGCAAGCGCCGGACTATGGCGCAGTGCTGGGGGAAGTGATCACCCTGCTGCATCATCTGGCCCTGGTTCAGCAAGTGCCCGAGGTGGCGGACAGTCTGCCCGATGACCCATCCATGCTCAGGGACCTGGCATCGCGCCTGTCACCTGAGGATGTCCAGCTGTTCTATCAGATCGCCCTGATGGGTCGCCGCGACCTGTCCCTGGCGCCGGAGCCCCGCGCGGGTATGGAGATGGTGTTGTTACGCATGCTGGCGTTCCGGCCAGCGGAGGCCGCGCAACCGGTGGCTGCTGCCACCCAGACGCCTTCGCCCGTGCCTGCTGGCAAACGCCCACCTGCGTCGTCACCCGGGCCAGAACCCGTCTCCGCGCCTTCATCGACACCTTCCGAGGTCACGGCGGCCCCTTCGGTCCCGGCTTCCGGGAGTGGCGAACTGGACTGGCCACAACTGGCCGCCAGCCTGGGGCTCGGGGGGATCCCCGGTCAGCTGGCCAGCCATTGTGCGTTGTTGCGCTACGATGGCGGTGAGTTGGTCCTGGGCCTGGCACGTCAGCACGATAACTTCAGGACCACCAAGGCCCAGGACAAGCTGCAGGAAGCCCTGCGCCGGCACCTGGGCGACGAGGTGAAGCTCACCATCCAGGTAGGGGATGCCCAGGGAAATACCCCAGCGGCCATGGCCGCGCGTCGCGATGCGGAGCGTCAACGGGCGGCCGAGCAGTCCATTGACCAGGATCGTTGGGCCCAGGGACTGAAAGATCAGTTCGACGCAGAATTGATCCCGGGTTCCGTGCGCCCGCGCGATCTGGAGTGACGCCCGGCCCGGTCCAGGTCATGGATTCGGGCTGGCGATGATGTTTCATTGACCCCGAGGCTTTACACTAGGCCTCTTGATTCCACTGACGTACGTAAGGTGAAGATATGCTGAAAGGCGGACTTGGCAATTTGATGAAGCAGGCCCAGAAGATGCAGGAAGACATGGCCAAGGCGCAGGCTGAACTGGCCGAGATGGAAGTGACCGGTGAAGCCGGCGGCGGTTTGGTGAGCGTGGTCATGACCGGCAAGCATGCCGTCCGCAAGGTGGGCATCGACCCCAGTCTGCTGGAGGATGACCGCGATATGCTGGAGGACCTGCTGACTGCCGCCATGAATGACGCCGTGCAAAAGGTTGAAGACATGACCCGGGAACACATGGGCAACCTGACCCAGGGCATGGGGCTGCCCCCGGGCTTCAAGATGCCTTTCTGAGCCCGCCGTGGCCGAAACCTCTTTGCTGGAGCGCCTGGTGGAGGGCTTGAGATGCCTCCCCGGCGTGGGCCCGAAATCCGCCCAGCGCATGGCATTGCATGTGCTGGAGCGGGATCGCGAGGGGGCTCTGCGCCTGGCGGCTGTGTTGCGCGAGGCCGTGGAGCGCATCGGCCACTGCCGGGTGTGCCGCACCCTCACCGAGCATGAAGTCTGTCATCTCTGTGCCGATTCGAGTCGTGACCGGCAGGTGATGTGTGTGGTTGAAGCGCCTGCGGATGTACTGGCCATCGAGCAGGCCACCGGCTTTCGCGGTCAGTACCATGTCCTGCTGGGGCAGTTGTCTCCCCTGGATGGCGTGGGCCCCGAGGAACTCGGTCTGGATCAACTGGAGGCGCGACTGGGCGAAGGGCAGGTGACTGAACTGATCCTGGCCATGGGCACTACCGTGGAGGGGGAGGTGACAGCCCACTACATCAGTGAAATGGCCCGGTCACGGGGTATCCGCACCACCCGAATTGCCCATGGGATCCCCCTGGGGGGCGAGCTGGAATATGTGGACCGTGGAACCTTGTCTCATGCCTTTGACGGGCGCCGGGAATATTGAATGAGCGGACACACCATCCGCCTGAAAACCGTGATGGGGAATGCATGACCGATTGTATTTTTTGCAAGATTGCCGAAGGCACCATCCCTGCTGACAAGGTGTATGAGGACGAACTGGTCGTGGCCTTTCGTGACCTCAACCCAAAGGCGCCGGTGCATGTGCTGGTGATACCGCGCAAGCATATTGCCACCCTCAACGACCTGACCGAGGAAGATCATGCCGTCCTGGCCCGGTTGCAGTGGGTGGCCACTCGCGTGGCACAGCAGGAGGGGATCGCTGAGGATGGCTACCGAACCGTGATGAACTGCAATGCAGACGGTGGACAGTCCGTCTACCATGTACACTTGCATGTGCTGGGCGGGCGCCAGATGGAGTGGCCTCCGGGCTGACCATTCACTGAGGATCGCTGAAATGAACAAGTCTCTCTCCACTCTATGCCTGGGCGCGGTGCTGTCGTGCGCAGCAGGCGTGAGTGCGGACGAGGCACTGCATCCGGCGCTATCTCCTGGTGTCAACCTGTCTCAGTGGGATGTCCCCAGTGCCTGGGGGGGCGAGTCCGAGGTAGGGCCGCGATTCACCGTGGGGCCGTATTGGGAGAATTTCCTCACCCAGGGTAACGGACACCTGAGGGCCCTGGACGGGCGTCTTTTCCGCGAGAGCCTGGATTATGACCTGCGGCGTCAGGCCGATCGTGTACCGGCACCCAGGGGGCGCATGACGGGGACTGGCATCGAGGCCGTGGGAGGCTACCAGTTGGGCTATGTGGCGGACCGGGTGCGTTACGATCTGGTAATGGGCGTGGGCTATGACCGGGTTCGCCAGGCCTGGGACCGGGGATTGCAGAGTGCCGGTCGGGTCGGTGGCTTCGAGGATGAACTGCACCCCGTTTTTTACACCCGCATCGGGGCAGGCCCGGTCTTCGAGACGGAACAATGGCGCGGACGTTTGCATATGGGCCTGAAATACCCCCTGGACCTGGATGACGAGCTGGACCTGGCCTCCCTGATGTTTGGTCAGGACCCGGCTCACATGTCCCAGTACCACTCCGGGAGTTTTGTGAACTTCAGCAACCTCTTTCTGCTGAGGGGCAACGAGTTCCGCCTGGACTTCTACTACGACCGCTATCGGCTATCATCTCCGGGTCTTGGGGGAGGCGGGCTTGACGCATCGGGGCTGGATTGCCTTGATTGTGGCACCGGCTCCACCCAGAGCAATGTGGAGATCTTCGGTATCGAGATGGGCGTGAATTTCTAGCCATCGGAGCCACCGGCCGATTCACCCCGGAAGCAGATTCCGGTAGCTCTCATATCGTCGTGGGCTGATGTGCCCGGCTTTCACCGCCTCGATCACCGCACAGCCTGGCTCCACCGTGTGGCTGCAGTCCTGAAATCGACATTCGCCCGCCCGTTCGCGAAGCTCCACGAAGCCCTGCACCAGCGCCTCCCGGGACGCAGGCCCGGGCGTGAAGTCACGGACACCAGGGGAGTCGATCAAGGCGCCACCACATTCCAGGGGATAGAGCGTGGCATTGGTCGTGGTATGCCGCCCACCTTCGCCCCCCATCTCGGAGAGGGCGCCGATGCGGATCTCCAGGTCCGGCAACAGGGCCTTGACCAGGGAAGACTTGCCCACCCCCGACTGACCCACCAGCACACTCACCCCCGAAGACAGTGCAGCCCGGAGCGTATCCATGCCCCGATCGTGCGGGACACTGGCGTGTATGACGTCGTAACCCAGGTCCCGATACTCGGTCAGGGGTGAGGGCAACGGGCTCCCCATGGGCAGCAGGTCCACTTTATTAAACAGGATCACGCCCCGGGCGGGCATGCGCTCAATGGCCGCCAGATACCGATCCACCAGCGACCAGTTGGGTTCCGGAGCCGGCGCAATGACCACCACCACCTGACTCAGGTTGGCCGCCACACTCTTGTGGTTGCCGCGAGGGTCAACCCGTTCCAGCAGGTTGGTGCGTGGCAGGATGTCGGTGACCACGGCGTGCCCCTGCGCATCCCGATGCCACTGCACCCGGTCATTGCACACGCCATGCTCCAGGCGCCGGCGGGTGGTGCAGCGGTGGACCGCTCCCTGGTCGTCTTCCACTAATACCTGTGATCCGAAGCGGGTGACCACCCGGCCGGCCATGGATTGGGTCATTGTGTGTTCCGTGGGTTGTCTAAGTGTGCAGCAGCTGATCCACCTTGGCGGCACAGATGAAATCATTCTCCGACAGGCCGCCAATGGCATGGGTGGCGAAATCCACCCGGCATTGATTGTAACTTACGGCCATGTCCGGGTGATGATCCTGCTGGTGGGCAATCCAGGCCACGGCATTCACGAATGCCATGGTTTCATGGTAGTTGCGAAAGCGCACCGTGCGGCTCAATGTCCTGGCGTCCTCGGATAGCTGCCAATCGTTGGCGAGCTTCTCCATCATTCCCTTGGTTGCGCTCTCATCAAGAGGGGCGACCCCACCTTCGCAGGGTACGCATTGCTTCTGGCTCAGTGACTCATTCATGCAACCTCCCAGGGCGGCGCGGGCCGCCTCGAAAATGTGCGTCTCTACGGTGTAGACTGTGCCACAGTCGTCACGTTCGAACAAAAAAGGAACCCCATGAGCCCTCACCCGGATAACCTGGTCTGGATTGACCTTGAGATGACCGGTCTGGACCCCCTGTCGGACTACATCATCGAGATTGCCACCATCGTCACTGACAAGAATCTCAACATCCTGGCTGAAGGGCCGGTCATCGCCATTCATCAGAGCGAGGAAATTCTCGGCGGTCTTGACGACTGGAATCACAGCACGCATAGCCGCTCCGGACTCCTTCAGCGGGTGCGGGGCAGCATGTACAACGAGGTGGATGCCGAGCAGGCCACCCTGCGTTTTTTGAGGGAATATGTGCCGGCACGCACATCGCCCATGTGCGGCAACACCATCTGCCAGGATCGGCGTTTCCTACACCGCTGCATGCCCGACCTGGAAGCATTCTTCCATTACCGCAACCTGGATGTGAGCACGCTCAAGGAGCTGGCGCGGCGTTGGGCGCCGGAAGTGCTCAACTCCCTCTCCAAGGATGCCACGCACCAGGCCCTGCAGGACATTCGCGATTCCATCGCCGAGTTGCGCCACTACCGGGAGCACCTGCTCAAGGTTTAGCCGGGCTCAGGGTTCGATGGGGGTGTCCGGGCGGTTGCCCCAGTCGGACCAGCTTCCGGGGTAGCCACGCACCTTCTCGAAGCCCAGATGCCTGAGCACCAGCCAGGTGTAGGCGGAACGGTGATGGGTGTGACAGTAGGTGACGATCTCCTTGTCGCGGGCGAGGCCCTGGGTGCCCAACTCCTGCAGCAGCACCTTCTCCGGGCGCAATCGAAGGTCTCGGTCCTCATCCATGGCCCGAGTCCATTCGTACAAAATGGCGCCGGGGATGTGCCCGCCACGTTCGGCGCGGACATCGCTGCCATCGAATTCCTCGGGGCTGCGGGCATCCAGAAATGCCACGCGGGGATCGTGCAGATGCGACAGGATCCAGTCTCGATCGGCTACCTGTGAATGGTCAAACGTGCCCACCGGGTAGTCGCCCGGATCAATGCTGGGTTCCTGGGTGGTCACCGGCATGTTTTCCCGGCGCCAGCCTTCCAGCCCCCCATCCAGCAATGACAACCGCTCATGACCCACCACTGCCAGGGTCCACAGCAGACGCGAGGCCTTGCCACCTCCCTCGTCATCATAAGCCACCACGTGACTGCCGGGATGAATGCCCAACTCCCGGAATAGCTGCTCCAGATCATGGGCTTCGGGAATCATGCCCATGGCCGGGGGGTCATCCCTCAGCAGGCGAGGGTAATCCAGATGCACGGCGGCAGGCAGATGCCCCTGGGCGTAATGGTCCGCCTCGCTCACATCAATGATTCGAAGAGTGGCATCCTGAAGTCGGGCCTCAAGAGCGCGCGCATCGATAAGCAGTGGTGTCTCAAGCAAGGGGGGCTCCGGGGGCATGGTGGATTCCTCAAGAAGATCACGCATGGGGCAACTCCCTACCCGGGGTGCCCCCGGGCACCAGCAAGGTGGGAATGCCATCCAGTGCCGGATCGGTATCGGGATAATCGATGGTGTAGTGCAGGCCCCGGCTCTCCTGCCGGGAGAGCGCGCTGCGGATGATGATCTCTGCCACAACGGCCAGGTTACGCAATTCGATCAGGTCGTTGCTCACCCGGAAATTGCTGTAATACTCCTGGATTTCTCCCTGGAGTAACTCGATGCGGCGCAGGGCCCGTTGCAGACGCTTGCTGGAACGCACGATGCCCACGTAGTCCCACATGAAACGGCGCAGCTCATCCCAGTTGTGCGAAACCACCACCTCTTCGTCGGAATCAGTGACCCGGCTCTCGTCCCAGGGGGGTATCTGGGCGTCACGGGTGACGTGATCCGTGTGCGCGAGAATGTGTGTTGCGGCTGAACGGGCGAATACCAGACATTCCAGCAGCGAGTTGCTGGCCATGCGGTTGGCCCCGTGAAGCCCGGTGTAGGCCACCTCGCCGATGGCGTATAGTCCATCCAGGTCTGTGCGTGCGCTGAGGTCGGTGACCACCCCACCACAGGTGTAATGGGCGGCGGGCACCACCGGCAGTGGGTCGCGGGTGATGTCGAAGCCGAATTCCAGGCAGCGCTTGTAGATGGTGGGGAAATGCCCCTTGATGAAGTCGGCCGGTTTATGGGAGATGTCCAGGAACAGATGATCGGCTCCCAGGCGCTTCATTTCATGGTCGATGGCCCGGGCGACGATGTCTCTCGGAGCCAGCTCGCCGCGGGGGTCGAAATCATGCATGAAAGGGTCGCCATTGGGTAGCAGCAGGCGGCCGCCTTCGCCGCGTACTGCCTCGGAGATGAGGAAGGACTTGGCCTTGGGATGGAAAAGACAGGTGGGATGGAACTGCATGAACTCCATATTGGCCACCCGACAGCCGGCCCGCCACGCCATGGCGATGCCGTCACCCGTGGAGCCATCCGGGTTGCTACTGTAGAGATACACCTTGCTGGCACCGCCTGTGGCCAGCACCACGGCCGATGCGTCGAAGATCTCCACCTGCTGGCGGTCCAGGTCCAGCACGTAAGCACCCAGGCAGCGCTCTCCGGGCAGGCCGAGTTTGGCGCTGTTGATCAGGTCGACGGCGATGTGATGTTCGAACAACTGGATGTTGTCGTGACGTCGTACCTGTTCCACCAGGGTGGATTCGATGGCCTGGCCGGTGGCGTCGGCGGCATGGACCACGCGGCGGTGGCTGTGCCCTCCCTCGCGGGTCAGGTGCAGCTGCACCCGGCCATTCTCGGTGGGTTCGCGCGTGAAGGGGACGCCCAGGTCCAGCAGCCACTGGATGCTTTGGGGTCCGTTCTCCACCGTGTGGCGCACCGCCTTTTCATCGCACAGGCCAGCTCCTGCGCCCAGCGTGTCGCGTACGTGAGCGTCGATGGAATCTTTCCGATCGAGCACCGCCGATACGCCCCCCTGGGCGTAGAGGGTGCTGCCTTCGGTGATCGGCCCCTTGCTCAGTACCGCCACCCGGCGCTCCGAGGCCAGGTGCAACGCCAGGCTCAGGCCGGCGGCGCCACTGCCAATGATCAGGACATCCGCTGACTGGCGCTCGGGCGCCTGGGTATCTTCCTGCATGGGTTTACAGCCTCGCGTAAGATGTCAGCCTCGATTGATCCGTCCGGGGTGTCATGGGGCACTTCCGGTTGTCCTGGGAGTACCCGGGTCCGTCAGGACTCGGGCCTTGGTCACGGGGCGCCTCCCAGGGCGGCCCTTGCTTGAGGCTATGTTGTTATATGGGTTATTTTGTCACAGTTTTTCGCGCTGTCACACGTGCCGGGGGGCGGGCTCAAAAATTGACCTATGCCAAGCATTTGCGGGAAAAGACCTGCAGATGGGAAAGTGTTTGTCCCATTTGCCAGAACTTAAAGAGGGTTTTCATGTCCATCGCAGTTAGGGTACAGGAGGTGCCCTTAGAGGGGGAGTGCCCGCATGGGCAATAAAGTTACCGACGAGGAATTGGTCAGGCGTGTTCAGGCCGGGGACAAGAAGGCTTTCGACATGTTGGTGCTCAAGTACCAGCACAAGATCGTCAATCTGGTCTCACGCTACGTGCATGACCCCTCCACGGCGCTGGACGTGGCCCAGGAAGCCTTCATCAAGGCCTATCGGGGCCTCGCGAATTTCCGTGGAGATAGCGCTTTTTACACGTGGTTGTACCGGATCGCGATCAACACCGCGAAGAACTATCTGGTGTCACAAAGCCGCAGAACACCGGACTACGAGGTGGATGCCCAGGATGCCGAGCAGATGGGCGGCGAATCGGCTCTCAAGGAATATGCAACCCCGGAAGGGGAAATGATGTCAGATGAGATACGCATGGCCGTTCAGGAGGCCATCGGCGGTCTTCCGGAAGACCTGAGAATCGCCATCACGCTGCGTGAACTGGAAGGCATGAGTTACGAGGAGATCGCGCAGACCATGGGGTGTCCCATTGGCACGGTGCGGTCCCGAATTTTCAGGGCCCGGGAGGCGATTGACCGAACCTTGCGGCCTCTGCTGGATTAAAGCTCTACATAAGCGAGAAGTCACATGACAGCCACTAAAGAGGAAAGACTCTCTGCACTGGTCGACGACGAGGCCGATGCATTCGAGCTCCGCCGGCTGGTGGACGAGATGGAGAAAAACCCCGAGGACCTGTCCCAATGGGGGCGTTACCACCTCATCGGGGACGTCATGCGTGGGAATACCCTGCGCGCCCCCGCGGGTTTCAGCGACCGGGTGATGCAGGCCATCGAGGAAGAGCCCGCGCCCACCGTTTCGCCCTGGGCGAGGCACGGTCGGATGCTGAAACCCGTGGCTGGCATGGGCATGGCGGCCGCCGTGGCCGTGGCAGTGCTGGTGGGTGTGCAGAACTTCACCGGCGATGCCCGTGATCCAGGGTCTGCTGAACCGGCGATGGCGGGCACCGACTCCGACCTTCGTTCGGTGCAGTTCGGGCAAGGTCAGCAGCCGCGCTATCAGTCCGTCTTCCCCTCGGATACCCGCAGTACCCAGGTTCAGCACTCCCCGGTGGAGATGGGTGGTCATCGGGCGCTGCGCATCGACATGGGCGACGCCCGTTTCAACAGTTACCTGATCAATCACACGGAATCGACAGTGGGGGCCGGGGTGTTTCCCCAGACGCGAAACGCGGGTCACGGCGCTTCGGGTGAATGATCCGATGATGCGCAGGCTCCCAGCCTGTCTGGCGATGGCCGCATTGCTCGCCTCGGCGGTGGCCGCGGCGTCGGAGACGACAGCCGATGACCTGGTCGCAAAGATGGTCCGTGCAGTGGACCAGTTGAATTATGAAGGGATTTTTGTCTTTTCTCAGGAAAACCGCATGGAGACCATGCATATCCTGCATGGCCGGGACGAGCAGGGCTCCCGTGAGCGCCTGACGGCGCTTACCGGCGAACTCCGGGAGGTCATCAAGGATGATCATTCCATTACCTGCATTCGGGCAGACAGTGGCTCCGTGTGCATGGAGCCACGCAAGACACTGATGGGCATGCCCGGGATGAGTCCTCTGCGAGGTGGTACGGAGGGCCTGCGGGATAACTACCGCGTCAATGCGGGTGCGTCATACAGGATTGCGGGTCTCTCCTGTCGCGAGGTGGCCATCCTGCCCAGGGATGAGCTCCGCTATGGCCATCGCCTGTGTATCCATGAAGACTCGGGCATGCTCCTCAAGGCCCAGCTCCAGGGGCATGATGGTGGGGTGCTGGAGCAGTTCATGTTCACCCATATCGAATTCCCCGAATCGGTCGACGAAGAACGCTTCCAGCCGACCCTGGAAGGCGAGGGTTTCACTGTGCAGCGCCTTGAAAAAAGGGATCGCCCCGAGCGGGAAGTGATGGAGCCCGCTCCCCACTGGCATCTGCGCGATCTGCCCCGTGGCTTTGATGTCACCGCGGTACGCAAGCGAGCCATGGACGCCAATCCCCACCCTGTGCAACACATGGTGCTCTCTGATGGCATGGCCACGGTGTCGGTATTCATTTCCCGCGCAGAGCGCCCCGAGGACCTGCTGGTCGGCGTCACGCGTTCGGGTGCCCTGCATGCGGCCGCCCGGCCGGTGGGGGATTATCAGATCACCGTGCTGGGGGAGGTGCCGGCAGCGACCGTGCGCCTGATTGCCGAATCCGTCGTCCACGAGGAAAGCCCGTGATAGAAGAAACCGCCCGTGTGATTGCCGTGGATGAGCCGGGCTTTGCCTGGGTGGACACCCAGCGCAAGACCGCTTGTGGCTCCTGTGCCGTGTCCAGCGGCTGTGGCACCAGCGTGATCGCCAAGCTGTTCAGTGCCAAGCGCACCCAGGTTCGGGTCATCGACCCGCTGGGCGTCAAGCTGGGGGAGGAAGTGATGGTGGGCATCGAGGAGTCTGCCCTGGTGCGGGGCTCCCTGGCGGTCTACATCCTGCCCCTGATCACGATGTTGCTGGCTGCGTTGGTGGCTCAGGGGCTGTGGTCCGGTGCCGGTGAACTTCCGGTGGTGTTCGCCGGTCTGTTGGGACTGGGCGGGGGCCTGGGCCTTGTGGCCTTGTACACGCGACGGATTCGTCGTGACCCGCGTTTCCAGCCGGTGGTGGTTCGCCGCCTGGGTCCACCGGTGACGCCCGTGGAGGGTGTGCTGGCTCCCTGACGTGATAAGCACCAACCGACATTCAATCCACGGACCGACCTGCGAGCGCATGTTCATGATACCGAGCACTCGTTTCAAACTGTTTTTCTCTCTGGTTCTGGCCCTGGCGCTGATGTTTCCGGTGGCCGGCGCTGTGCAATCCAGAAGCCTCCCCGACTTCGTTCCCCTGGCAGAAGCCAACAGCCCTGCCGTTGTGAATATCAGCACGTCGCGCACCGTGGAGAGCCGAATGGGGCGGGGGCACCCTCCGATCGAACTACCGGACGGACTGCCCCAGGACGGACCTTTTGGCGATCTGCTGCGTCGCTTCTTCGGTGAAGAGGGACAGGGCGCACCCCGGCGCGAATTCGACTCCCGATCCCTGGGGTCAGGCTTCATCATCTCGGACGACGGCTACGTGGTGACCAACCATCATGTGGTGAAAGATGCCGACCAGATTGAGGTGCGCCTGAGTGACAGGCGTACCTTCGAGGCCGAATTGGTGGGATCCGATCCTCGTACCGACGTGGCCCTTCTGCGCATTGACGCCACCGACCTGCCCACCCTCAAGCTCGGTGACTCCGAGGATCTCAAGGTGGGTGAGTGGGTGCTGGCCATCGGATCCCCCTTTGGATTTGATCACTCGGTGACGGCCGGCATCATCAGTGCCAAGGGTCGCAGCCTGCCCACCGAGAACTATGTGCCGTTTTTGCAGACGGACGTGGCCATCAACCCGGGTAACTCCGGCGGACCGCTGTTCAATCTGGATGGAGAGGTCGTAGGCATCAACTCCCAGATCTACAGCCGCACGGGGGGCTTCATGGGTCTCTCGTTCGCCATCCCCATTGAGGTGGCCATGGATGTGGTGGATCAGCTTCGCGAAACCGGGCGTGTCAGCCGGGGTTGGCTGGGCGTGATGATCCAGGAAGTGACCCGTGATCTGGCTGACTCCTTCGATATGGATCGTCCCATGGGCGCACTGGTCGCGCGGGTGTTGCCCGACAGTCCTGCCGAGGCGGCCGGCCTCAAGAGCGGAGATGTGATCGTGGGCTTTGCGGGTGAGGAAGTCCCCCGTTCATCCGCGTTGCCCCCCATGGTGGGGCGTTTCTCCATCGGCGAGACTGCCGAGGTGGACATATTGCGTGACGGCGCGCCCAAGAGCCTGTCGGTGAAGATCGCCAGACTCCCTGAGAATGATGGCCAGGCTCGGGCACATACGCAGGCCCCCGTGGAGCCTCCGTCTGCCGCCATGGAGATGTTCGGCATGGATGTGGGGCCCGTGCCCGATGATATCCGCGAGCGACTGGACCTGCCGGAAGGCGGCGTGCTGGTGAAGGATGTAGCTCAGGGCGCGGCCCAGCGGGCGGGTATCCGCTCCGGGGACGTGTTGCTGATGATCAACAGCCATGCCCTGGAGTCACCGGAGCAGATGTCCCAGGTGATCGAAGACCTGCCCGCCGGGCGCTCCGCCCGGGTGCTGGTGCAGCGCCGTCAGGGTCCGATCTGGATGCCGCTGGAAGTGCCTGAGTGAGGCCATGGCAGCTTGTGTGACCGTTTATCATCGCGAGGGCTGTCATCTCTGCGATCGCATGTTTGCTGAACTCCGTTCGTTGCAACGCCGGCTGGATTTTCACGTCCAGCCGGTGGATATCGACGAAGATCCCCAATTGAAGGAGCGATTCAACGTCAAGGTGCCGGTGCTGGCGGTGGAGGACGACATCCTCTGCTGCCATTTCCTGGATGTGCCGGGGCTGGAGCGGGCCCTGGAGCCCGACTGACCTGTTCCCGGCCGCCCCCTCGCTGTTCCTGCCTGGGCCGAGTCTGTACAATGCGCGCAACCCATCTGGCTGCACCCGCCGCGGGCCCGATATTCCGGGGCACGTGCGGGTGCGCATCATTTTGAGCATCGCCCATGAGCAGTAGTCCCCCGATCGACGACAAACAACAGCGCATACGTAACTTCTCCATCATTGCCCACATCGACCATGGCAAGTCCACCCTGGCCGATCGCTTCATTCAGGAATGTGGCGGGCTCACCCAGCGGGAAATGGCGGAACAGGTTCTGGACTCCATGGACCTGGAGCGGGAACGGGGCATCACCATCAAGGCGCAGAGCGTCTCGCTGTTCTATACCGCCCAGGATGGCCTGGAATACCAGCTCAACTTCATCGACACCCCCGGTCACGTGGACTTCTCCTATGAGGTATCCCGGTCCCTGTATGCCTGCGAGGGGGCCCTGCTGGTGGTGGATGCATCCCAGGGGGTCGAGGCACAGAGCGTGGCCAACTGCTACACCGCGATTGATCAAGAACTGGAAGTGGTGCCAGTGCTCAACAAGATCGACCTGCCCGCCGCCGAGCCCGAACGCGTGGCCCATGAGATCGAGGAGATCATCGGCATCGAGGCACAGAACGCCGTGCGGGTGAGCGCCAAGACCGGCGAGGGTGTTTCCGAGTTGCTGGAAGCCCTGGTGGCCCGGATTCCCCCACCCCAGGGAAGTCCCGATGGCCCCCTCAAGGCCCTGATCATCGATTCGTGGTTTGACAACTACATGGGCGTGGTGGCCCTGGTGCGGGTCAAGCAGGGATGCATTCGGCCCAAACAAAAGATCATGGCCATGTCCACAGGGCGCAATCACCTGGTGGACAAGGTGGGCGTATTCAATCCCAAGCCCACGCCTTGCGACGTACTGGGCGTGGGGCAGGTGGGCTTTGTCATCGCCACCATCAAGGACATCACCGGGGCCAAGGTGGGGGATACCCTGACCAGCGCCGATCATCCCGCCGAATCCCCATTGCCGGGTTTCAAGGAGGTTCAGCCCCGGGTCTTTGCAGGCATCTTCCCGGTCAGCGCCGATGACTTCAATGATTTGCGTGAAGCCCTGGACAAGCTCCGCCTCAACGATGCCTCGTTGCACTATGAGCCGGAGACCTCCCAGGCCCTGGGCTTCGGTTTTCGCTGCGGTTTCCTGGGCATGCTGCACATGGAGATCATCCAGGAAAGGCTGGAGCGGGAGTATGACCTGGACCTGATCACCACCGCGCCCACCGTGATCTACGAGGTGGAGACCACCAGCGGCGAGGTGAAGACCATCCACAATCCCTCGCAGTTGCCGCCGAGCAATGAGCTGGCCGAGATCCGCGAACCCATCATCAGTGCCAACATCCTGCTGCCCCAGGACTATGTGGGCGCAGTGATCACCCTATGCGTGGAAAAACGGGGTGTGCAGACCCGCATGCAGTATCTGGGCAAGCAGGTCTCGCTGGGCTACGACATGCCCATGTCGGAGGTGGTGCTGGACTTTTTCGACCGCCTCAAGTCCGTCAGCCGCGGCTATGCCTCCTTTGACTATGAGCTCAAGAACTTCGAGGCGGCCCCCCTGGTGAAGGTGGATGTGCTCATCAATGGAGAGCGTGTGGATGCCCTTTCCATCATCACCCACAGGGATCAGGCCCAGACCCGGGGCAGGGACCTGACCGAGCGCATGGCCAAATTGATCCCTCGGCAGATGTTCGAAGTGGCCATCCAGGCTGCCATCGGCTCCAAGATCATCGCCCGCTCCTCCGTGAAGGCCCTGCGCAAGAACGTGACCGCCAAATGTTACGGCGGCGACGCCAGCCGCAAGCGCAAGCTGCTGGAAAAGCAGAAGGCCGGGAAGAAGCGCATGAAGAACATCGGCCGCGTCGAAGTACCCCAGGAGGCCTTCCTGGCGGTGCTTCAAGTGGACAACAAGGACTGATCGGAGACAGGGACCATGACATTCGACCTGGAATTGATTCTGGTACTGGGCACTCTGGTCACCGGTCTTGTGTGGCTGGCAGATGTGATCTGGTGGCGCAAGTCACGCATGGCTGCAGTGCAGGAAGCAAACCCCGGGCAGGACAAACGGGTGGCCAAGGTCGCGGCCAAGGCTCAGGAGCCCTGGTATGTGGACTATGCCAAGGCGTTCCTGCCGGTACTGCTCATCGTGCTGGTGCTGCGCTCCTTCGTGGCGGAACCCTTTCGCATTCCCTCCGGCTCCATGATGCCCACCCTGCTGGTGGGTGATTTCATCCTGGTCAGTAAATCCAGCTATGGCATCCGCTTGCCGGTGGTTCGCACCCGAATCATCGATACCGGCCAGCCACAACGTGGCGATGTAGCGGTTTTTCGATACCCGGCCAATCCCCGTGAGGACTACATCAAGCGCATTGTGGGTGTGCCGGGGGATCGTGTGGGTTTCCACGGCAAGCGTCTGTACATCAATGGGGAACCCGTGCCTCAGGAAGTGCTGGGCATTTACGAGGGGCAGGGTTCGGGCGCAGTCATGACCGGGGCCCGGTTGATGGAAGAGCGTATCAACGGGGTTTCCCATCAGGTGCTGGCATGGCCGGATCGGCAGTCCGCTGAAGGTGAAGTGGTGGTTCCTGAAGGCCACTATTTTGCCCTGGGCGACAATCGTGACAACAGCAATGACAGCCGCTTCTGGGGGTTTGTGCCAGAGGAAAACCTGGTGGGTCGGGCCCTGTTCATCTGGATGCACTGGGACCATGGTGCCCGTGAGATGGATTTCAGCCGACTGGGTACGCGTATCCAGTAGGGCGACCGCCGGCGCTGGCTGTGGCGCCGGTGAGTCGCGTCAGGGGTTATACTGAACCCCGACTATTGGCGTCTATTGGGGGCTCAGAACATGAAAAACTTGCATTCGCAATCCGGCGCCGGGTTCATCCCGCTGCTGTTGATCATCGGCATCCTCGTGATGCTGGGCACCGTGGGCCTGCGTTTGTTCCCCGTCTATACGGAGTACTGGAACGTGACGTCCATCGTCAAGGATGTGGCCAGCGAACCGGGTGCCGCCGACAAGAATGCCCGTCAGTTGTGGACCGACGTGAACCGCCGCTTCCAGATCAACTCGGTGGAAAACGTACAACGTGATCATGTCACTGTGGAACAGCAGGGAGGCGGACAGGTCCTGCGGGTACAGTACGAGGTTCGCACCCCCATGATCGCCAATGTGGATGCGGTGGTGAACTTCGATCGGTCGTTTCCGCTGGCGGATTGAGCATGGCACGTACTGGTCTCATGGCGCTCCTGCCGGCATCGGTCCCGGATTCGGATGCGTTACGTCAGGCGCTCACCCACCGCAGCGCGGGTCAATGTCATAACGAGCGTCTGGAATATCTGGGTGACAGTGTGCTCAATTTCATCATTGCCGACCGCCTCTACCAGGTGCGTCCCGAGGCGCCCGAAGGGGAACTCAGCCGCCTCAGGGCCGCTTTGGTGAACAAGGACAGCCTGGCGGTCATCGCCCGGGACCAGGGCATGGGAGAACTGCTCAGCCTGGGCGAGGGCGAGCGCAAGAGCGGCGGCCATCGCCGCGATTCCATCCTGGCCGATGCCCTGGAAGCGGTGATCGGTGCGGTGTACGTGCTCACGGATTTTGAAACCACGCGGGACTTCGTGCTCAAGCTCTATGCATCGCGCTTTGCCAGCCTGCCCAGTGCCGAATCCCTCAAGGACCCCAAAACCCGCCTGCAGGAGTGGTTGCAGCGCAGAAACCTGGACGTTCCCGACTACGAGATTCTGGAAGTGTCGGGCAAACCTCATGATCAGCATTTCAAGGCAGCCTGCCATATCCCGGCTCGGGAGTTATCGGTGAAGGGCGAGGGCAGCAGTCGTCGCCGCGCCGAGCAGGCCGCCGCCGTCAAGGCCATGGAAGCACTCCAGGCCGTGGAGAAGAACACTTGATTGAACATTCCGATCCTGGCTCCCTGGGCCGGGGTGATGACCTGCCGTCCACCCGTTGTGGTTATGTGGCCATTATCGGGCGTCCGAACGTGGGCAAGTCCACCTTGCTCAACCACCTGGTGGGGGAGAAGATCGCGGCCGCCAGCCGCAAGGCCCAGACCACGCGGCACCGCATTCGCGGACTGATCACCCACGGCCCGGATCAGTTGGTGCTGGTGGATACACCGGGGGTGGATCCCTCCACACCCAAGTTGTTGGGCAAGGTACTCAACCGCACCGCCCAGGCGGCCGTGGATGATGTGGATGCCGTGGTCCTGGTGGTGGAGGCGGGTCGCTGGGAACCTGCTGACGAGGCCCTGGCCCAGCGCCTGGAGAACAGCAACCGCCCTGTGGTGCTGGTGATCAACAAGGTGGACCGGCTCAAGGACAAGTCAGCCCTGTTGCCTTATATCGATCAGGTGCGTGGCCGGTTGCCCTTTCACGAGGTGGTGCCCCTGTCGGCCCTCAAGGGCAAGAACGTGGAGCCGCTGGTGGACACCCTGATGCAGCTCCTGCCCCCAGGCCCCCACCTGTTCCCCGACGACGAAATCACCGACCGTAGCCAGCGGTTCCGCGTGACGGAGGTGATCCGCGAGCAACTCCTGGAGCGCCTGGGCCAGGAAGTGCCCTACGCCACCTCGGTGGAGGTGGAGCAATGGGAAGACTCCGGCACCGCACTGCATATCGGCGCAGTGATCTGGGTGGAGCGCGAGGGTCAGAAGGCCATTGTCGTGGGCAAGGGAGGCCGCATGATCAAGGGCGTGGGCAGCGGCGCCCGGTTGGAACTGGAACAGATGCTTGAACGCAAGGTGATGCTCAAGCTCTGGGTGAAACTGCGGGACGGCTGGCAGGATGATCTGGATGGTATCCGCCGCATGGGGATCGATGTGGAGTCGTGAGCACTGTCTCGCGCAGCATCGGCTATGTGCTGCATGCCCGCCCTTACCGTGAAACCAGCCAGCTGCTGGAGCTGTTCACCGTATCCGAGGGGCGCATGGCCGCCGTGCTGCGCGGTGCCCGTAACCGGGGCCGTCATGCCGCCCAGCCGTTTCGCCGGATGGAACTGGCCTGGTCCGGACGTGGCCAGGTACAGACCCTCACCCAGTGCGATGAGATCGGGGCAATGCGGCTCAAGGGAGATCGCGCCATTTGCGGCCTGTACGTCAACGAACTGGCCATGAAGCTGTTGCCCCGACAGATCCAGGCTCCCGACCTGTTTGAGGCTTATGAGCAGGTGCTGTGCCAGTTGGCAGATGCCGGCATTCCCGTGGAGAGACCGCTGCGCCAGTACGAACTGGCCCTGTTGAAATGGCTGGGGGAAGGCCTGGAATTCCTGTCCAGCGACGACCTGGAGCCCGGCGCTCATTATGTGCTGGAACCTCAGCAAACGCCGCGCCGTGCCGGTGCAGGCGAGATGGATTCACCCCACTGCATCACCGGGCGGGCACTGACCGCCCTGTTGTGCGGTCAACTGGAAGACCGCGAAGACCGGCGTCAGGCAAGGCGGGTGCTGCGTCTGCTGCTGGATCACCATCTGGATGGTAAGCCCCTCGTTTCACGTCAACTCATCGCCCGCGGGCGATCGGATGCCACATCATGAGCTTTGTCTTTCCCCGTTTACGCCTAGGTGTGAACATCGATCATCTGGCCACCATCCGCCAGGTACGTCACACCACCTATCCTGATCTGGAAGAAGCCGTACGCCGTATCGAGGCCGCAGGCGCCGATATCATCACCCTGCACCTGCGTGAGGACAGGCGCCATATTCAGGACGCCGATGTGCATGGCCTGCGCCATACCATCCAGAGCGGCATGAATCTGGAAATGGCTCCCACCGCCGAGATGCATGCCATTGCCCTGGAGGTGAAGCCCGAGGCCTGTTGTCTGGTGCCTGAGCGCCGTGAGGAGCTCACCACCGAGGGTGGGCTGGACGTTCTGGGTCATGAGGATCGCCTGGCCGACTATTGTGCCGGACTGGTGGAGGCCGGCATCAAGGTCTCCCTGTTCGTGGAGCCGGATCCCGAGCACCTGGATGCCGCCCGGCGCATCGGCGCGCCCGTGGTGGAATTGCACACGGGCGCTTATGCCAACGCCAGGAGCCCTGAGGAGCGTCAGGCGCTGCTGGAACAGATCGGTCGGGCGGCGCGCCACGGCCACGAACTGGGGCTGGTGGTCAGTGCCGGTCACGGCCTGGACTACGATAACGTGGGAGCCATCGCCGCGATTCCTGAATTTTATGAGTTGAACATCGGCCACGCCATCGTGGCGCGGGCCCTGTTCTGTGGCATACAGGACGCGGTGGCACAGATGCGCGCCGCCATGGATGCCGCCCGCTGATGCGCGTGATCGGGATCGGTACGGATATCGTTGCCGTGCACCGTATCGAGGCCTCGTTGACCCGCCATGGCGAGGGTTTTGCCCAACGTATCCTGCATCCTGACGAGTGGGATGGGTTTCGCGACAGTCCCGCACCGGCGGCATTCCTGGCAAAACGCTTCGCGGCCAAGGAGGCGGTGGCCAAGGCCCTGGGCGTGGGCATCGGGGCCAGGATGTCCCTTCAGGATGCCTGCGTCGACCACGACCCCCATGGACGCCCCGTGCTGCGCCTGGATGGAAGGGGACAGGAAACGGCACAGGCCCTGGGGGTCAAGGAGACGCAGATCAGCCTCTCCGATGAGCGCGAATACGCCCTGGCCTTCGTGGTCATGTCAGGTTGATCACGTTGTCCCAGAGCGATAGCAGGGCCTCCACCTCTCCCAGCAGGGTTTGACGCATTCCGGGTATGGACACCTCGTCATTCTCGCGCAGGGCCTTCTCCAGAGCCGTGCTGGCCGCCTCCAGGCGGGGGGTTGCGCAGTAGCGCGAGGCCCCCTTGAGCTGGTGCGCCAGTTTAAGCAGCGCCGGGCGCTTCATCCCGGCATCGCACAATTCCTGTCGGGCCCTTGTCAGATCCCGGATCAAGAGTTGTCGCAGTTCCCTCGCCAGGTCCGGGGAATCGCCGGCCATTCTCAGGGCGCGCTCCGGATCGTGAAGAGGGCCCCCGGGCGGTGGTTGGAACGAGCCTGCGGCGGGGGCGGCGCTGACCGGGGCCTGCTCATTGGAGGCCTTTTTCACGCAGTCCAGCAGATCGTTCTGGGACACGGGCTTGGTCAGGATGCGGTCAAACCCCAGCTCCAGCAGCTCCCCATGAAACTCGGGGCGGGCATCTGCAGTCACGGCAATGATCCTGGCGCCTGGGTCCTCCCGCCGGATGAGCCGAAGCGCTCCGGGGCCGTCCAGCACTGGCATGTGTACATCCATGAATACGATATCGCAGCGGCGGGCCCGGTAGGATTCCGCGGCCTGGCGGCCGTTGGCGGCTTCATCCACCAGACCGCCCATGCCGCTGACGAACTCGGTGAGCAGACGGCGATTGATGGCATTGTCATCGGCGATGAGAACGCGCTTGCCACTGATGGACCGGGGCCCTGGATGTGCCAGTCGGGGCCTCTCGGCCACGGGGTACTGCCCGGATTCAGTACCCTGTCTGAGCAGATACTCTCTCAGCATGCTTTCGGACAACTGCGGCGCGACCAGCAGTGCCCCGCGCCGACGCCATTCGGCGGTGAGATCGTCCGGGAGCGCAGAGAACGCGACCAGGATCACCTGTTCCGCCTGCCGGGGGGGCTGTCGGAGGAGCCGCAGGGTCTCGGCGCCCGGACGGCGTAACCATAGCAAGCCCCGATGCCTGTGCGATGCACTCAGCGCATCCAGAAAGCCCTGCATGCTATCCATTGGCCACGCCTGCAGCCCCTGCTGGCGCGCGCAGGCCAGCGCCAGGTCACGGGCTTCGGCGTCATCCGCGTGGATCACCAGGGCATCGAGCACCGGTGGGGCGGGTTTGGCGGCCGCCTCGACGGTATCCATGGGCACCTGCAGGCGGAAGGTGGCGCCTTCGCCCGGACGACTGTCCACCGAGATCTGGCCTCCAAGCACCTTGACCAGGCCTCGCGTGATGCCAAGCCCCAGGCCTGACCCCAACCGTTGAATCTCATCGGGCTGAACCTGGTAAAAGGGCTCGAAGATGCGCTCCAGGTGGGCTTCCTCGATCCCGGGCCCGAAGTCCTGAACCTCCATCTCCAGAACAGTGCCCTGAGCAGCCTCACGGGCCCGCACTCGCAGGATGACATGGCCGTTGAGCGTGAACTTGACCGCATTGCTGAGCACGTTGGTCAGTAACTGCTTCACCCGTAGCGGATCGCTGACCAAATGCTCCGGGGTGCCTGGTTCCATCAGCAGGGCAATATTGACGGTCCTTTCCGGCACGGCCTTGTCGCAAACGCTGATCACTTCGCCCAGCAGTTGCTGCAGGCTGAAGGCCGTACGGTTGATGTAGACGTTGCCGGACTCGATGCGGGAAATATCCAGCAGGTCGCTGACCAGTTTCAGGGTGTCCTGGCTGGATTCATCGATGATATTGACCCAGGAGCGTTCCTGGTCATCCAGGGTGCCACGCTGGATCAACAACTCCGCGTAGCCCTGAACTGCGGTGAGGGGAGTACGCAGTTCGTGGCTGATGCTGGCCAGAAACTCGGATTTGCGCCGATTGGCCTCATCTGCCTCACCACGGGCCCGGGTCAGGGCCTGGTTCTTCTCGTCGATCTCACGGAGTTTTTCCTGCAGGCGCTGCGTGGCTTCCTGAATACGCTCGGTCATGGACTGCTGGGAACGCTCGATGCTCTCCGCCATGCTGTTGATGCCCACCTGCAGCACGCCGATTTCACCATCCACCCGGGCACGACTTCGGGCCGTGAGGTCTCCCTGGTCGATGTACTTCACTGTGGCAGCAATCTTCTCCAACGGTACGGACAAGCGCATGCTCCAGCGGCTCACCAGCACCCAGGTGATCGTCAACAAGAGCATGACGAGCATCAGGCTTTGCAGCATGGACTGGGTCTGACGCACCGAGGTGGGGATGTTGGTCAGGTTGAGTGAGACCGTGCCGATGAGGCGGGGGTCGCCATTGCCTGGGGCTGTGGCGGCATCGGGCAAGGGCAGGTCGAACTCGTCCAGGGCAGTGAGACGGATCTCCTCCTGAAAACGTTTGACCTCCTCGCCAAACAGGTGTGACGCCATCCAGGCTAAGGGGGAGTGGGCATCACTACCCTCCAGATGCTGTTTGTGGTGGTAAACCTGATGCCCCTTGTGATCCGTGATGGTGACCTCCAGCACATCGGGCTGCATGCGTGCCTTGGCGGTCACCGCCTCCAGATAGTTCTTGTTGCCGGAGATCACCCCATACTCAGCCGCTGGCGCCAGGAACGCCGCCAGCATCTCGCCGCGCATCAACAACTGTTCATCCAGCTCACGGACCTTGATGTCCGTCCAGTAGAGGGTCAGCGCCAGCGCCACCGCGAGGCTGGGTAGCAGTGACAGGGTGAGGATGCGATGGCGTATGCGACCTTGCATCAGGGCTCTTCCACCGTGATGCGCAGGGAACGGGCCACCTGGTGATTGATGGAGACCTGATGGACTTGAGTATGGCGGCGTACCGCCACCCAACCGTCGGGGCCATTCAGGGACTGGATGAACTGGCCGGCCTCGCGGCCCAGGGCCTGTGGCGGACTGTGGATGGACATCAGGGCTCCCGCCCGGTGAAGGGCCTCGGAATGACCAATCAGCGGCGTCCCCTGCCGATACGTGGTCATCATGATACTGACGATGGTGCGGGGGTTGTAGATGCGCCGGTCGGGGACGGTGATGATGGCATCCGCTTCCCTTGATGCCCGGATGAAGGTAGGGATCAGGTCATCCTCCTCGGCAGCGAACCGCAACAGGGACTGGGGATCGTCCTTTTCACGAAGGCTGGTGTTGTCCAGGTTGGTTCCAAACCCTGGGCTCTGGACGATGGCGAAGCGGTGCAGGACAGGTACATGCCGGCGTACGATCTCCATCCGGCGTTCCAGCGGGATATCCATGAAAATGGCCGCAAAACGCGGATCATCGTCGCGACTACCCATGACTCGCTCATAACTGATGGTGGGCACGGTGATGCTGAGCACCCGTGCCTTTCGCGTTTGCGATTGCGCGGATTCAGCTGCCCGTGTTCCGGACGTGATGATCAGGCAATTGTGGCAATCGGCACTCTGGATCCACAGCGCGGCATCCGGCGATTCCATTGCGGTGAAAACGGGTTCCTTGTCTCTTGGCAGGGTGCGAGCAAGGCCCTGGAAAACCTCCTGATGCAAGGGACTGTCTGCACTTGCCAGGAAGATGATGCGCTGGAAGTGCGTGGCCGTCGGTGCTGCGCCATCCAGGCCCTGAGCAAGCGCGGTCTGGCCCATCCCCAAACCCATCCATATCGCCATGCCCAGGCACAACCGGGCCAATGAGGCATTCAGCCAGAAGCGCCCGCTCGCCCAGGAACGCCTGCCGACGCCCCTGAGGGTATGGGTGTTGAAAGGGGAGAACCGTTCCATGGGCAGTCTCAGAATTCCGCGCTCAGGGTGAACCAGGCCCCCGTCTTGCGAGGGTTGGCACGCCAGTTCGAATCGGGGGAACGGGTATCGTAGCCACCGGCCAGCAGGTCGGTGATGGAAAGTGAGGCTTCCAGCCGAGGGGAGAGCTGGTGAGTCAGATGAAGGTCCAGGAAACCGTCCCCCGCGTCCACGGGGCGACTGCCGGGATCATCGATCCACCGTATATCGCCGTAGTGGTAGTAGCTGGTCATGATGCGCCAGTCATCACTGGGGCGCAGGATCATGCCCAGGTTCACCACATGGGAGGGTACGGAATCCGCCTGGGTCTGGCCGTGACCGTCACTGCGTGCCTGCATCAGGCTCAGCCCGCCCGTGAGGCGCAGGCGCCGATGGGGGCGGTAGCCCAGCTCGCCCTCCACGCCACTGATGCGCAGGTTGCCCTCGTTCCTGATGACGCCGGGTGGTTGAGCATTGATGATGGCCTCGTAGGGCATCTGGATGATGTGCTCAATGATGTTGTGAAAACCCTTGAGATCGACTGTGACACGACCCTGGTCGAACTGCCCATGGTAACCCAGCTCGTAGGAGCGGATGACTTCTGCGTGCAGGTCGTCCTCGGTGGTGAGCAGGAAGATATCCGTGCCGGGTATTCGACCCCTGGCATACGCTTCCACCAGGCTGGGCGTGCGGGTGGCCCGGGAGACGACGGCGCGGATGCTGTGCGTATCCGTGGGCATGAAAGTGATGCCTGCCCGTGGAAGGAATTCATCGCCGACCAGATCGTTATGTTCATACATGCCCCCAAGATGAACCATCCAATGGGCATTGGGCGACCATTCCAGATGGCCGAACAGTCGATACAGTTCATTGTTCACCCAGTTGCCGTGGTCGTAGTAGAACTCGGATCGTGACTGATCACGCCGAACCCCAGCACCCACCACCCAACGCGAATCCTGACCCACAACGCGATGCCGTTCCAGCTCGATGTCATGACGCCGGGATACCGTCACGGCAGGGTCGTCGGGAGTATTGGCAAAGAAGGCGCGCCCATCGTTTTGCTGGAAAAAGTACTGGATGACATGGCTGGTGCCCATATCACTGTGTTCTTCCAGCCTGAGCTGCAGATGACCTGAGTCGAGGGTGTCGTTGCGAAACGGCGGATGCACGTCATGAGTGCTCCCTGGGCGCCGCTCTGCCTGGAATAGACCCGCGTGAGTGGTCAGCATCCATCCGTGCGATAACAGCCAGTCTGCACGAAATCTCAGGGTATTGAGCGTGGGTTCGTCATGAGCAGAAGTCAGTCCATCATCGTGTTTCTGGCTGAGGCTCACTCGGTAGGCCAGGGCGGCCTCCTCATCACTGCCGCCCAGTCGGTACCTGATGTCACGGATGCCTCTCGAACCCAGCCGTGTGTGGATCTGCTGGCCTTGAGTATCGGAGGCATGTCGTGTGAGCACGTTGATGATGGCGGAAAAGGCATTGGAGCCATAAGCGGCTGCATTGGGTCCTCGGATGATCTCGATGCGTTCAATATCGTCCGGATGCAAGTCCAGGTCCGCCCATTGGGCCCCTCCTGTGGTGGGGCTGTAAATGGAGCGTCCGTCAATGAGTACCTGCATCTGTCGCGTGAACCGTTGCCCCAGTCCCTGATAGGCCACCATGGGATGATTCCCGTTATGCTGGCCAACGATCATGCCCGGCACCAGCCGAAGCAGATCCGTCAGATCCCTCGCCTGGCTGGCCTCCAGCCACTCCCGGTCGACGACCGTGATGGATGCTGGTGCCTCAAGCAGGGGCTGCTCCAGGCGCGTGGCCGTGAGGGCTACCGGCATATCCATGAAGAAATCCTGTTCTGTGGGAGACCATTCGCCGGCCCAAGCGGGCAGGCCAAAGGGCAGGAGCAGGGTCGTGCCCATGAGCCATGGAAGGGTCCTGCCAGCAGTGCGGTGGCATGCCTTTGAAGGATGATGGTGGCGAGACATGGTCTTTGGTGTTTGCCCGGAACCCGGGTGGGCGGGCATTGAGGTGAGTTTCAGTGTCATGGAGCCACCTGGATACGTAATGACCGGGCTACATACGGGTTGATTGCCACTTCGTGTCGTTCCGTGTGGCGTCGCTGGGCGCTCCACTGGGACTGCCCGCTCTCCAGTTGCTTGAGCAGCATGGCGGCTTCCTTTCCAAGTTGCTCTGGAGTGGCGTGAATGGAGATCAGCGCTCCGGCCCGTAGCAGGCTTTCTGAATGCGCAATCAGGGGTGTTCTGTGACGGTAGGTGGTCATCACGATGCTGACGATGGTGCGCGGGTTGTAGACGCGTCGGTCCGGGACGGTCAGGATGGCGTCGGTCTGTTCAGAAGCGTGGGCAAAGGTGCCGATCAGGTCGTTTTCCTGATAACTGATGAAGCGCTGTATTCCGGCGGGTCCACGGCTTTCCAGGCCTGAGCCTGCTTCCACGGGTAGGCGAGGCGCCGGGCCCTCGATCACGGCGATGCGATTGACGCTGGGAATCCTTTCCCGGGTGATCGCCAAGCGACGCTCCATGGGAATGTCCATGAAGATGGCGGCCAGGCGCTCCGTGTCACCATGGGTGTGGATGGCCAGGTCAAAGGCCTGGCGGGGGAGGGTGATACTCAGGATGCGGGCTTTGCTGAGGGCGGGCAGGGCCCGGTTGAGCGAGCGGGTGCCGGAAGTGATCACCAGGCAGCGGTCGCAGTCCCAGGTGGACAACCAGGCGCCCGCGTCGGGCTGATCCAGGGCCGTATAGACCATCTGTTTTTGAGGGATGTCACGGAGTTGTTCAAAGATGCTCTGATGAGGGTGACTGTCTTCACTGGCCAGAAAGAGGATGCGCTCCCAATCGGGGCTACCGCCGGCGACACCGGGCACCGGTAATGACGGGCCGGCGAGCAGCAGGGCCAGCGCCAGGATGAACCGGTGGGGAAGTGCAATCCTTGTCATGGGTGGGGCGTTCCTTCTCAAAGGGCGTTTTCACCGCGCGGGCCGCTAGAACTCCAGGGAGAGACTCAGGTAGGTCTCGGTGGACCGGCGATTGCCCGTCGAGCTGGGGCCATCCACCCGGCTGTCAAACCCGCTGGCGAGCACGTCCTTCACGGACAGGGCCACGGAGGCATGGGGGCCCAGATCACGCGCGATGTTCAGGTCCAGGAACCCGTCTCCTGCGTCAAGGCCCGGGCGGTCCCGTACCGGGTCGTCAAGCCAGTCGATTGACCCATAGTGGTAGTACTCGGCGCTGAGCGTCCACGGAGCGTCCGGTGTGAACATCACCCCCAGGTTGGCGGTGTGCCCCGGTATGGAATCGGCCTGCGGCCGGGCGTCGGTGTCCACCCCGGAGGTGTTCAACAGGGCGAACCCCGCCAGCAGTCGCAGATGCGGCGTGGGCCGGTAATCCCATTGGGTTTCCACCCCCTGCAGGGTCAAGCCACCGACGTTGCGGAACTCCCCCTGCGTTTCGAACTGGTTGAAGGAGTCATAGGGCACCTGAATCAGGTCCCGTAGCTGGTTACGAAACAGTTTGACATCGGCGGTCAGCCGGCCATCGGCGAACCGGCCGTGATAGCCCAGTTCGAGGGAATGAATGATCTCCGGTGCAAGACCGCCCTGTGACTCGGCGAGGACTCTCTCATCGCCCGGACTTGATCGGTCGACGATGCGCAGTTCCTCTTCCGCCAGGCTGGGCGTGCGCGTCGCCCTGGAGGCCACCAGGCGAAGGCTGTGCTCCGGATGGGGCAGGTAGACAAAGGCCGCCCGGGGCATGAGGTTGTCCCCGGTGATGTCGTTGTATTCGTACATGCCGCCCAGATTCACCAGCCATTGGGCCGTGGGCGACCACTCCCAGTGACCGAACACCCGGTAGAAATTATTTTCAATCCATCCCCCATCATCAAAGTAATAGGACGATGCGGAGCGATCCAGTCGTGCACTGCCGCCATACACGATTCGGGCATCGGGAGAGAGTCGGTGGGATGACTCCAGTTCCAGGTCATGACGTTGCGCCCGCGATTCGAGGGTGGCGGTGTTGCGCTGTCCATCCGCGTTCACGGTTTCAAAGTCATCCTCCAGGTCATGGAACTGGAAGTAATACTGAACCCGGTGCGTCGTGTCCGGGTCTCGGTTGTCCTGCAGTTGCAATTGAAGGTGGCCGAAGTCACGGGTGAATTCCCGGTTGGGCTGGGCTCCGATGGCCCCACGCACACCGTCGATACCCTTGCGGGACTGTCCCAGCCCCAGCTGGGTGGTGATGCCGACCCCCGGCAGCGCATCCCAGTCGGAGCGGGCGCTGAAGGTGTCGATGCGGCGGTGGTCGTTCTTGTCCCGGAAACCATCGTCCTCCTTGCGCTGCATGGCCACCCGATAATGGCTGTGCTCGGTACTGCCGCCATGGCGCCAACGCAGGTCGCGAACCCCGTTGGAGCCCAGCCGGGTGGTCACCCGGTTACCCTGGGTTTCGGCCGAGTGCCGCGTGAGGATGTTGATGATGGCGAAAAAGGAGTTGGAGCCGTAGGCGGCGGCGTTGGGGCCGCGGATCACCTCGATGCGTTCGATGTCGTCCGGCGTGAGGTCCAGGATGCCCCATTGGGTGCCGCCGTTGATGGAGGTATAGATGGAGCGGCCATCCACCAGTACCTGAAGTTGCCGGACGAACTGCTCGGAGAACCCGTGATAGGTGACGATGGGGCGTCCGCCATTGGCCGCGCCGATCACGAAACCGGGCACCATGCGCAACAGTTCATGGATGTCCCGCGCCTGACTGCCGCTGATCCAGTCGCGGTCGATCACCGTGACCGAGGCGGGCGCCTCGATCAGGGGTTGCTGCAGGCGGGTGGCGGTGAGGGCCACGGGCAGGTCCATGAAATAATCCTGCTCGGTGGGCCATGCCTCCTCGCCGAACGCCGGGAGAGAAAGGCTTGCCCCCATCAGGCCCAGACCGGTGAGCCCCATCCAGCGATGTCGGCCCGAAAACGGGCTTGTCCAGCCGTGTTTCGGCGGCGTTTCGAAAGGGGTGTCCGGCATGGTTATAATGGGCCCTGAGTCTCGAGGCGACCTTTTACGATGAATTATCCGACGATGGAATCCTGCGTGGGCAACACGCCCCTGGTACGGCTGCAACGCCTGCCGGGTGACACCTCCAATATCCTGCTGGGCAAGCTGGAGGGTGATAACCCTGCCGGTTCGGTGAAGGATCGCCCGGCCATGAGCATGATTCGCCATGCGGAAGAACGCGGCGACATCCGGCCCGGCGACATCCTCATTGAAGCCACCAGCGGCAATACCGGCATTGCCCTGGCCATGGCCGCCGCCATCCGTGGATACCGGCTGGTGCTTATTATGCCGGAAAACATGAGTTCTGAAAGGCGCGCGACCATGAAGGCCTTTGGCGCCGAGATCGTCCTGGTCACCAAAGGCGAGGGCATGGAGGGTGCGCGGGACCTGGCCCAGCAGATGCAGGCCGAGGGCAAGGGTCGTGTGCTGGATCAGTTTGCCAATGCGGACAATCCCCGCGCCCATTATGAAACCACCGGGCCGGAGCTGTGGCGCGACACCCAGGGGCAGATCACCCATTTTGTCAGTTCCATGGGGACAACCGGGACCATCATGGGGGTATCGCGCTACCTGAAGGAGCAGAATCCGAACATCCAGATCATCGGGGTGCAGCCCACTGAGGGGTCCAGCATCCCGGGCATCCGCCGCTGGCCCGAGGCCTATCTGCCGCGCATCTTTGATCCTGCCGCCGTGGATAGAGTGATCGACGTATCCCAGGATGAGGCCGAAAAGACCATGCGGCGACTGGCCGCGGAGGAGGGGATCTTTTCGGGTGTCTCCTCCGGGGGCGCCATGGCCGCAGCCTTGAGGCTGTCGGCGGAGCTGGAGAATGCCGTGATCGCGTCCATTGTCTGTGACCGTGGTGACCGCTATATCTCCACCGGCGTGTTTCCCGCATGACGGCCGCTTTTGCGGAACCGGTGATGGTCTTCGACATCGAGACCATCCCCGATGTGGAGGGTGGCCGCAGGATTCATGGTCTGGATGATCTGGATGATGCCAAGGCCGCCAAGGCCCTGTCGCAACTGAGGCTGCAGAAGACCGGTAGTGAGTTTCTGGCCCTCCATCTGCATCGGGTGGTGGCCATCTCCGTGGTGCTGGCCACCCGGGATCAGCTGAGGGTGTGGTCACTGGGCAGCCCGGACTCGGACGAGGCCGAGCTGGTGCGACGCTTCTTCGAGGGGATCGAGCGCTATGGCCCCACCCTGGTGACCTGGAATGGCGGCGGATTCGATCTGCCGGTGCTGCATTACCGCTCGTTGCTTCACAAGGTCTCGGCGCCCCGGTACTGGGATACCGGCGATGACGATCGCAGCTTTCGTTACAACAATTACCTCTCCCGCTTTCACTGGCGCCACGTGGACCTGATGGACGTGCTGGCCGGCTTTCAGATGCGGGCCAATGCGCCCCTGGACGAGATCGCCACCTTGCTGGGTTTCCCCGGCAAGATGGGAATGGACGGGGCCCGCGTGTGGGATACCTGGCTGGCCGGGGATATCAAGGCGATTCGCGATTACTGCGAGACGGACGTGCTCAACACCTACCTGGTCTTTCTGCGCTTTGAACACCTCAGGGGTCGCCTCAGCGATGAGGGTCTGGCCCGGGAAGAGGGGCGCGTGGCCGAATTGTTGCAAACTTCAGAAGCCTCCCATCTGCAGGCCTTTCACACGGCCTGGCTCGGACATCCCCCGGAATGAGTGCCAGAAAACGCAATAAATTGCCTGACGAGCCCGTTCAGGCCTCTATCGATTCCATGACCCACGAAGGGCGCGGTGTCACCCGTGTGGACGGCAAGGCCGTCTTTGTGGACGGCGTATTACCGGGCGAGACGGTGACTTTCCGTTACACGCGCCGCAGTCGCCGTTATGACGAAGGGCGTGTGGACCAGGTGCTGGAGGCCTCGAATGATCGCGTGGAACCCCGCTGCCCCCATTTTGGGGTCTGTGGCGGGTGTGTGCTCCAGCACATGGATCCCTCAGCCCAGGTGCGGGCCAAGGAGCAGGCCATGCTGGAGAACCTCAAGCATCTTGGCAGCGTGAGCCCGGAACGGGTGCTTACCGCCATCACCGGCCCCCGGTGGGGTTATCGGCGCAAGGCGCGCCTGGGCGTCAAGCATGTGCCCAAGAAAGGCGGCGTGCTGGTGGGCTTTCGGGAGCGGGGCAGCCCCTATCTGGCCGAACTGGAGGTGTGCCATGTGCTTCATCCGGCAGTGGGTGAGCGCATCATGCACCTGCGGGAATTGCTCACCGCCATGCAGGCGCGGGAGCGGATACCACAGATCGAGGTCGGGGTGGGGGATGATGATGCGGTGGCCCTGGTGTTCCGCCACCTGGATCCGCTCACAGAGGAAGACCAGGAGCGTTTGAAGGCCTTCGGTCAGGACCATGACCTGCAGATATGGCTGCAGCCCGGTGGTCCGGACAGCATCACCCCCCTGTGGCCGGAGTCCCCTGCGGATCTGTGTTTCACTCATCCGGAGGAGGGTCTGCGTATCCCGTTCTCCCCTGTGGATTTCATCCAGGTGAATCGTGATGTGAACCATCGCATGGTGCCGCAGGCCATGGAGCTGTTGCAGGTGGCACCGGAGCATGGGGTGCTGGACCTGTTCTGCGGGTTGGGTAACTTCACTTTGCCACTGGCCCGACGGGCTGCCCGGGTGACCGGCGTTGAGGGCGATGCCGCCATGGTGGAACGGGCCCGGGAGAATGCAGTCAAAAATGGCATCCATAACACCCGTTACTTTGCCGCAGACCTGAGTGCGGACCTGGCTGGAGCCCCGTGGTTATCCGAACCGGTGGATCGCGTCCTGCTGGACCCACCTCGATCCGGTGCCCGGGAGGTGCTGGGGTCGGTGGCGGCCCTGGCGCCTGAACGGATCGTCTATGTCTCGTGTAATCCGGCCACGCTGGCACGTGACGCAGGTGAACTGGTTCGCGAGCATGGGTATCGACTGGAAGCGGCGGGTGTCATGGACATGTTTCCGCACACGGCTCACGTGGAGTCCATGGCGGTGTTCAGCCGCTGATAGCGAGGCAGGTCATGATTGATACCACCACCCTGGTCCTGGCCAAGGGCCTGTTGACGGCCGCCATCCTGCTGGGCGGTTGCGCCTGGCAGCTCTGGTCGGTGAAGCGGGCATTGAGGGAGCGGAAGGAGAAAAAAGGCTGACGTGACGGGTCAGCCGCTCTGCCCTCACCCCAACCCCTCTCCCGCCAGCGGGAGAGGGGCGTCAAGGGAGATCCCGGAGCTCAGATGTCCCGCAACAGCTCGTTGATCCCCACCTTGGAGCGGGTCTTCTCATCCACCTTCTTGACGATGACGGCACAGTACAGGCTGTACTTGCCGTCCTTGGAGGGCAGGTTGCCGGAGACCACCACGGAACCGGCCGGGACGCGGCCATAGGTGATTTCGTCCTTCTCCCGGTCGTAAATGCGGGTGCTCTGGCCCAGGTAGACCCCCATGGAGATGACCGAGCCTTCCTCAACGATCACGCCTTCCACCACCTCGGAGCGGGCGCCGATGAAGCAGTTGTCCTCGATGATGGTGGGGGAGGCCTGCAGGGGTTCCAGCACACCACCGATGCCCACGCCGCCGGACAGATGCACGTTCTTGCCGATCTGTGCACAGGAGCCCACCGTGGCCCACGTGTCCACCATGGTGCCCGTATCCACATATGCGCCGATATTCACATAGGAGGGCATCAACACCACGCCCGGGGCGACATAGGAACCCCGGCGGGCAGTTGCCGGCGGCACCACCCGCACGCCACCCTCACGAAATTCCCGTGAGTTCACGTCGCCCCACTTGGAATCCACCTTGTCGTAATAGTTGGTGAAACCACCCTTGATGAACTGGTTGTCATTGATGCGGAAGGACAGCAGCACGGCCTTCTTGAGCCATTCATTGACGACCCACTCACCATCGCGCTTTTCCGCCACCCGGGCCGTGCCCCGGTCCAGCATGTCGATCGCCTCCATCACTGCGTCCCGCAGGCGGGTCTCGGCGTTGCGGGGATTGATCTCCGCGCGTCGCTCGAAGGCGTCTTCGATCAGGGTCTGAATATCACTCATGGAATGTTCCTCTGGTGGTCAAGCCGATTGGTTTGCGGATTCTAAGGGGTGGGGGTTCCCGGTGTCATTGCGCCCGGCAGGGGGCTGACTCCAGGTAACGGCGAATGCGATGGGCGGCGTCGATGCAGTCCTCCAGTGGCGCCACCATGGCCATGCGGACCCGCCCCTGGCCGGGGTTGCCGGACTCAGTGGCGCGGGAGAGGTAACTCCCTGGCAGCACGGTGATGTGTTCCTGGGCAAACAGTGCCCGCGCGAAGGTTTCGTCATCCCCGGGCGTGCGCGCCCATAGATAGAAACCTGCGTCCGGACGCTGTACATCCATGATGCCATCCAGAATCTCCAGTACCGCGTCGAACTTGCGGGTGTATAGCGCCCTGTTGTCCTTCACGTGGGACTCGTCATTCCATGCGGCGATGCTGGCGGCCTGGGTCGGGGGCGCCATGGCGCAGCCATGGTAGGTGCGATATTGGTGAAAGCGATCCAGGATTCGGGCATCCCCGGCCACAAAGCCCGATCTCAGGCCCGGCAGGTTGGAGCGCTTGGACAGGCTGTGGAAGACCACCACACGCTCGAAATTCGGGTCACCGGCCCGGGCCGCGGCGCCCAGCATCCCCGGTGGCGGGGTGGCGTCGGTGAAATGGATCTCCGAATAGCACTCGTCTGCTGCGATGATGAAGTCATGGGCGTGGGCCAGGGCCAGCAGTTGCTGCATGAAGGCTTCGTCCATCACGGCGCCACTCGGATTGCCGGGATTGCAGATGTAGAGCAATTGGCAGTCCCGCCATTGATCCTCGGAGATCGCTTCAAGATCAGGTAGAAAGCCATTGTCTGCGCTCAGATTCATGAACAGCGGCCGGGCCCCGGCCAGCAGGGCAGCCCCTTCGTAGATCTGATAGAAGGGATTGGGCATGAGCACCAGGGGGTTGTTCCGGGTGCGATCCACCACGCATTGGGCCAGGGCGAACAGGGCCTCCCGGGTGCCGTTCACTGGCAGTACCTGGCGCTCCGGGTCCAGGCTGCCCGTGGGCAACTGGAAGCGTTGCCTGGCCCAGTGGCTGATGGCCCGACGCAGTTCCAGCCCGCCACGGGTCACGGGGTAGCGGGCCAGACCCGCCAGGCTGGCCTGCAATGCCTCCAGGGCGATCTCGGGGGCCGGGTGAGCCGGTTCACCGATGGAGAGCGGAATATGGCTCAGATGCGCGGGAGGGGTGATGCCCTGCTTGAGGGCCACAAGCTTCTGAAAAGGGTAGGGTTGCAGGCGATCCAGGTCGGGATTCATGTCTTGGGGGTGCGAAAGGGCGCCATAGTATACGGTAGAAGGCACCAGAGTGAATGGATGCGTCTATACCGCCAATTCCCGGGGAGGAGGGTCCGTCGCGCCAATCTCCAGTGCCTCCCTGAGTCGCGATGCGATCAGCGCCTGGCGTTCGGGGTCACTGATGGGGGTGTCATCCAGATTGGAGATGTAGAAGACGTCATCGGCCTGTTCGCCGGCAGTGGCGATCTTGGCGTTGTGCACCTTCACCTGACAGTCGGTGAGAATGATGCCGATGCGCGAAAGCAGCCCAGGCCGGTCGGCCGTGCTGATCTTGAGCACGGTACGCAGATGATGCGTGTGCGGCGCAAAACTCACCTCGGTGGGTACGTCGAAATGCTTGAGCTGGCGAGGGGTGGAGCGGCGCACCATGTTCGGGCGCCGGTCAGGCTCCTTCAGGCGCTCCTTGAGCAGTCGACCGATCTCCTGAACCCTGAAAGGGTTGTCGATGGGCTGGCCGGTATCCTCCAGGACGAGGAAGGTATCCAGGGTGCGGTGGCTGCTGGTGGTGATGATGCGGGCATCCACGATGTCCAGACCCAGCTGGGTCAGTGCCGTGCTGGTCAGGGCGAACAAATGCGGGTGGTCTTCCGTGTAGAGGAATATCTCGGTACTGCCCCGGGCCGTTTCCTGGCGCACCTGGACCAGGGGCAGGTCCTCTTCGTCCACCTCGTGGATGGCCCGGGTGTGCCAGGCAATCTCATCAGCGGAGTGACGCAGGAAATAGTCCACATCAAAGTCGTTCCAGATGGCGAAACAATGCTCCTCGTCCACGCCCCGGGACTTGAGCAGCTCCAGGGCATGGGTTTGTACCTCGCCCACCAGTTCGTCCTGATCCGGCGGGTTGTCCAGCCCGCGGCGCAGCATGCGCTGGGTGGAGGCATACAGGTTGTTGAGCAGGGAGTTCTTCCAGGAATTCCACAGCTTGGGGTTGGTTCCCCGGATATCCGCCACGGTGAGCAGATACAGATAGTTCAGGCGCATGGTGTTGCCCACCTGGGAAGCGAACTCCATGATGACGTCCGGATCCGAGATGTCCCGTCGCTGGGCAGTGAGGGACATGAGCAGGTGGGCGCGGACCAGCCAGCCCACCAGATTGGCGTCGTACAGGGCGAGTCCGTGGCGCAGGCAGAACTCCCGGGCCTCCTCGGCTCCCAGTTCTGAATGGTCGCCGCCGCGTCCCTTGGCGATGTCGTGGAACAGACCGGCCAGATACAGCAGTTCCGGTTTGGGTATGCGCCGGAAGAGGCGTGAGCACTCGGGCAGTTCTTCATCGTGCTCGCTGCTGGCAAAGCGCCGCAGGTTGCGGATGACGGCCAGGGTGTGTTCATCCACCGTGAAGACGTGGAACAGGTCGTACTGCATGCGCCCCACGATCAGGGCAAAGGCGGGCAGATAGGCGGCCAGCACCCCATAGCGGTTCATGCGACGCAACTGCTCCGTCACGCCGTGGGGTTGGCGCAGGATCTCCATGAACAGGCTGCGGCAGGCCAGGTCCTGGCGGAAATTGTCGTCGATCAGACCACGATGGCAGCGGATCTCGCGGATGGTCGAGGCCCGGATCCCCTTGAGGTCCGGGTGCTGCTGGAGTAACAGGAAGACTTCCAGGAGGGCAGGGGGGTACTGGCGGAACACCCGTGGGTGGGTGATCTCCAGGAATCCGCGCCGGGCCTGGAAACGCCGGTTGATGGGCACGATGTCATCATCGGTTTCGTCCAGCAGAATGGCCTCGCTGAAGTGTTGCAAGAGCATCTCATTGAGCCGTTCCAGTTCCATCACGGTGCGGAAGTACTGCTGCATGAACTGCTCCACGGCCAGATTGTGGTCGTGGTCGCTGAAGCCCAGCAGATTGGCCAGGCGGCGCTGATAGTCAAACAGCAGGCGATCTTCCTTGCGGCCGCTGAGCATGTGCAGTGCAAAGCGCACGCGCCACAGGAAGGCTTGCCCATCCATCAGGTCGTGGTACTCGGCCTGGGTGAGAAAGCCATGGGCCACCAATTCAGCCAGGGCGCTGGAGCCGAAGTGGCGCTGCGTGACCCAGCCGATCATCTGGATGTCGCGCAGGCCTCCCGGGCTCTCCTTGAGATTGGGTTCCAGGCGATAGGCGGTTTCGCCGAAGCGCTGATGGCGGGCCTCCTGTTCGTCCAGCTTGGCGCAGAAAAAGGCCCGACTGTTCCACATGCGCTCCGGGTTGATACGTGACTCCAGTTCGGAAAACAGTGACTCGGGGCCGGTCAGGGGGCGGGATTCAAGCAGGTTGGTGGCCACCGTGATGTCGGCGGCCGCTTCGCGACTGCAGTCCTCCAGGTTACGCACGCTGTGCCCCAACTCCAGGCCGATGTCCCAGAGGAAGGTCACGAATGCGCCCAGGCGTTCCTCGATACCCGGAGAGATCCCGTTCTGGAACAGGATCAGGATGTCCACGTCCGATCCTGGATGCAGGTCGCCTCGTCCATAGCCCCCTACCGCAGCCAGGCCCAGCGTCTCTTCCTGATCCAGGGCCATGCCGGCCCAAGCGCTGATCAGCAGTCGATCCATGGTGGCAGCGCGTGCCTGCACCAGGTCGGTGACATCGCAGCCCTCGGCAAAGGCCGTTTCCAGCGTCAGGCGCACATGGTTGAGGGCATCCACGTAGGTCTGTTTGTCCGGCGGGGAGTGAGCACGCAGGCGCTGCTCCTGCGACTCCCAGTCCAGGCGCTGTTGAATGGATTCCGGCAAGGGCCTCAATGCGGACATGGGACTGCCCTCAGCTGGCGCGCTCGTCCTTGCGCAGAGTCAGAATCTCGTGGCCGTCTTCGGTCACCAGGATGGTGTGCTCCCACTGGGCCGACAGGCTGTGGTCCTTCGTGACCACTGTCCAGCCGTCGGCCAGCAGACGGGTGTGACGCTTGCCGATATTCACCATGGGTTCGATGGTGAAGGTCATGCCTGGCTGCAATTCCATGCCTTCTCCAGGGGTGCCGAAATGCAGCACCTGGGGGTCTTCATGGAACTCCCGGCCAATGCCGTGACCGCAGTACTCGCGCACCACGCTGCATCGTTCGGCTTCGGCGTAGGTCTGCACCGCATGACCGATATCACCCAGGCGGGCCCCGGGGCGCACCATCCGGATGCCCCGCCACAGCGCCTCATGGGCGATGTCCACCACGCGCTGCGCCTTCACCGAGGGCTTGCCGATGACGAACATGCGACTGGTATCCCCATGGTAGCCGTCATGGATCACGGTGATGTCGATATTCAGGATATCGCCGTCCTTGAGGCGGCGTTCACCTGGGATGCCATGGCAAACCTGGTGGTTCAGTGAGGTGCAGATGGAACGGGGAAAGCCCCGGTAATTCAGCGGCGCGGGCGTCGCCTTCTGTACGTTGACAATGTGCTGGTGACAGAGTTCGTCCAGTTCGCCGGTGCTGATCCCGGCCTGCACATGGGGCGCGATCATCTCCAGAACTTCGGCGGCCATGCGGCCGGCCACGCGCATTTTCTCGATCTCTTCCGGGGTCTTGATGGATACGGGCATCAGGTGGGGTCCACGGCGGGTTGGGACGCGCTATGCGTTTGTTGTGAAAGACCGTTTATGGTATAAAGCGCCCGCGCTCCATGCAAACCAGACCGCCGGGAGCGTCCACTCTATCGAATCCACACATACGCCGTCACGCATGGCTGGGTGCCCTTGAAGGGTTGCCATGCGGGGCGTATGGAGGCTCAACCCTCGGGAGAATCATCATGCCTAACGTGACCATGCGTCAGATGCTCGAAGCGGGCGTCCACTTCGGACACCAAACCCGTTACTGGAACCCGAAGATGGATCAGTACATCTTCGGACACCGCAACAAGATTCACATCATCAACCTCGAAAAGACGGTTCCGTGCTTCAACGATGCGATGAACTACCTGGGCAAGATGGCCGCCAATGGTGGCAACATCATGTTCGTGGGGACCAAGCGTTCCGCTCGTGATCTGGTGGCCGAGCACGCCAGACGCTGCAAGATGCCCTTTGTGAACCACCGCTGGCTGGGTGGCATGCTCACCAACTTCAAGACCGTGCGCCAGTCCATCCGCCGCCTCAAGGACCTGGAGGCCATGCAGGAAGACGGTAGCCTGCGGGTGCTGAACAAGAAAGAAGCCCTGATGCGCACCCGCGAGATGGAAAAGCTCGACCGCAGCCTGGGCGGCATCAAGGATATGCCGGGCCTGCCCGACGCCCTGTTCGTGATCGACGTGGGCTACGAGCGCATCGCCATCAGCGAAGCCCGCAAGCTGGGCATTCCCGTCGTGGCCGTGGTGGACAGCAACAACTCCCCCGATGGCGTGGACTATGTGATCCCCGGCAACGATGATGCCATGCGGGCCATCCAACTGTATGTCAGCGCCGCTGCCGATGCCATCAACGATGCCCGGAGCGTGGCCCGTGCCGGCGCCGGCGACGAGTTCGTCGAGGTGAAGGACGAAGCGCCTGCCCCGGCCGCCCAACCCGCGGAAGCCCCCGAAGCCGGACAGGCTGAGGCCAGGTAACTCTTTCCAGGCCCCGCCGATGCCCAGACGGCATCGGCGGGGCGCTGCAAACGAATCTTCAGGAGTATCCCCATGCAGATTACCGCATCCATGGTCAAAGAACTGCGCGAGACCACCGGCGCAGGCATGATGGAGTGCAAGAAGGCCCTGACCGCGGCCAATGGAGACATGGAAGCCGCCATCGAACAGATGCGCAAGTCCGGTGCCGCCAAGGCCGTCAAGAAGGCTGACCGTGTCGCTGCCGAAGGGCAGGTGATGGTGGCCAGTTCCGATGATCATCGTCGCGCCGTCATCGTCGAAGTCAACTGCGAAACCGACTTCGTGGCCAAGGACGAAAACTTCAACTCCTTTGTGACCCAGATTGCCGAACAGGCATTGGCGCAGCAGCCCGCCGATGTGGACGCCCTGATGGCGCTGTCCGGCGCCGAAGGCAGCCTGGAGGAGACCCGTGCAGCCCTGGTGGCCAAGATTGGTGAGAACGTCCAGGTGCGCCGTTTCGAACTTTTCGCCAGCGAAGACGGTGAACTGGCCCATTATCTCCATGGCACCCGCATCGGTGTGGTGGTGGAAATGGTGGGTGGCAATCAGGACCTGGCCCGCGACGTGGCCATGCATATCGCCGCCAGCCACCCCGTGTGCGTTGACGAAAGCCAGGTGCCTCAGGATCTTCTGAAAAAGGAAGAGGCCGTGTTCCGTGCTCAGGCCGAAGAAAGTGGCAAGCCCGCCGAGATCATCGACAAGATGATCACCGGTCGCATCAAGAAGTATCTGGGCGAGGTCACCCTCCTGGGCCAGCCCTTCGTCAAGGATCCCGATCAGACCGTGGGTCAGATGCTCAAGGCCGCCGGTGCTCAGGTACGCCAGTTCGCCCGTTTCGAAGTGGGTGAGGGTATCGAGAAGAAGACGGAAAACTTCGCTGAAGAGGTCATGGCCCAGGCGAAGGGCTCCTGATATTGTTCTAGACAACACCGCCCCAGAACCCGGGGCTCACTGGCCCCGGGGACCGACAATCCAGCCATCAAGGTTACCCATGACTGACGACACCCGCCCTGCCTACAAGCGAATCCTGCTGAAGCTGAGCGGCGAGGCCCTGATGGGGGATCTGGAGTACGGCATTTGCCCGGATGTATTGGGGCGGGTGGCTCGCGAGGTGGCCGAACTGAGCCGACTCGGCATCGAGGTGGCCATCGTCATTGGGGGTGGCAACATCTTCCGGGGGGCAGGGATGGCCCAGGCCGGTATGGATCGGGTGAGTGCCGATCACATGGGCATGCTGGCCACCGTGATGAACGGTCTGGCCATGCAGGATGCCCTGGAACGGGTGGGCAAATTCTGCCGGGTGATGTCGGCGCTCAAGATCAATCAGGTCTGCGAGGACTACATTCGCCGCCGCGCGGTGCGTCATCTGGAAAAAGGGCGCATCGTCGTGTTTGCCGCCGGTACCGGCAATCCCTTCTTCACCACCGATACCGCTGCCAGCCTGCGTGCCATCGAGATGAACTGCGATGTCATGATCAAGGCCACCAAGGTGGACGGTGTCTATGATTCCGATCCCATGCGCCATCCCGAAGCCAAACGTTACGATCGGCTCACCTTTGACGAAGTCCTCACGGCGCGTCTGGGGGTCATGGATGCCACGGCCATCGTCATGTGTCGGGATAACGATATGCCCCTTCGGGTGATCAATATATTCAAGGAAGGGGAACTCATGCGACTCGTCATGGGCGAGCGCGTGGGCACCCTGGTCGAGAGAGGTTGAGTGACATGCTTGATGCCATAAAAGACGATGCTTCCACCCGCATGGGTAAGAGTATTGATTCCCTGCGGCTGGAAATGGCCAAGATCCGCACCGGCCGTGCCCAAACCAGCCTGCTGGACCACGTTCAGGTGGAATACTACGGTAGCGAAGTGCCCATCAACCAGGTGGCCAACGTCAACGTGGAAGACGCCCGTACCCTGACCGTGACACCCTGGGAACGGGATATGGTGAGCAAGGTGGAAAAGGCCATCATGAATTCGGATCTGGGCCTGAACCCTTCTTCCGTGGGCACCGTGATCCGCGTGCCGATGCCGGCCCTGACCGAGGAACGACGCAAGGACCTGGTGAAGGTGGTGCGCCACGAGGCGGAGAACGCCCGGGTGGCGATCCGCAACATCCGGCGGGACGCGAACAGCGATCTCAAGGCCCTGCTCAAGGACAAGTCCATCACCGAGGACGATGATCGCCAGGGCCAGGAGATCATCCAGAAACTGACCGATCAGCACATTGCTGAAGTGGACAAGGTTCTGGCCCAGAAAGAAAAAGAACTCATGGCCATTTGATTTCCACGGATGGATATCAAGACGCAGTGAGCCAATCTCCCGTGAATGCCGCGGGCACGCCGCGCCATGTGGCCATCATCATGGATGGCAATGGACGGTGGGCCCGCTCCCGCTTGCTTCCCCGGACAGAAGGTCATCGTCAGGGCGTGAACGCTGCCCGGATGGCGGTGCGTTACTGCGCCCAGCAGGGCGTCCGGGTTCTGACCCTGTTCGCCTTCAGCAGCGAGAACTGGCGTCGCCCACGTCAGGAGGTGGGCACGCTGATGGATCTGTTCGTGGGTTCCATCGGCCGCGAGGTACCGGAACTGGTGGAGAAGGGCATTCGCCTTCGCTTCATTGGCGATCGCACCACCTTCTCCGCCAAGCTCCAGGCGCGCATGGCCGATGCCGAGGAGCGTACCCGGAGCAATGAGCGTATGGAGCTGGTGGTGGCGGTCAGCTACGGCGGGCGCTGGGACATCGCCAACGCCGCTGCGGCGCTGGCTGAACGGGTGCGGCGCGGGGAGCTTGAACCGGAGCAGATCACCCCCGAAGTCATGGACAGGCATTTGTCCACAGCGGGTCTGCCTGAGCCGGATCTGTTCGTGCGTACCGGAGGCGAACAGCGCGTCAGTAACTTCCTGTTATGGCAGCTGGCTTACACCGAGCTGTTCTTTACCGATGTGCTCTGGCCGGATTTCGATGAAGATGAATTGGGTCGGGCCTTTGAATACTTCGCCGGGCGTCAGCGGCGCTTCGGGCATATCCAGGAACAGGTCGTGGGGACGGGGGATGCTTAAACAACGAGTGATGACCGGCGTGATCCTGGCGGCGGCCGTCGTGGCGGCCGTGTTGCTGCTGCCCAATTCCGTCTTCGCGGTGGTCATGCTGGCGGTGACGCTGCTGGGTGCTTGGGAATGGAGTCGTCTGTGCGGGCTCGATGAAACCCGGGTGCGCGCCGCCTACGTGGGAGGCCTAGCCGTTCTGGGAGGCATCACCTGGTGGCTGGTCTTCGTGCAGGTGCATCTCTGGCCCGTGGCCATTGGAGTCATCTGGTGGGTCTGCGTGCTGGTGATGCTGGCCCTCTACGAGCCAGGGTCCGGGGAGCGTCGGGCCCTGCGTCGGTACGGGCTGGCCTTGGCAGGGGCGTTGACCCTGATCCCCGCCTGGGCCGCATTGGTCTGGTTTCATCAAGTCCAGCCGCTTCTTGTGCTGTATCTGGTGTTGCTCACTGCCACCGCCGATACGGCGGCCTACTTCACGGGAAAGCGCTTCGGTCGGGTGAAGCTGGCACCGTCCATCAGTCCCGGCAAGACCCGGGAGGGCCTGCTCGGGGCCATCGCCGCCATCGTGCCCTTTGGTTTGCTGGGTGCCTGGGGCTTCGGTGTGGAACCCGGGTTGTGGTTTTATTTCGTGGCCCTGTGTGTGATCACTGCTTTGATTTCGGTGGCTGGCGATCTATTCGAGAGCCTGGTCAAGCGGGAGGCGGGAGCCAAGGACAGCGGTACCCTGTTGCCGGGGCATGGTGGGATAATGGATCGCATCGACAGCCTCACGGCCGCAGCGCCGGTCTTCCTGATCGGTCTCTTGTGGGCCGGAATTATGGCAAGATAGCGCTCGGCGAGGGACCGGGATTTCTCCAATCACCCGATCCCTGGCCTCGCACACGCCGGCGGTATCCGTCCGCGTCAACCTGACTGTATGAGTACCGGGAGTCTTTCCATGGCTGCTTCCCCCAAGGGCGTGACCGTTCTCGGCGCCACCGGAACCATCGGCGTCAACACCCTGGACGTGATGGCGCGCCATCCCCAACTCTATCGGGCCGTGGCCCTCACGGCCAACGGTAATGTGGAGCGCCTGGTGGAACAATGCCGCGCCCATCGACCCGCCTATGCCGTGGTGGCCGATCCCCAACACGAAGGCGCCCTGGCCGCCGGATTGAAGGCGGCCGGGCTGGACACCGAAGCCCTGTCGGGGCCCGAAGCCCTGGCGCATGTGGCCGCTCTGCCGGAAACGGATTATGTGATGGCAGCCATTGTGGGCGGTGCCGGCCTGCTACCCTCCCTGGCCGCGGCTCGGGCGGGTAAACGGGTGCTGCTGGCCAACAAGGAGGCCCTGGTCATGTCCGGGCGCATCTTCATGGACCAGATCCGTCAAAGCGGCGCAGAACTGCTGCCCATCGACAGTGAGCACAACGCCATCTTCCAGTGCATGCCGGGCGACTTCGATCGAGGTCTGGGGCGTGTCGGCGTGGAACGCATTCTGCTGACCGCATCCGGTGGCCCCTTCCGTGCCTATGCCGCGTCGGATCTGGAGGCTGTGACCCCGGAGCAGGCCTGCGCGCATCCCAACTGGGTGATGGGGCGCAAGATCTCGGTGGATTCCGCCTCCATGATGAACAAGGGACTTGAACTGATCGAGGCCTGCTGGCTGTTCGATACCAAGCCGGACAAGGTGGAGGTGGTACTGCATCCCCAGAGCGTGATTCACTCCATGGTGTCCTATGTGGATGGCTCGGTACTGGCACAGCTGGGCAACCCCGATATGCGCACACCCATCGCCCATGCACTGGCCTGGCCGGAACGCATTGCCTCCGGTGTGGATCCCCTGGATATCGTGCAGGTGGCCCGGCTGGATTTCGAACGACCCGACATGGATCGCTTCCCGTGCCTGCGCCTGGCCTACGAATCCTTCGAGGCGGGGGGCACTGCCACGGCCATCCTCAACGCGGCCAACGAAGTGGCGGTGGAATCCTTCCTGGAGGCACGCATTCGCTTCACGGACATTCCCCGGGTGATATCCCACTGCCTTGAGACCATGGAACTGGGCACGGCGGATACCCTGGAGGAGGTCCTGGCGGCCGATGAGGCGGCTCGCGCCGTGGCCCGTGCGGTTGTCACGGCAGGTGGTCTTGGCCGGCGGGTCACCGCCTGATGACCTTCTTGATCAGCGTTCTGGCCTTTGTGGTGGCCATCGGGGTGCTGGTCACCGTGCATGAGTTCGGCCACTACTGGGTGGCGCGTCGCTGCGGTGTGAAGGTGCTGCGTTTCTCCGTGGGTTTCGGCCGCCCTCTTTGGAGACGGGTGGCTGGCAAGGACCGCACCGAATACGTGATTGCCGCGATCCCCCTGGGGGGGTACGTGAAGATGCTCGACGAGCGTGAGGAGCCCGTTGCCGAGAAGGACCTGCCTCGTGCCTTCAACCGCCAGAACGTCTGGCGTCGCATCGCCATCGTGATTGCCGGGCCCACCGCCAATTTCCTCTTCGCCATTGCCGCCTTCACCCTGATGTTCATCGTTGGGGTCTCGGGGGTGAAGCCGTTGGTGGGTGAGGTGATGCCAGGGTCCCTGGCAGAACAGGCGGGCTTTGAACGCCAGGATGAGATCCTGCGGGTGGAAGACAAATCCACGCCCACCTGGGAACTCGTGGCCCTGAATCTGCTCGAAAAAGGCCTGGATGCCCGTGAGGTTGATGTGCTGGTGCGCACGGCCGGGGGGCAGGAAGTGTGGCGGACGCTGGATCTGACCGATCGGCGTCAATTGCTGGCGGATGGGCCGCTGCTGGATAAACTGGGAATGGAAGTCTGGCGGCCCTGGTCCGAGCCGGTCTTTGGTGAGGTACTGGCGGATGGGGCGGCTGAACGTGCCGGCGTACGACCCGGGGACCGCATCCTGAGCGTGAACGGTGAATCCATTTCCAGTTGGCAGGCCTGGGTGGAGTATGTCCGGGCGCGTCCTGACGAAACACTGGATGTTCGCCTGCAGAGGAATGGATCTCCCATCACGCTCACGTTGCGGACCGAGGTCCGCAACGACGGAGAAGAGCGGATCGGTCAGATCGGCGCCTGGCCCCGCATGGACGATGAGGCGGTCGAGGCCATGCAGCGGCAGGTGCGCTACGGGCCTTTCACCGCCATTGCCCTGGGTCTGGAACGGACATGGGATATGTCGGTGCTGACCCTGCGGGTGATGTGGCGTCTGATCACGGGGGAGGCCGCAGCCAGCAACATCGCTGGCCCGGTGGGCATTGCCGAATATGCCGGCGTGAGTGCGGTCATCGGCTTTTCCGCATTCCTGAGTTTTCTGGCCATCGTCAGTCTCAGCCTGGGCATCATCAATCTGCTGCCCATACCGATACTGGATGGGGGGCACTTGCTGTATTACCTGGTGGAGATCATCAAGGGCAGTCCGGTCTCACAAACGGTGGAGGCCATCGGTCAGCGTATCGGCCTGGTGATGATTGCCATGCTGATGTCACTGGCCCTTTACAACGATTTCATGCGAATCCTGGGTTGAATCTGAATGTTTCTTGAGGTGCGACGTCTGATCGCCGGCACGGGCCTGGCCATTGCCCTGGCCAGTACCCCCACCATCCTGCATGCCAGCAATGAGCGGTTTGTCATTGAGGATATCGAAGTGGAGGGTCTGCAGCGCATCGCTGCCGGCACCGTTTTCAGCTACCTGCCGGTGGGTGTGGGGGATTCCTTCGATGAGGCCCAGAGTGCCGAGGTGATCCGTGCCCTGTATCGTACCGGCTTCTTCTCGGACGTTTCGCTGCTGCGGCGTGACGGGGTGCTGGTGGTGATGGTGGAAGAGCGCCCGGCCATCAACGAGATTCGCATCAGTGGCAACCGGGACATCAAGACCGATCAATTGATGGATGCCCTGCAGCAGGTGGGCATGGCCCGCGGCCGCGTGTTCAACCGCAGCGTGCTCGAGCGGATGGAGAACGAGTTGCTGCAGCAGTATTTTGCCCGAGGCAAGTACAACGTCCAGGTGGATGTGGAAGTGGACGAGCTGCCCCGCAACCGCGTGGATGTGGTCATTGATATTGCCGAAGGTCGGGTGGCCCGTATCCAGCAGATCAATCTGGTGGGTAACGAGACCTATACCGACCGGGAGCTGACCCGCCGTTTTGATTCCGGGGCGCCACCCTGGTACAACCCCTTCAGCCGACGTGACCATTATTCCCGCCAGCGCCTGTCGGGGGATCTGGAGGAGTTGCGTTCCCGCTATCTGGATTCGGGTTTCGTGAATTTCAATATTGACTCCACGCAGGTCACGCTCACCCCGGATCGCAAGGACATCTACGTCACCATCAATATCGATGAGGGTGATCAATACTCCATCAGCGAAGTGAGTCTGGCAGGCGACCTGGTGGTCAGCGAGGAAGAGCTTCGTGAGTTGCTGGACATCCAGCCCGGGGACACCTTTTCCCGCAGCCGCATCACCCGCAGTGCCAACGCCATCAGCGACCGTCTGGGTGATGAGGGCCATGCGTTCGCCAACGTGAATCCCATCCCCGAACTGGATGAGGAGAATCAGACGGTGGCGCTGACCTTTTTCGTGGACCCCGGGCAACGGGTGTACGTGCGGCGCATCAATTTCAGCGGTAACACCCGTACCCGGGATGAAGTCTTCCGCCGCGAGATGCGACAGATGGAGGGGGGCTGGTATTCCGCATCCAACGTGGATCGCTCCCAGGTGCGTCTGCAGCGGCTCTCGTATGTGGAAAACGTGAATGTGGAAACCCGCCGCGTTCCCGGCACGGAGGATCAGGTGGATCTGGACATCACCGTGCGCGAGCGCCTGTCGGGCAACTTCATGGTGGGTGCGGGTTATTCCCAGAGCCAGGGGGTTCTGTTCAACACCAGTCTCTCCCAGGAAAACTTCTTCGGTACGGGTAACCGGGTCTCCCTGGCCGTGAATACCAGCCGGGTGAGCACCCTGTACAGCCTCTCCTATACCAACCCCTATTACACCATTGACGGCGTCAGCCGGGGCTTCAATATCTTCTATCGGGAAACGGATGCCTTCCGGGCTGACATCTCCCGTTACTCATCCAACCGGTTCGGGGCCAACATCACTTATGGCATCCCGCTGACCGAGTACAACACCTTCCGGATCACGCCCGGGTTCGAGAGCGTGGAGATTCTCACCTCGGACAACACGCCCGACGAGATCTTCGACTATCTGGAGACCGAGGGGGATCGGTTCGACCTTTACACCCTGACGACCAGCCTCAGTCACGATACCCGTAACCGCACGGTGTTCGCGGAGAAGGGCAATCTGCAACGGGGCACGCTGGAATTCTCCCTGCCCGGTAGCGATCTGGAATATTACAAGATCGACTACCGTAACCAGCTGTTCGTGCCGGTGCGGGATAACCTCACCTTCAAGCTCTCCGGAGAGGTGGCGTATGGGGAGTCTTACGGGGATACGTCGGATTTGCCGTTCTTCGAGAAGTATTTTGCCGGCGGTACGCGCTCCGTGCGTGGCTACCGGGATCTCAGCCTGGGCCCCCGTGACAGCCGCGATGACCCCTTCGGCGGCAACTTCCGGGTGCTGGGCGGGGCCGAGTTGATCTTCCCGCCGCCCTTCATGGAGGAGGCGCCCAACGTCCGCATGAGTCTGTTCCTGGACGCAGGGCAGGTCTATCCCAGCTACGATGACTTCAAGGCGGACGAGATCCGTGCCTCGGTGGGCGTCGGCATGACCTGGTTGTCGCCGGTGGGCGCGTTGACTTTCAGTCTGGCCGAGGCGTTAAATGACGAGCCTGGTGACCGCCTGCAGTCGTTCCAGTTCAACATTGGCGCCTCCTTCTGAGATCCGGTGGACCCACTGCACGGGCGTCCCCATAGCCGCGGAGAAAGGGTTTGAAGAGTCATATGTCGCGAATCATCACCGGGCTGGTGCTGGTCCTGGTGCTGATCATGCCCGGGCTCGCGCTGGGGGCAGGTTCCATTGCCTTTGTGAACATCAATCGTGTCATGGATCAGTCGCCCCAGGCGGAAGCCTCACTGAGTGCCCTGGAGGAAGAATTCGCCCCCCGGGATGCGGAACTGGTGGCCGAGCGTGACGCATTGCGTCGCTTGCAGCAGCGCCTGGAGCGGGATACGGACATCATGGGTTCAGAAGAGCGTCTTGAACTGGAGCGGGAATTTCGCAACCGCTCCCGAGAGTTCAAGCGATCCCAGGACATGTTTCAGGAAGACCTGAACGTTCGCCGCAATGATGAACTGGCCCGTCTGCAGCGACTGGTGCACAACGTGATCCTGGAGATCGCGAAAGAGCAGGGCGTGGATCTCGTAGTGACCGAACGCACCGTCCTGTTTGCCAGCGATCGTATCGATATCACCAGCAAGGTGCTGGACGAGTTGCGCCGGCAGCATCGGAACGGTGGTTGATGGGGATGACGGGGACCGTCATCACGCTTGGCGAGCTCGCAGAGTCTCTGGGTGCCGAACTGCAGGGGGGTGAGCCGGGTACGCGAATGCATTCGCTGGCCCCCCTGGAACGGGCTGGTTCGGGCCAGTTGGCCTTCATGACCCATCGTCGTTATCAGGACGCACTCATCCGCACTCGCGCCGGTGCAGTGATCCTCTCCCCCGAACACCTGCCCCATTGCCCCGTGCCGGCCCTGGTGTGCCAGCAGCCCCATGTGGCCTATGCACGGGCCGCACGATGTCTTCATCCGGATCCCGTGGCCTTGCCCGGCATTGCCCGCAGCGCCTGTGTCAGCGATCGGGCCCAGGTGCATCCCACGGCCGAGGTGGGCCCGCAGTGCGTGGTGGAGGCTGATTGCCATGTGGGGCCGGGGGTGATCCTGGGGCCGGGATGCATACTCCAGCAAGGATGCCAGGTGGGCGAGGGTTCGCGACTGGTGGCGCGAGTGACCCTGGGCCCCCGAGTGCGGCTGGGAAGACGCAACCTGGTGCAACCGGGGGCGGTCATCGGCGCGGATGGCTTTGGTTTCGCCCGGCAGGGGGAAGCCTGGCTCAGAGTCCCGCAGGTGGGCAGTGTGCTGGTCGGTGACGATGTGGAAGTGGGCGCCAACACCACCATTGACCGGGGTGCCCTGGATGACACGATCATCGAGGATGGGGTCAAGCTGGATAACCTCATCCAGGTGGCGCACAACGTCGTCATCGGGGCGCACACCGCCGTGGCCGGTTGCGTGGGCATTGCTGGCAGTGCGCGTATTGGCCGGCGCTGCGGCATCGGTGGTGGTGCAGGTATACTGGGGCACCTGGAGATCGCGGACGATGTCACCGTGACCGCCATGACGCTGGTGACGCATTCCATACGGGCACCCGGGGTCTATTCTTCCGGCATGCCTCAGGCACCCGCCCGGGAATGGAATCGAAGCCTGGCTCATCTGCGGCGGCTGGGGGAGCTTTTTCGCAGGGTGAGAGGGCTGGAGCAGGGGGGCGATCCGAATGGCAGGCAGCGTCGCTGAGGCCTTTCATCGCCGCGATGCGGTTTTTCTCGGATAAGAACAGGACAATAATGTGGATCAAATGACCATACATGAGGTGCTGCGCTATCTGCCGCACCGTTTTCCTTTCCTGATGGTGGACCGGGTGCTGGACTATCAACCCGGTGATTACATGAATGCCATCAAGAATGTCTCTTTCAACGAGCCTTATTTCCAGGGGCACTTTCCGATTCGTCCGGTGATGCCCGGTGTGCTCATCCTGGAGGCCCTGGCTCAGACCACCGGTCTGCTCGCCTTCAAGACTCAGGAACACAGCGGCGAGTCCGGTGACAAGCAGCAGCTCTATCTGTTTGTGGGCATCGACGAAGCCCGTTTCCGTCGCCAGGTGGAGCCTGGGGATCAGCTGCACCTGTACGTGAAGCATGTGCGTACCGTGCGTGGCATCTGGCGTTTTGAGGCAGAGGCCAAGGTGGATAGCAAGGTGGTTGCCACGGCCACACTCATGTGTGCGGGCAAGGACGTGGAATCATGATTGACTCCCGTGCCGTTGTGGACCCCGGCGCGCGGATAGAAGAGGGCGTCAGCATTGGCGCCTTTTCCATCATAGGGCCCGACGTGAAGATCGGTCGAGGCACCTGGATCGGTCCCCATGTGGTGATCAACGGGGACACCACCCTGGGCGAGGATTGCCAGGTATTCCAGTTTGCCTCTCTGGGGGAAGCACCTCAGGACATCGGCTATCGGGGTGAGCCAACCCGCCTGGTGATCGGTGATCGTAATATCATCCGCGAATTCACTACCTTGAGCCGCGGCACCCCGAAGGGTGGAGGCTGCACCCGGGTGGGGTCGGACAACCTCATCATGGCCTATGTGCACATTGCCCATGACTGCGAGGTGGGCGATCACGTGGTGTTCTCCAATGCCGCCTCGTTGGCAGGCCACTGCCATGTGGGGGATCGGGCGATCCTGGGTGGCTTTACCCTAGTGCATCAGTTCTGCCGGGTGGGCACTCAGGCCTTCACCAGCATGGGGGCCGCCCTGAACCGGGATCTGCCGCCTTACTGCCTGGCCAGCGGCAACTATGCCCGGGCGGTGGGTATCAACAAGGTGGGCCTGAAGCGGCGTGGTGTATCACCTGAGGCGGTGCGCGCCCTGCATCGGGCCTTCAAGCTGCTGGTTCGGGGCCGGGATCGGTCCCAGGGGCTTGAGGCCGTGGCTCCTCTTGTCCAGGCTCATCCGGAGGTGGCCGCCTTCGTGGACTTCATCCAGAACAGCCCTCGCGGCATCATCCGTTCCGGTCGTCGCGGCGAGGGCTGAGGAATCAGGGACGGGGTTGAGCCCCTGCTATTGCCCGCCCCCTGATCCGGAATCCTTGTCCTTGAGGCGCACATCCAGAATGCGCACGCTTTCCACCGCCTCCACCTGATTGGGAGCAATCAGGCGCTCAGCGAGGCTCTTGACGTCAGCCAGTTTCACCTTGCTCAGGTTAACGTCCAGTTCAACGGTTACTTCCACTTTCACGGTGTGACCTCCTCGCTGCAGGGCGTGTTCAGATGCTGGGGGCAGTGGTGTGGGTCGGGTCCAGCATGTCCCGCAGGCTCATGGGATCGGCGATCCCGGGCAGCTTGATGCTGCCACCGTCGCGACCGATGATGCCCACCTTGCCATAGCCCAGGAGTCGGCCCAGCCGGCCCTGAGACAGTCCGGCAGCCCGGATGTGGTCAAGTTCCAGCGTGCGCTTCCTCCGAAACAGTGTGCCTGTCACCGTGATCAATCGTCGGTCGGTGACGGACACCTCGGTATTGAGGAAGATGGCCAGCGCGCGGGCCATGACCCCTGGTACGATCACCACATACACCACGGCGGCAACCACTTCACCCCCAAGGCCAAACGGACCCAACACCAGCAGGATGCAGAGGGTGAGGAGCTGGATGGGCGGCAAAAAGATGGCCCAGTGGGTGTCGGCGCGGAACAGGATATCCTCGTCAGGTTCCAGGAGGTCCTCGGTGACCTCGTCACGACTCAGGGAGAAGGACACCAGGGCAGCCACCATGGCAGCCGGCAATAGCAGCGTACCCGCAACCAGCAGAGTGGTGCCCAAGGGCGTGCCGAAGAAGTTCAGCCCTGCGAACACGTTGATGGCGGCGGCCACCAGCACCCCAGCGGATACGAAATTCAGTCGCCGTTTCCACCGTCGACTATTGGGCAGCGACTGGCAGGGGCGCGAAGGCCACCAGCGGACCAGCATCACGATCAGGGTGATGGGGAACAGGACGATAAAAAGGCTCAGGGAGAACAGGGCCGCCCGGCCCAGGAAGACTAGCGACCCCATGAGACTGAGCAGGGTGCACCAGAACAGCACGTGGGGAAGCCAGCGGCTCCAGAAGCTCCTTTTTTTGCGCTTTTCGTTCAAGGCCAGACTCCGGTGGGCATCTTGAGTATTTTCCCCTTTGGGGGATTGCCCTATTTTGCCTGAGTATCCACCGGATTGTCCCTGTATCGGCGGTTACGAGTCCTTGATCTGGTCCTCGGCCTTACCCTCTCCTTTCTCGGGTTTGTCGACGCCGCGCAGTTCCTTCACCCGATCCAGGCCCTTGCGTCGCTGCGCGTAGATCACCTCCAGCTTGGCGGCGATCTCGTCACGCTCCTCGCCCGCGGGAGCCTTGGGCAGCTTCTCGCGCAGGTCTCGCTCCTTGTGCTTGAGCTTCTTGAGCACCTTGCGGATGGAGTCAATCTCCTTACGCTGCGAGGCTCGGTCAGCATCCAGGAACCTGCCCAGCTTAGCGAGCAGTTTTTTCGTCGCCATGGGTATGATCCGGTTGGGGTGAGTCAGGTTCAGCACTGGCCATCCGCTCGATGTCGCTCGCGTCCAGCGCCAGCGCCCCCTCCGCGGCCTGCTCAGCCAGTGTACCGGTCTGGAGCAGTGCCTGTGCCGCCTCCAGGAGGTTTTCACACACCTCAGAGGCATACTTTTCATCGTTCAGCATCGATGTGGCAATGGCGGGGGATAATCGCCGGCTACGGACCATCCGGTTGATATCCGAGGTGAATCGGCGACCGGATTTCTCCATGGATAGCCTAAGGGAGTCCAGTGACAGGCTTGTGACAGTTTCGGGGTCCTGCTGCCGCAATTGCCGTATCTCCCGCAGCACCCGGGCAATGCGCAGGCGGATGTCGTCATAACCCTCCCGCACCGGCACGTTGGAGGACAGCCCGTAGCGTGACAGATTCTTGTGCAGGTGCTTTGTGGCCTTCACGGCCTCAACGATGTCCCGGCTGGCCTGCTGCAGGGCGTAGACCTGATTGATGGCGTATTCGGACAACTCCCTGCCCTGGATCTCGCTGGCAAAGGCGATGACCTCGTTATGCAGGCTCTTCACCTTGTGCTCGTACACATCATCCACGTCCAGCGGGATGATCCGGTGGGTCTTCTTCACCGCCTCCGTCAGGGAGTCGTCCGAGGCGATCACGGAGCGCCGCAGACTCACACCGTGGGCGATCAGGTCGTGGGCATTGTCATATAAGTGCCCCACCTCCTTGCGCAGTGCGGTGAGGGCACTGGCCGGCGTTTCCAGGGCCCCCGGGTACAGGTAAAGCGGTTGCGCCCGGGACTTGGGGGTGAATTGAACATAGCGCAGCAGCGCCCATTCCAGTTGCTTGATGAAGGGGGCCAGCAGCAATACCCCGAGCAGGTTGAACAGCGTGTGGAACAGCGCCAGCTTGAGCAGAAGATCGTCCTGGATCCCCATGAGCACGCTGAGCTGATCCACCACCCAGCCCATCTGTTCGATCAGGGCAATGGCCACCGCAGCGGTCATGATGTTGAAGATCACATGGGCCATGGCCAGGCGCTTGCCGCCCAGGTTGGCGGTCATGCCGCCGATGGCGGTGGTGACGGCGCTGCCCAGATTGGCGCCGATGGCCAGTGCCAGGGCCGCATCGTAAGTGATCTGGCCGGCGGCCAGGGCGGCAATGATCACCAGCAGGGTGGCGTGGCTGGACTGCATGATCACCGTGATGAGCACACCGATTCCGGTGAACAGCAGCACACCCCAAAGACCGGGCACCTCGTAGGCCGAAAGTTCGAAGGCCTGCTGGAAGGCCTCGAAACCCTCCTTCATGTAATGGATGCCCAGGAACAGGAACCCCACACCCAGGGCCAGGTACCCCAGGCCCTTCACCAGCTTGGAGCGCTGCAGCAGCATGACCACGCCAAACACCAGGGCGGGCATCGCATAACCGGCGATGTCCACCCGAAGCCCCAGCCCGGCGATGAGCCAGGCCCCGGTGGTGGTGCCCAGGTTGGCGCCCATGATGATGCCGATCCCCGCCGCCAGCGTGATCATCTCGGCGCTGACGAAGGAGATGGTGATCAGGGAGACCAGGGTGCTGGACTGCATCAGCGTGGTGGAGCCGATGCCGAAGGCGATGCTTTTCCACAGCCGGTTGGTGGAACGGCGCAACACCCGCTCCAGGGCGCCGCCGGTGAAGGCCTTGAAGCCCTTTTCCAGGGAGATCATCCCGAACAGGAACAGGGCCACGCCGGCGGCAATCTCCTTGAAATGCGGGCTCACCCAGAAGCCATAGCCCAGGATGATGAACACCACCAGGAGCCAGTAGCGACGCGGGTCCAGCAGGTGGATGTGCATCTTCAAGGCGTTGCTGTCCTCACGGTTGTGGGCACCGGGCAGGCGGCGTGATTCACGTTTCCTTCAGCGTGCCTTCCCGTATCAATTCCAGGGCCATGCGGGCCACCTTGTCCGAGCCTCCGCCTTCGCCCAGACGTTCGCGAATCTCGGCCAGAGAGGCCACCACCTCCCCATGATACGCTTCATCCATGAGCAGTCTCTCCACTTCCATACCGATCTGCTCGGCATTGGCTTCATCCTGCACGAACTCCCTCACCACACGTTTTTCGGCGACGATATTGGCCAGGCCGATGTCCCGGATGAGGATCATGCGCTTGAGGATGGCATGAGTGATGGGCGAGACGCGATAGATGATGGCCATGGGGGTCTTGAGCAGGGCGGCCTCCAGGGTTGCCGTGCCCGAGGCGATGATCAGGGCCCGGCTCACCGACATCACGTCATGGGCCTGGCCGATCACCTGATGAATGCCCAGCGAGGCATCCACGTGGGGTGTGATGTCGGACTGGATATCCACCCCCGGTGCCAGGGGCATCACCCACTGAATGTCCGGGTGGCGTGCCCTTAGCCAGCGGCAGGTCTCCATGATGATGGGCAGGTGGCGTCGCAGTTCACCGGAACGGCTGCCCGGTAACAGACCGATCACCGGCCGCTGGGGGTCCAGTCCTAGAGAGGTCATGATCTCCTGGCGACTCCCCGAGGGTTTGACACTGTCCACCAGCGGGTTGCCCACGTAGCGCACGGGGATCCCGTAACGCCGGTAGACCTCCACCTCGAAGGGGAACAGCACGGCCATGGCGTCGATGACGCGGCCAATGCGCTTCACCCGGTGGGGTCGCCAGGCCCAGATCTGCGGGCTGACATAAAACAGCACGCGGATGCCCTGCGCCTTGGCTGCCCGGGCCAGGCGCAGGTTGAATTCCACATAGTCCACCAGTACCAGCAGGTCCGGCGGATCGCTGTGCAGGCGTTCCTTGAGGATGTTCAGGGCACGGCGGATCTCCCGGTACTGGGCGATCACCTCCCACAGGCCCACTACCGCGAGGCGGCGCGCGTCAACCACCAGTTCCACGCCGGCCTCACGCAGGGCATTGCAGCCCATGCCCGTGTAGCGGTTGCCCGGGCTCAGGTCCTCCAGGGCGCGGACCATGGCGGCCGCATGCTGGTCACCGGAGGCTTCCCCGGCCACCACCATCACGTGCAGGGGTTGGCCGGCCTCAGTCAAGGGCGCCCCGGATGACCTGGGTGATGCGCTCGATGGATGCATCGGGCAACTCCGGATAGATGGGCAGGGACAGGCAGCGCGCGGCCACCGAATCGGTCACCGGCAGGTTCACTCCGGCGGTGGTGTCGGCAAAGGCCTTCTGACGGTGCAGGGGGATGGGATAGTAGATGGCGCAGGCGATCTGTTCGGCCTGCAGGGCCTTCATGATGACATCCCGCTGATCGCTGAGGATCGTGTACTGGTGGAACACATGGGTGCCCAGACCGTCTTCAAAGGGCGTGGACACGCCGGTACCGGCCAGCAGTTCGTTGTAGCGATGGGCGACCCGCCGGCGGCTGAAGTTGTAGTCGTCAATATGGGGCAGTTTCACCCGCAGGATGGCCGCCTGGATCTCGTCCAGGCGGCTGTTGTAGCCGATGCGGTCATGGTGATAGCGCACGTCGCTGCCATGGTTGCGCAGATTGCGCAGCATGGCCGCATGGGCCGCGTCACGGGTGGTCACCAGGCCGCCGTCTCCGTAACACCCCAGATTCTTGCTGGGGAAGAAGCTGAAGCAGCCGAAATCGCCCGCAGCCCCGGTTTGTTGAACGCCCACCCGGGCGCCAAAGGATTGGGCGCAGTCTTCCAGCAGCATCAGGTCGTGTTGCCGACAGAGCTGTTTCAGGGCGTCCAGGTCGGCGGGCTGGCCGAACAGGTGCACCGGCATGATGGCGCGTGTCTTGTCATTGATGGCCCCACGCACCTGCTCCACATCAATATTGAAGCTGTGGGGATCGATATCCACGAATACCGGTGTGGCACCCACGTAACGGATGGCCTCGGCGGTGGCAATGAAGGTGAAGGCAGGGGTGATCACCTCGTCTCCAGGCCCGATGCCGGCAGCCCTGAGGGCCAGATGCAGGGCGTCGGTGCCCGAGGCACAGGTGATGGCGTGCTCGACGCCCAGATAATCGGCCAGCTCCTGCTCCAGAGTCTGAACATTGGGGCCCAGGATGAAATGGGTGCTGTCGAGCACACCCTGCACGGCGGCGTCGATGTCGCTCTTGAGATGCTGGTATTGGGTCTTGAGATCGACCATGGGGATCATGGTGGGGTCCTTCTGCAAACGAATCGGGTGTTGGGACGATCGGGCGAGGGGCTCAGCAGTCCTCGCCCAGCACATGGGCGCCGTGGCGCACCTGCTCGGTGATGCGAATGGCCGTTTCCAGGGCGCGTTGCCCATCCTCGCCGGAGACAATCACCGGCCCACCGTTCCGCACGGCTTCCAGGAACGCGGCAATCTCGGTCTTCAGGGCATCGCCTTCCTCGAAGATGCTGGTTTCGGTGGTCACTTCCGGTATGCCGGGGAACATCTCTCGCTCACCCAGGCGGTGGATGGACAGGCCGCGATTCTGGAAATCCACAGAGACATAAGCGTTCTTCTGAAAGATGCGCATCTTGCGCTCGCTCTTCAGGCTCACCCGGCTGGAGGTGACATTGGCCACACAGCCATTTTCGAATTCAATACGGGCATTGGCGATGTCCAGCGCCTCGGATAGCACCTTGGCGCCACTGGCGGCCACGGATTTTACCGGTGAGCGCACCATGTCCAGGATGATGTCGATATCGTGGATCATCAGGTCCAGTACCACGTTCACGTCGGTGGCCCGGGGCTTGAAGGGGGCCAGCCGGTGAGATTCGATGAACAGGGGGGGGCAGCGCTGGTCGGCCAGATCCAGCAGGGCGGCGTTGAATCGTTCCAGATGCCCCACCTGCAGGATGGCATTGTGCTCGCGGGCGATGCGGTTCAGCTCCGCCGCCTCTTCCACGGTGCTGGTGATGGGCTTCTCCACCAGTACATGAGTACCTCGCTCCAGGAAGTCCCGCGCCACCTGATAGTGCAGGGTGGTGGGCACGGCGATGCTCACCGCGTCCACCTCACCGAGCAGCTCCCGGTAATCGGTCACCCCGCGACAGTCGCAGTCCGCCGCCACCCGGGCGACCGCCTCGGCGTCAGTATCGGCCACGGCGACCAGATCGGCGTGGGAAAAGGCGGCGTACTTCTGGGCGTGAAACTTGCCGAGATAGCCGACGCCGATGACGGCGCATCGGGTTGGAGTCATGGGTTTTCCAGGGTTCGGTTTTCCAGGGATTTTCCGGGACGGTGCGTGTGGAACGGCCAGTCGTGGGGTGCCAGGATACACCGTCGTGGGGCGCCGGGCCGCTTGGCCATGCATCCATGCCGCTGATGCCCGTGGGGCTGGCTTTGCCTTGGCTGACCTGCTTAATTGATTGTTGATGGCATCATTTTAATGGATCGTGAGGGCCTTGTGGTGACGGAAGCGGAACTGACCCGATTGCTGGCACAAAACGACGTGGCCGGCGTGGATGAGGTGGGGCGCGGCCCCCTGGCCGGCCCGGTGGTGGCTGCCGCCGTGATCCTGGATCCTGCCCGCCCCATTGCCGGGTTGATGGACTCCAAGTCCCTGACACCGGCCCGCCGCGAGGCGCTGGCGGTGCTGATTCGTGAGCGATCCCTCGCCTGGTCCCTGGCCCTTTGCACGCCGGGGGAGATCGACGAGATGAACATCCTGCGCGCCACTCTCGAGGCCATGCGGCGGGCTGTGGCCACGCTGACGCGACCGCCAGCCATCGCACTGGTGGACGGAAATCGCTGCCCTGAACTCAACTGTGCCGCCTACCCGGTGGTGAAGGGGGATGGCCGCGCCCCCTGCATCAGCGCTGCCTCCATCATTGCCAAGGTTCACCGGGATGCCCTGATGGCCGACCTGGATCAGATCCATCCCGGTTACGGGCTGGCCACCCACAAGGGCTACCCCACGCGGGCCCATCGGGATGCCCTGTTCAGGCTGGGCCCCAGTCCATGCCATCGCCGCAGTTTCGCTCCCGTCCGGGAAGCCGGGATGCGCTGAGCCTCCCTGGCCGCAAGGCTGGATCAAGGGCCCCCCTCTGGCCTTATACTCCACGACTGTCCAGCTCGACCCAGCAGCCCCACGGCACCCATGACACCCAGTTTCGTTCATCTCCATCTGCATTCCGAATTCTCCCTGGTGGACGGCCTGGTGCGCGTCGGTGCCCTGGTGGATACCGCGCGGGCCAACGGCATGCCGGCCTGTGCGGTCACGGACCAGAACAACCTCTTTGGCATGGTCAAGTTCTACAAGGCCGCGCTCAAGGCCGGGGTGAAGCCCCTCATTGGCGCCGATGCCTGGGTGACGGCACCGCAGCCTGGAGAGCCACCCACGCGTCTGGTCCTGCTCTGCCAGGACAACGAAGGCTATGGAAACCTCACGCGCCTGATCAGCCGGGGTTATCAGGAAGGCCAGCAAAGCGGTGCTCCCATCCTGGAGCGAGACTGGTTCACCCCGGAGACCTGTCGCGGATTGATCGCCCTGTCCGGCGCGCGCGAGGGGGAAGTGGGTCGCGCCCTGCTGTCCAGCCAGCCGGACATGGCCCCGCCCCTGTGCGATCACTGGGCAGGGCTTTTTCCGGGGCGCTTCTACCTGGAACTGGTCCGCACCGGGCGAGAGGGCGAGGAGGATTACCTGCACGCGGCGGTGGAACTGGCTGCCACCCGTGGCCTGCCGGTGGTGGCCACCAACGATGTGCGCTTCCTCAAGGCCGAGGATTTCGACGCCCATGAGGCCCGTGTGTGCATCCACGATGGCCGGGTGCTGGACGATCCGAGACGGCCACGTCTGTACAGTCGGCAGCAGTATCTGCGCACCCCGGAAGAGATGGCAGAGCTCTTCAGTGATGTGCCGGAAGCCCTTGAAAATACAGTGGAGATCGCCAGGCGCTGCAACCTCACGCTGACCCTGGGGGAAAACTATCTACCCCAGTTCCCCATCCCTGACGGGATGACCACCGACGAGTATTTTCGCAGTGAGTCCCGCAAGGGGCTGGAGCAGCGCCTGGTCCGTCTGGTGGCCGAGGATGATCCGGATCGGGAGGCCCGCATCCAGACCTACAAGGACCGTCTGGAGGTGGAGCTGGACGTGATCTGCCAGATGGGGTTCCCCGGCTACTTCCTGATCGTGGCGGATTTCATCCAGTGGGCCAAGGACAACGGCGTGCCGGTGGGCCCGGGGCGTGGCTCCGGGGCGGGCTCCCTGGTGGCCTATGCCCTGAAGATTACCGACCTGGATCCAATACGTTATGAGCTTCTCTTTGAGCGTTTTCTGAATCCGGAGCGGGTGTCCATGCCCGACTTCGATGTGGACTTCTGCATGGAGAAGCGGGACAGCGTCATCGAGTACGTGGCCCGTCGTTATGGTCGGGAAAAGGTCTCGCAGATCATCACCTACGGCACCATGGCGGCCAAGGCGGTGGTGCGCGACGTCGGCAGGGTCCTGGGACATCCCTATGGCTTTGTGGACCGGATCGCCAAGCAGATCCCCATGGAGATCGGCATGACCCTGGACAAGGCCCTGGAGCAGGAGGAGGACCTGCGTCAGAGTTACCAGGATGACGAGGAAGTACGCGATCTCATCGACCTGGCCCTGAAACTGGAAGGGGTGGCTCGCAATGCCGGCAAGCACGCTGGCGGCGTGGTCATCGCCCCCACCACGCTCACGGACTTCTCGCCCCTGTTCTGCGAGCCGGGCGGGCAGGGGGTGGTCACCCACTTCGACAAGGACGATGTGGAGGCCATTGGTCTGGTGAAGTTCGACTTCCTGGGCCTGCGCACCCTGACGATCATCGATTGGGCGGTGCACAACATCAATGCCCGGCGCAGGGAAAACGGCGAGGATCTGCTGGACATCAACGATGTCTCCCTGGAGGACCCGGATACCTTCAGCCTGCTCAAGCGCCAGGAGACCACAGCGGTCTTCCAGCTGGAATCCCGGGGCATGAAGGATCTCATCAAGCGCCTGGAACCCGATGATTTTGAAGACATCATCGCGCTGGTGGCCCTCTACCGCCCTGGCCCGCTGCAATCGGGCATGGTGGATGACTACATCAACCGCAAGCACGGCCGGGCCAAGGTGGAATACCCCCACCCGGCCCTGGAGCCCATCCTCAAGCCCACCCATGGGGTGATCCTCTACCAGGAACAGGTGATGCAGATCGCCCAGGTGCTGGCTGGCTATAGCCTGGGCGGCGCTGACCTGCTGCGTCGAGCCATGGGCAAGAAAAAGCCCGAGGAGATGGCCAAGCAGCGGGAGATCTTCCAGAAGGGCGCCGTGGAGCAAGGGGTGGAGGCGGACACCGCCACCTACATCTTCGACCTCATGGAGAAGTTCGCCGGTTACGGATTCAACAAATCCCACTCGGCGGCCTATGCGCTGCTCTCCTACCAGACTGCCTGGCTCAAATGCCATTATCCGGCGGCCTTCATGGCGGCGGTGCTCTCCGCCGACATGGATCACACCGACAAGATCGTGAATCTCATCGACGAGTGTCGTTCCATGAATCTGGAGGTGATCCCGCCGGACGTGAATGCCTCCAGCTACGAGTTCACCGTGCGCGATGCGCGCACCATCGTTTACGGGCTGGGCGCCATCAAGGGCGTAGGTGAATCGGCCATTCAGGTGATCCTGGACAGTCGTAACCAGGGCGGGTCGTTCAGCAGCCTGGATGACCTGTGCATGCGCGCCGACTCCCAGAAGATCAACCGGCGCACCCTGGAGGCCCTGATCCGCGCTGGCGCCCTGGATTCCATCGGCCCCAATCGGGCCACGCTGATGCACACACTGCCCCAGGCGCTGTCCCGCGCCGAGCAATACCTGCGGGATCAGAGCATGGGGCAGGAGGACCTGTTCGGGGATCTGGTCGCCCCGACACCGGAGGTGACGGCGACCGAGCAATGGCCGGAATGGGACGAAGAGAGTCGCCTGCTGGCGGAAAAGGAAACCCTGGGCCTGTACCTCACGGGGCATCCCATCATCCGCTATGAGGCCGAACTGGCGCAGATCACCGGTAAGCGCATCGCCGATCTGCTCAGCGACCTGGCCGATAGCGCCCCTGGAAACGGCGGCAGCAATGGGAGTGGCAATGGCGAGGGCGGCGGTTACGCTCGGGGCCGGCAGCGGGAGCAGACCGTGATTGTCGCCGGTCTGGTGGTGGCCATCCGCACCCGCAACGGCAACTCCGGACGCATGGCCTTTCTCACCCTGGATGACCGCAGCGGGCGGGTGGAGGTCGGACTGTTCGGGGACGATTACCGGCGCTACCAGAGCCTGCTGGTCAAGGATCGCCTGCTGGTGGTGGAGGGCAGTGCCGGCGTCGACGAGTTCAGTGGCAATGTGCGCATGCGCTGTCGCCAGATCATGGATCTGGACCAGGCGCGAGAACAGTTTGCCAAACGGGTGGAACTGGCCGTGAACGGCAAGGCCAGCCCGGGGCTTCTGGAGGGGTTGCACTCGCATCTGGAACCGTTCAGCGAGGGACCATGCCCCATCTACCTGAGTTACTGCAACGACCAGGCCAGTGCCCGCTTTCGGCTGGGGGCCCGCTGGCAGGTGCGCCCCAGTGAGGAACTGATTCATCGCCTGCGAGAGCTGCTGGGGGAGGAGTCAGTGCGGATTGTCTACCGGTGAGATCAAGATGCTGCGATGCACTTGAGACGAGTCAGTTCCCCGCGTGTACAATGCCCCTTTCCCACACCAACCGACAAGTCATCGAATGAACCCGGATTTCCTTGAATTTGAGCAGCCTATCGCCGAACTGGAAGCCAAGATCGAAGAGCTCCGGTTCGTGGGTGATGATGCGGAAGTGAACATCCAGGATGAGATCGCCCGTCTGGAGGCCAAGTGCAAGAGCCTCACCGAGTCGATCTTCTCCAAGCTCACGGCCTGGCAGATTGCCCAGCTGGCCCGTCATCCGCGACGGCCCTACACCCTGGATTACGTGCAGCACATGCTCACGGACTTCGAGGAACTCCATGGGGATCGCGCCTTTGCCGATGATCCGGCGATTGTGGGCGGCATCGGGCGCCTGGGGGATCGGCCCGTGATGGTCATCGGCCACCAGAAGGGCCGTGACACCAAGGAGAAGATATTCCGCAATTTTGGCATGCCGCGCCCCGAGGGTTACCGCAAGGCCCTGCGCCTGATGCAGATGGCGGAGCGGTTTTCACTGCCGGTGATCACCTTCATCGATACCCCCGGTGCCTACCCCGGCGTAGGGGCCGAGGAACGAGGTCAGAGCGAGGCCATTGCCCGTAACCTCATGGAAATGTCGGAACTGCGCACGCCCATCGTCTGCACCGTGGTGGGCGAGGGTGGGTCCGGTGGCGCCCTGGCCGTGGGGGTGGGTGACAAGGTTCAGATGCTGCAATACAGCACCTACTCGGTGATCTCGCCCGAGGGCTGCGCTTCCATCCTCTGGAAGAGCGCTGAAAAGGCTGCCGAAGCCGCCGAGGCCATGGGCATCATCTCCACCCGGCTCAAGGAACTGGGACTGATCGACGAGGTGATCAATGAGCCGCTGGGAGGGGCACACCGGAATCCGGACGCCATGTGCCAGACCTTGAAGGCGAATCTCCAGGAGACCCTGGACGAGTTGCAGTGCATGGATGTGGATGAACTGGTGGAGCGTCGTTATCAGCGCATCATGAAGTACGGACAGGTCAAGGAGTAAGCTTCCGTGCTCAAGGACCTCGTCCAGGCCCTGGAACGTCTGCCGCCGGCACGACGGTGGTTGGTGGGGCTGAGCGGGGGGCTCGATTCCGTGGCCTTGTTGCACGGGCTGGCGCAACTGGACGCTCCGCCAGGCTCCCCTGGCTTGCGGGCGGTGCACGTGCATCATGGTCTTCATGCCCGTGCGGATGAGTGGGCCCGACAGTGCCAGGTGCTCTGTGATGCCCTGGAGGTGCCACTGGAAGTGGTGAACGTGGATGCCCGGCCCCGGCGGGGCCAGAGCCCCGAGGCAGCCGCCCGCCGGGCACGCTATGAGGCACTGGCCGACCGGATGGCCCCCGGTGACGCCCTGCTGACCGCCCATCACCGCCGCGATCAGGCGGAAACCCTGCTCCTTCAACTCCTGCGTGGCGCCGGCCCTGCCGGGCTCTCGGCCATGCCCCGCTGGCAGCCCTATGGTTCAGGCTGGCACGGTCGGCCTTTGCTGGACATGGATCGCTCCGTTCTCGAGGCCCATGCCCACCAGCATGACCTGGTCTGGGTGGAAGACGACAGTAATACCGACCTGGGGCTGGACCGCAATCTTCTGCGCCATGAGGTGATGCCCCAGCTGCGTCAGCGTTGGCCGGCCCTGGATACCACACTGGCCCGAGCCGCGGGCCTGCAGGCGGAGGCCCAGGAGCTTCTGGCGGAGCGCGCCCGGGAAGACCTGCAGGACCTGCGAGGGGAGGTGGCAGGCACCTTGTCGATTCCGGCGATCCGTGCCCTGCGCCGGCCCCGGCAACGCAACGCCGTGAGAGGCTGGTTGCAGGAGAAGGGGTTGCCGGTACCGAACCAGAATCGCCTGGAATCCCTGTTGCGCCAGATTCGGGATGCCAGTCCCGATACCCGGCTGCGGGTGAGCTGGCCCGGGGCAGAGGTGCGCGGGTATCGGGACAGTCTCCATGCCATGGCGCCATTGCCGCCGGTGGACCCTGGGCGGGTATGGTCATGGGATGGCACGACGGAACTTCACCTGCCCGAACTGGGGATGACCCTATCGGTAGAGGAAATGGCCCGCCTGCATGAACTGGACCCTACCCGCCTTGCATGGCCGCTGACGGTGCACCTGCGCCGGGGAGGCGAAACATGCCGTCTGCGCGGACAGACCCGAATCCTCAAGAAACTCTTCCAGGAGGCAGGCATCCCCCCATGGGAACGGGAACGCATTCCCCTGATATACGCCGGCGATCGTCTTGCCCTGGTGTGGGGCCTGTGGTGCTGTGATCTCCCGACCGGGGTGGTTGGCGGTGAAGCATCTGAGTGAATACCGGGACGCCGGAGCCGTGCGGCAGATGGCGGCGGCCATCGCCCGGGAGGTGGATGCGGCCCGGTATTATCGATTCATGGAGTTCTGCGGCGGCCATACCCACGCCATCGCCCGGGACGCCCTGGCCGGTCTGTTGCCGGAAAATCTGCAGTTTGTTCATGGTCCGGGGTGCCCGGTCTGCGTGCTCCCTGGCGAACGCGTGGATCTGGCCATCGCCCTGGCGCAACGCCCGGAGGTGATCCTGTGCACCTATGCCGATACCCTGAGAGTGCCCGGCTCCGGTGGCCACACCTTGCTTCGGGCTCGAGCCCAGGGAGCGGATGTGCGCATGGTGTATGCCACCACCGATGCCCTGCAGGTGGCCCGGGACCATCCGGATCGACAGGTGGTCTTTTTCGCCATCGGTTTCGAGACCACGGCCCCGGCCACGGCAGTGGCACTGTTGCAGGCCCGTGATGAGGCCCTGGGCAATTTCTCTGCCTGCTGCAACCATGTGCTGACACCCCCTGCGATGCGCGCCGTGCTGAGCGGCGATCAGGAGAGTGCGCCAGCGCGGGTGAATGGCGTGATCGGTCCATCACATGTATCGGCCATCATCGGCCTGGAACCCTACACCTTCGTGGCTCATGAACTGCAAACGCCTCTGGTGGTGGCCGGGTTCGAGCCCCTGGATGTGCTGCAGGCGGTGCTCATGCTGGTACGTCAGACCCATGCGGGTCGGTGCGAGGTGGAAAACCAGTACACTCGGGTGGTGTCTCCTCAGGGGAATCCCAAGGCCCGTGCACTGATGGACCAGGTGTTCCTGCCCCGGCCCAGCTTTGCATGGCGGGGCTTGGGGCGATTGCCGCACAGCGCCCTGGGTATTGCAGATGACTTTGCGGATCTGGATGCCGAGCGGCGCTTTCCCGTGCAGGTGGTCCCGGTGGAGGATCATCCCGCTTGTCAGTGCGCTGCCGTCCTGCGTGGGCAGATGGAGCCCCGGGCGTGTCGGGTGTTTGGTCGTGGCTGCACTCCGGAGAGTCCGCTGGGCGCGTGCATGGTGTCCTCGGAGGGGGCTTGCGCGGCGGCCTATCGATATGGCTGAGAACACCATCACCCTGGCCCACGGCAGTGGCGGGCGCGCCATGAGCCAGTTGATTGAGGATCTGTTTCGGTGCGCCTTTGACAATCCCTGGCTCAACCAGGGCAATGACTGTGCCGTAATGGACTCCCCGCCGGGCCGCCTGGTGATGGCTACCGATAGTCACGTGATCACGCCACTGTTCTTCCCCGGTGGCGACATTGGTAGCCTGGCCGTGCACGGCACCCTGAACGACGTGGCCATGAGTGGTGGCAAACCCATCTCCCTGTCGGTCGCCTTCATCCTGGAGGAGGGGTTTCCCCTGGCGGATCTGGAACGCATCGTCCGCTCCATGGCCGATGCGGCCCGGCAGGCGGGCGTGCCCGTGGTGACCGGGGACACCAAGGTGGTGCCGCGAGGGCAGGCGGATGGGGTGTATATCACCACCACCGGGCTGGGCCGGGTTTCCGAGGGCGTGAACATCGCCGGAAGCCGTGCCCGCCCGGGGGACGCCATCCTGGTGAGCGGCACCCTGGGGGATCATGGGGTGGCCATCCTGTCCCTGCGGGAAAACCTGCAGTTCCAGACAACCCTGGAATCGGATACCGCTGCCTTGCACGAATTGGTGGCGTCCATGCTGGCGGCCGTGCCGGATATTCATTGCCTGCGGGACCCTACGCGGGGCGGGCTGTCCTGCTGCCTGTACGAGCTGGCGCAGCAGTCGGGCGTGGGCATGATCATCGAGGAGGCGCAGCTACCGGTTCGGGAGGCCGTGGCCGGCGCCTGCGAACTACTGGGCCTGGACCCCCTCAATGTGGCCAATGAGGGCAAACTGGTAGCCATCTGTCCCGGACACCAGGCTCAGGCCTTGCTGGCTGCCCTGCATCATCACCCGCTGGGCCGGGAGGCGGCCATCATCGGCCAGGTGGTGGAGGACGCGCATGGGCTGGTTCGCCTGAAGACCCGCTATGGGGGGATGCGCCATGTGGAATGGCTGGCCGGCGAGGCCCTGCCGCGGATCTGCTGAAAACAGAATGCCTTCAAGGCCGGTGAGGCTGTGCCAGATAGTCCTCGGATTGCATCTCCAGCAGCCGGCTCACGCAGCGCTGGTACTCGAAGCGTAGCCGCTGGCCCTGATACAGCGCCTCGGGGCGCGCTTCGGCGGCGATGATGAGGTTCACCTTGCGGTCGTAGAACTCATCCACCAGCGCCAGGAATCGCCGGGCGGCATCGTCCATGGTGTTGTCCATGACCGGCACATCGGCGATCAGCACCGAATGGAACTCCCGGGCGATCTCCACGTAGTCCACCTGACTGCGCGGCCCTTCGCACAGATCGGCGAAGCGAAACCACACCACACCGTCGGCGCAGCGCTGAACCGGGATCTTGCGACCCTCCACCTTGATATTGCGGCAATCGTGTGGCGCATCGGGGGCCAGGGTGTTGAAGGTGCTGATCAGTCGCTCGCGAGACGCCTCGTCAGACGGTGTGTGATAAATCCGGGCCTGTTGCAGGCTGCGCAGCCGATAGTCCACATCCCCATCCAGATGGAACACCTCCAGGTTTCTCTTGATCAGCCCGATGGCGGGCAGGAACAGGTCCCGTTGCAGACCATCCTTGTAAAGCTCATCCGGTGGCAGGTTGGAAGTGGTCACCAGGCAGACGCCATTGTCCATCAGTCCCGCCAGCAGACGGTGCAGCAAGACCGCATCAGTGATGTCGGAGACGAAAAACTCATCCAGGCACAACAGACGGGCGCGGGCCATGCGTTTGGCGACAATGGCGATGGGGTCGCTCTGGTCCTTGAGTCCGCCAAGTTCGGCATGCACCTTCTGCATGAAGCGGTGAAAATGCAGCCGGGTCTTGTCCTCGATGGGCAGTTCATCGAAGAAGCGATCCACCAGGTAGGTCTTGCCACGACCCACATCCCCCCATAGATACAGGCCGCGCACCGGTTCTTGCACATCACCACGCCCCAGCAGGCGGGCCAGCGGACCGGGCCGCTTCGGTCGGGGCGCCGCCTCCAGGTCATCCGAGATGCGTCGCAAGCGCGCCAGGGCCTGTTCCTGAGCGGGATCCAGCTGGATTTCAGTTGGGTGTTCGGGTTGCACGCGACCGTGATGGGTCATGAGAACGGCTCTGTGATGACAGCGCTACGGCACCGCAGCATAGCATAGACATCCGTACACCCAACCCCGCGAATCCCGTGGAAAAGGACTGGTCAGGGGCCTATCCGGGGTTTAGCATTGCGACTATCCGTTTCGTCATCTGGTGAATGAGAGCTGTGATCCATGAATAAAGCCCCGGAAACCGACCTCCACGCCCTGCTTGACCAGCCCATGCCCGATCGTGACGGGCACTTCGGGCCCTACGGGGGGCAGGCCGTACCCCCGCAGTTGAAGGCCATCATGGATTCCATCGCCGAGGCCTATCTTGCCATCCGCGAGACCCAGGCTTATCAGGACGAACTGGCCGAGTTGTACACCCACTACGTCGGTCGCCCCAGCCCCATCTACCTGGCCCGGCGGCTGAGTGAGCACTGTGGTGGCCATGCCGAAATCTATCTCAAGCGGGAGGATCTGAATCATACGGGCGCCCACAAGATCAACCATGCCCTTGGGGAGGCCCTGCTGGCCAAGCACATGGGCAAGACCAAGGTGATCGCCGAGACGGGGGCGGGACAGCACGGTGTGGCCATGGCCACGGCCTGTGCCCTGGTGGGGCTGCCCTGCGAGATCCACATGGGTGAGATCGATATCGCCAAGGAACACCCCAACGTGGTCAAGATGAAGATCCTCGGGGCCACCCTGATCAGCGTGGATCGTGGCACACGTACCCTGAAGGATGCCGTGGATAGCGCCTTCGAGGAATACATGAAGGACCCGGACAACTTCTTCTATGCCATTGGCTCCGTGGTTGGCCCCCATCCCTTCCCCATGATGGTGCGGGACTTCCAGTCGGTGGTGGGGCGCGAGGCGCGCGAGCAGTTTCTCGCCATGAAGGGGGAACTCCCGGATTACGTGGTGGCCTGCGTCGGGGGCGGCTCCAATGCCATGGGGCTGTTCACGGCCTTCCTGCATGATCTGGACGTGAAGATGGTGGGCGTGGAGCCTTCCGGTCGGGGTCTTGGCCTGGGTGAACATGCTGCCACGCTGACCTATGGCAAACCTGGCACCATGCACGGATTCCATTCCTACATGCTGCAGGACGATGAAGGTCAGCCTCAGCCCGTGTATTCCATTGCCTCCGGCCTGGACTACCCCTCCGTGGGTCCTCAGCACAGCTACCTGAAGGATATTGGCCGGGCCGAGTACCATGCCATGGATGATGAGGCCTGCCTGAAGGCCTTCATGGATCTTTCCCGCTTTGAAGGCATCATCCCCGCCCTGGAATCCTCCCATGCCCTGGCCTGGGCCATGCAGGCCGCACGCGAGGCAAAGCCCGGCACGCGCATCCTGGTCAACCTCTCGGGGCGTGGCGACAAGGACGCTGACTTCGTCGCCGACAAGCTCGCCCTTTAAGCTCGTGCCGAACCCCTCTCCCTTCACGGGAGGGGGCAGCTGATCCTTTCCGGAACCACCGCCATCGGCGCGCTGTCTTCATCCTGTGGCCAGGGAAGGCCCGCATTGCCTGCCACCGAGGAGACCATGATGAAGACCCTGACCCTCTCCCGCCTGCCCTCGCCGGACAATCCCGCGCTCATCCTGCTGCCCTGGCTGGCTGCCCTGGCTGCGGTGATCGCGGCATTGACGCTGGGCGATCCTGCGGCCCACCTGGCCGGTGAGACCGACACCTCGGGCCTGCTGCGCGGTTTTGCCATGCTCAAGGGGGTGATCACACTGGTGGCCCTGCTGCTGCTTTCCTGGCGCCTGCTATGGCCGGTGCCCCGTTTTCTGCTGGTGGGGTATGTCCTGGCCATTGTGTCCATGGCGGGCGCGGCTGCCATGGTCTGGCAACTGTCCTATCTGGGCCTGGTCTCCATTTTCTTCCATGGCGGGCTGATCCTCCTGCTTCTGATGGCCTGGAAGGATTCGTCAGCCCATTGACTCCGCGCACGGGGTCGCCCTCGACCATCAGGCCACACCCAGCCACTGGACCAACTGGTAGTAAAGGGGAATCCCCACAATCACGTTGACCGGGAAGGTGAGCCCCAGGGCGGCCAGCATGGCCAGGCCTATATTGGCCTTGGGAATCGCGGCGCGAATGGCTGCCGGCGCCGCAATATAGGAGGCGCTGGCGGTCAGGGCCGTGAGAATTAGCACCGAGCCCGCCGGCAGGCCCAGCACAATGCCCATGCCCATGCCCATGGCAGCCAGCACGAATGGCGCAAACACGGCAAAGCACAACAGACGCCAGTGGTGCCAGGGGATGGGGCGCAGGGTTTCGGCGGCCGTCAGGCCCATTTCCAGGAGGAACAGGGCCAGAACCACCTTGAAGGCATTGGTCAGCAGGTCGGTGACCGCCGCGCCGTCCTGGGGACCATAGAGCAGACCGATGATCACGCCACCCACCAGCAGGATCACTCCGCGGTTGGTCAGGGTCTCATGCCAGATGCTGGGCGTGGCCGCACCTTTCTTCGCGCCGCTAAAACGGCGATACAGAAAGATGGCCACCATGATGGCCGGCAATTCCATCATCACCAGGTACAGGGTCACCTCGGGACTGATGGTGAGTTGCAACCCTTCGGCATAGGCCAGGGCCACAGCGAAGGTGCCCGCGCTCACGGAACCGTAGTGGGCGGCCATGCTGGCGCTGTCGGCAGTGGACAGACAGACCACCCGCATCAGTAGAGGCATGAGTATCAATGGAATCAGTGCCCCCAGCAGGGCCACCGCCAGTAGATCCTGGATGACCGACAGGCTGATGTTGCCGTGCAGGGCCATTCCCCCCTTCAGGCCGATGGTCAGCATCAGCAGAAGGCTGAGGGTGTCGTAGGCGGCCTTGGGAATGGTCAGGTCTGATTTTAGCAGCCCGGCCACCAGGCCGAGCAGGAAGAACATGACGACAATATCAGGCATGGGCGTGGAAGCAGTTGGCAAGTAGGGGCGGATTTTGAAGCGAAAAGCCCCTGGATGCCAGTACCTGGGGCTTGAGTAGCCCTCGGCCTGGTGGCACTCTCCTGTCATGACACTTTACACGCGCATCATGATCATTCCATGGGTTGCACTGGCGTTGAGCTGGCTGGTACTGGCCCCGGTGCAGGCGCAGACCATCATCCTTCAGGAAGGGGAATCCTGGGAGCGGGGTGGCGTGCAGGTCTGGTGTGGGCCACCCCCTTCCAGCGTGCGCCCCATCGTGATCACGGAGTGCCAGTTCTGGGACGATTTCGACCGCACCTGCCTGTTCGAGCGCCGAATTCATCGGGTCGGCAGCCAGGCGTGTGTCGAGGAATGCCAGCACTGGGATGATTTTTCGAGCACCTGCAACTTCGAAACCCGCTGCGATTTCCACCCCGATCAAGGCGTGTTCGTGCACACTCGCTGTGAGCAATTCGACGACTTTTCCAGGACTTGCGAGCGAGAGCAAGCCCGTATTCTGCGCTGATGAAGGCCGTTTTCCCCGTTTTGTTGTGAAGGCCCCCTAAAGAATCCATCCAGGCCGCCGATACCGTCTCCATACCCCCCAGTGCAGGAGTGTGCCGCCGTGGCCATCGATAATAGTTCCTTCCCGGTCTCACTCAAGACCCCCGATTTCCGTCCCGGCGCCAGGGGCGCGGGACAAGGCCTGGCCGCGGGTGACAATGGATCGGCCCGCAGCCTGAATGCATTGCAGAACAAGATCCTGGAGAATCTGGCCAGGCAGATTCCCGGGCAGAGTGCGAGCAGCATGAAACGCCTGGATGCCAATGACTTCACCCCCGAGAAGGTGGCCGAGCGCATCGCCGGTTTCGTGGAGCTGGGGCTGGCCAATGCCCGTGCCCGGGGGGCATCCGAAGAACAACTGGAGAATCTCAGGCAACAGGCCACCCGCGGCGTCGAGCAGGGCTTCAAGGAGGCCCGTGAGATCCTGGGTGGTCTCAATCTACTCGATGGAAAGATCAAGGCGGACGTGGACGAGACCGAACGACTCACCTTCGACGCCCTTGAAAACCTCAAGCGCGCCCCTCAGGATCGGGACCTGGCCGGCGTGACCCGCCTCTCCATGATGGAGCGCTATCAACGGGCAGAGAGCCTGGAGTTGAACATCACCACCCAGTCCGGGGCCCAGGTGAGCATCCAGTTCCAGAGCGCCCAGGACACGCGTGTTCAGGCCGAGGCCCGCATGGAAGGCGGAGAGTCACGGGGGTGGCTGGATGTCAGTCGCTCCGAGCAGAGCGGCTACCGGTTCTCCGTGCAGGGCGACCTGAATCCCGACGAGCTCCAGGCCATCGAGAACCTGGTGCGGGATGTGGGCCAGTTGGCGGACGAATTCTTCAACGGAGATGTGCAGCGGGCCTTCGAGATGCTTCCCGACCTGCGTTTCGACACCAGCCAGCTGCAGTCCATGGACCTGAACATGACCCGCACCGAGACCTACAAGATGGCTCAAAGCTATGAGCAGACCCGACAGATGGAGTCGCCGGAGCAGTCCATGCCGGGACGTCGCATCGGTCAGTTGATGGAAGCCATGCAGGAGCGGTTCAACCAGCCTTCGCTTCAGTTCCTGGCCAATCCCATGGACGATGGTGGGCTGATCATGAAGACACTGGTGGAACAGGATACCCGCTTCAAGGAAGCCGCCACCGAGCAACAAGAGCGGTTCCAGGAGAACATGGCGCGGCTGCTGGACGCAGTACGTCAGTAGCATGAGGGCCCGCAGCGGGGAATATTCCGGTCACTCCACGGTCATAATTCCAGGTAACCACCCCTGGAGCTCCGGTGACCCCGCTAACCCATCATGAAATCCTCACCCTGGTTGGCCCCTTTGCCCGCGATGAATGGCGGGTGGATCTGGCGGCCACCGATCGCCAGAACCGGTGCGTGGTGTTCGAGCCGCGCACCCATGACAACCCCGAAGATCCTTCGAGCCTCTCGCTCACCGAACACCTGCAACTGGAAAACCCGGCCCGTGGCCGATTCTTTCTGCGGCGCACGCTGACCGAAGCATCGGGCCTGAGCGCCACACTGGAAGTCACCGGTGAAGACCCGGCCTCGGTGTACGCCCAGTGCGCACATGTGCCGCCACATGACCACTTTCGGCACCAGGCCGGCACGTTGGCGGCCATCAGTTACGCCCTGGAATATCGCCGCCCTGCACCTAATGCCGAGCCGGGCTGGAGGCGGCGTTTCACCCTGGGCGAGGCCTGCGTGCGCGGGCGACGCCTGCAGTTTGATGCCCGCACCGTCCCGGGTCTGCCGGCCAAGCTGACCCTGGACTGGCACCCCCGGGGGGATATCCATCTTCCCGGTGACCTGCTGGCAGTGCAGGGCTGGGCGTGGCGCCCGCTGCAACTCATGCCCGGCGGCTGGAAGGCCACCGTGAAGCTGTCCCGACGGGAGCCGGAGCGTTCACAGGAGGCCGAGGAGCGCTTTCTGGCCACCGTGGCACATCTGGAACAGACCCTGTCCCAACCCCCCGCGCGCTTTCATGAACGCTTCAAGTGGCAGCGCTGGCGGGTGGTCTTTCAGCGCAGCCTGGCCATACAGGGGATGCTGGCCATCCTGTCGGCCATCCCCATCCTGTACTGGGGCGATTTCGGGCAGGATGGTCAGGTGCCCCTGTGGACCACCGGTGTGCCACCCGTGATGCTGCTGGCCATCTTCCTGAGCTGGTCCCGCGAGGTGCCGGTGATGGAGATCCCGCCGCTGCCCAAACCGCTGCTGGCCAACGCCTGGGAGCAGGGTCCAACGACTGAAGGAGTTTCAGACTGATGCAGGGCAATCCCATGAACATCCCGGCGGTGTCCATTGCCGCTGCCAAGCAGGCACTGATCGAGCAATACGCGGATCCGGTGCTGCGGCTTCGTGCCTCCATGCTCTGGGGCACCCGCGGGGTGGGCAAATCCTCCATCATCGCCCAGGTGGCCGAGCACTACAGGGTGCCCCTGGTGGACCTGCGCTTGACCACCATCGAGCCGGTGGACATCCGCGGTGCCATCTATGCCGACGAGGAACAATCCCGTACGGTCTGGTTTCCCCCGGAATTCCTGCCCGGGCCGGATCAGCCCGAGGGCATCCTGTTCCTGGATGAACTCACCGCCGCCGATCAGCGCCTGCAGATCTCCGCCTATTCCCTCATCCTGGATCGTCGCGTGGGGCACTACCGTTTGCCTGATGGCTGGCAGGTGGTGGCAGCAGGAAATGCCCGCTTTCACGGGGCAGTGAGTCACGACATGGGCACCGCCCTGGCCGATCGCATGTTCCACTTCAACGTGCAGACAGCCATCGACGCCTTCCTGGAACACGCCATGGAGCGTGGCTTTGCCCCGGAGGTGATGGCCTATCTGAAGGTGCGGGCCGACAAGCTGGATGACACCCAGACCCAGCTCGCCAATGATTATCTGATCGGCGCAAGCCCGCGGGGCTGGGAGGATATCTCCAACGTGCTGCACTCGGATATCTCCGACACGGCCAAGCGTCTGTTCGTCCAGGGTCGCATCGGGTCCGCCAATGCCGCAGAGTTCTTCGGGGTGTTGCGGGAGATCCAGTCGGGCGTGGATGTGACCCGGCTACTGGCAGCGGATGCGGGGCCGGAAACCGCGGACCTGCTACCGCAGTCACTGGATGGCCTGTACGGCATGATCTACGGCCTGCTGGCGGCCGTGGAGGATGCCACTGCCATGAATCGCGCCCTGGAGATCATCGAGCAGTATCCGGATATCCGCGCCGATGTGGCCTTGCCCATTCGTGAAGCCCAGACCCTCACCATGGAACTGCTGCTGCAGAAGGGCCTGGCCCGGGGGCTGGAGAACACCATCCTGGCCAGCCCGGCCTATGAGCGCTACATGGCCCAGCGGGAACAAGGGGCATGAAGGGCTACGACGACCCGGTTCATGCTGGCCACCGGGGGACCCGAGCGGTGCAGACCATGGTGGAGTACGCCCCGTCCACGGGGGGCCTGGCCCTGTGGATGCAGCATCAGGACGTGGACGAACTCCCGGAGTCGGTCAGGGCGGCCAATGATGGTCAGACCATCTATTACGGACCCGGCTTCGGGGATCTGCCCTTGCCGCGCCAGGTGGGCCTGGTGGCACACCAGGTGCTGCACGTGGCCCTGCGCCATGCCCAACGCCGGGAGGAACTCAGACGCCTGGTGGGGGATGTGGATGCCCAACTCTACAATATTTGCGCCGATGCCATCGTCAATACCAGCCTGAGTCATCTGGACTGGCTGGAGCTGCCCCGGGATGCGGTGACCCTGGAGCGCCTGCTGCGGGAGACGCTCGACACGCGCTACGGGCCCGAACAGGCCCTGCTGGAATGGGATGTGGAGCGGCTCTATCGTCAGGTGGACGATCGCCGCAAGGGGCGGGAATCCGGGCGCGGCGAGGGCGGCGATCAGGGGGGATCGGCAGGGGAGGGCAGCGAGGATGCCCGCGACGGCGCGCAGGACAAGCCCGGGCCGAGGCAGGATGGCCCCCGGGCCGAACGGGCGCGACGTCTGGATGGGGCAGAGTCCCGGGATCTGCTTCCCAGTGATGAGGATGTGAGCCGACCCGAGGCCGCAGCGGAGCAGAGTCGGGAGTGGGCCGAGCGCATCAGCCGTGCCCATGCCGGGGACGGTGCCTTCTCCATGATTCGCTCCCTGCTCGCGGATCTGCCCCGAGTGCGGGTGCCCTGGGAGCAGGTGCTGCGCACCCAGTTGACCCGTGGTCTGACCCGGAATCCCGAGTTGTCCTGGTCCCGCCCATCGCGCTCTTACCTGGCCAATCGGGGGCGTACGGCGGGTGGGCGTCGCATGCCTTGGGAACCCGGTATGGTGGGTTCCCGTGCCGTCCCCCGGCTGGTCCTGGTGGTGGATGTCTCGGGTTCCATTGATGAGGGTCTGCTGGGGCGCTTTGCCACCGAGATCGAGGCCATCACGCGTCGCACCGAGGCCAATCTGATCCTGGTGATCGGGGACCTGGTCGTACGCTCGGTGCAGCGCTTCGAGCCTGGGGTGTCCTCATTGCGGGATCTGGTCTTCGAGGGAGGCGCAGGCACTGACTTCACGCCCCTGCTCAAGGAGGCGGATCGGCAACAACCGGACATGGGGGTGGTGCTTACCGACCTTCAGGGACCGGCCCATTACCGCCCGGACTGGCCGGTGCTCTGGGCCGTGCCTCCCGAGCATGAATCCACCCCGGCGCCGTTTGGTCGCAAGCTGGTGCTGGTGGACTGAGGCGGTCCTTCCCTTCCCCTCACCCCAACCCCTCTCCCCCAAGGGGAGAGGGGCTTGTCACTTTCATCATCGGGGGTGCGTCACCACCGTGATGGATGAGCGTCAGGGCATCAGCCGCTGGATCTCCCAGGTCTCGTATTGCAGCCGGTACTGAAACCGGTCGTGCAGTCGGTTGTCCCGTCCCTGCCAGAATTCGAAGGTGTCCGGTACCAGTCGGTACCCGCCCCAGGTCTCGGGGCGGCGCACATCCCCATGGGGGTGGCGTAGCTGCACCCGTTCCAGACGTTGCTCCAGGGCCTCCCGGTTTTTCACTGGGCTGCTTTGCTCCGAGGCGGCCGCGGCCAGCTGGCTGCCCCGTGGGCGGGACCGGAAATAATCATCCGCATCCTTTGCGGGCAAGCGTTCCACGTAGCCTTCCACACGGATCTGACGTTCCAGCCCGGCCCAGTAAAACAGCAGGGCGGCCATCGGGTTCTCCGCCAGTTGCCGACCCTTCAGGCTGCGAGCATCGGAATACCAGCACAGCCCCCGATCATCCACATGCTTGAGCAGCACCGCCCGGGCCGAGGGGCGGCCCTTGGCATCCGCCGTGGCCAGCACCATGGCAGTGGCGTCGGGTTCGCTTTCGGCGTCCTTGAGCCAGTCGGCCAGTTGTTCGAAGGGGTCCAGGGCCAGATCGGCACGGCGCAGGCTCGCACGTTGATACGATCGGCGGGTCTGACGATGGTCAATGGGCGACATGGGCCGTCAACTCCTGCACTGTTGGAGGATCTGTTCAGCGGCGATGGTGCCGGACAGGATGGTCGGGGGGACGCCCGGTCCCGGTACCGTGAGCTGGCCAGCGTAATAGAGATTATCCAGCTTGCGGCTCTTCAGTCTGGGTTTGAGCATGGCCGTTTGCATCAGAGTGTTGGCCAGGCCATAGGCATTACCCTTGAAGGCATGATAGTCGTGGATGAAATCCTTGTGGGCGTAGGATCGGCAGAACACCACATGATCGCGAATGGACTGGCCGGTGATGGCTTCCAGCCGGTCCAGGATCAGGTTCTGGTAATGGCGTCGCGTCTCGGGGGTGTCCTCCAGGCCAGCGGCCACCGGGATGAGAACCATGAGATTCTCCTGACCCTCCGGGGCCACCGAGGGGTCGGTCTGCGAGGTGGCGCTCACGTACAGGGCCGGTTCGGTGGGCCAGGTGGGGTTTTCATAGATTTGCGCCGCATGGGCCTCGAAATCGGCGTCAAACAACAGGGTATGGTGCGGCAGCCCCTCCAGTTTCTTGTCCACACCCATGTAGAAGATGATGGAGGAGGGCGACATGACCCGTTTGTCCCAGTAGCTGGGTGAATACATACGATCCGCTTCGGGGAGCAGATCCTGTTCCACATGATGATAGTCCCCGGCACCGATCAGATAGTCGGCCTCGAAGCGCCCCTGGTCCGTGTTCACGGCCACGACCTTGCCATCCCGGGTTTCAATGCCGCTGGCCTCGGTGCCGAACTGGAATCGGACCCCCATTTCCTCGGCCAGTTGATGCATGGCCTTGACCAGTTCATGCATCCCGCCCATGGGATACCAGGTGCCCAGCTTGAGATCGCCATAGTTCATCATGCTGTACAGGGCCGGTGTGGTGCGGCCCGTGCCCCCCAGGAACAGGATGGGAAACTCCAGCATGCGGTGCAGGCGCGGGCTCTTGAAGTAACGGGTGATATGGCTGCGGTAGGAGCGCAGCAGATGCATGGAGAAGAGATAGCGCAACAGCCGCAACTGGGCAAATTCCATGAAGGAAAGGCAGGGTTTATTGGCAAACTCGCCGATGCCGACAGTGTATTTCACCTCGGCCTCGTCCAGGAATCGTTCCAGCTGAAAACCGGCACCCGGCTCGATGCTCTCGAACAGCTCAACGGTCTGTTTCACGTCTGCCGGGATCTCCACATAGTCATCCTTGCCGAAGTAGATCCGGTAGGACGGGTCCAGGCGTTTGAGTTCAAAGTAGTCAGAACTCTTGCGCCCGAATTCGGCGAAGAACCCATCGATGACATCGGGCATCCAGTACCAGCTCGGCCCCATGTCGAAGGTGAACCCCTGGGCGGAGAACTGCCGCCCCCGGCCGCCGGGGATGTCATGGCGTTCGATGACGGTGACATCCATGCCCTCGCGGGCCAAGGTGGCAGCGGCGGCGAGCCCGGCAAAGCCGGCACCGATGATGACGATCTTGTTTTTCTTCATGATTTCTTCGGGAAATGACGGTGAATGGGTACGCTACTCCGGCGGCCCGTGGCTGGCAAGGTGTACCGCCCCGCGCCCCTCCATGAAAACCCGCCCATGGGACCCGGGCCATGGGTGGGTTATGATTGCCCCCTCATTTTGTTCAAGTAATGGCTCCCCATGACTTCCATATCCTCTCGTATTGCCCAGGAACTGGGCGTTCAGGCCAGCCAGGTCAACGCTGCCGTGGAACTGCTGGATGGTGGCTCCACCGTGCCGTTCGTGGCCCGCTATCGCAAGGAGGCCACTGGCGGCCTGGACGACACGCAGTTGCGTAACCTGGAGGAGCGACTGATCTATCTGCGGGAGCTGGAGGGTCGTCGTCAGGTGGTGCTCAAGGCCATCGAGGAACAGGGCAAGCTCACCGACACCTTGCGAGAGGCCATCGAGACCGCCGAGACCAAAACCCGTCTTGAGGACCTCTACCGGCCCTACATGAAAAAGCGCCGCACCAAGGCGCAGATTGCCCGGGAAAATGGTCTGGAGCCCTTGCTGGATAGCCTGCTGCAGGATCCGGCCCAGTCACCGGAGGCGGTGGCGGCGGGGTTCACCACCGAGGAGATCACCGTGGAGGCGGCCCTGGAGGGAGCCGGGCACATCTTCATGGAGCGCATTGCCGAGGATGCCGACCTCATTGAAGAGATGCGCAAGTTCGGCTGGGAGCATGGCTACATGGTCAGCCGTGTGGTGGAAGGCAAGGAACAGGCCGGTGCCCGTTTCCGTGACTATTTCGATCATGTGGAGCCCCTGTGCAAGGTGCCTTCCCACCGGGCCCTGGCCATGTTCCGTGGGCAGGCCGAGGAGGTGCTGCGCCTGGAAGTGGCCTGGAGCCAGGCCCAGGCCCGGGGTGAGAAGGAAGAGGCCGGCGCCTCCCCCGGCGAGCGTGCCGTGGTGCGACGCTTCGGCCTCTCGGACCAGGGGCGTCCCGCTGATGCCTGGCTGGCGCGGCATGCCCGCCTGGCCTGGCGGGCCAAGCTTTCCATCCATCTGGATGTGGCCCTCAAGCGACGCTTGCGGGAACTGGCCGAGGAGGAGGCCATCCGGGTCTTCGGGGCCAACCTGGAGGACGTGCTGCTGGCAGCGCCGGCGGGCTCGCGGGTCACCATGGGCCTGGATCCGGGGGTGCGCACCGGTGTTAAGGTGGCCGTGGTGGATGCCGGGGGGGCGGTACTGGACACCGCCACCGTCTATCCCTTTGCGCCGAAGAACCAGGTGGACGCTGCCCTGCACGCCCTGGAAACCCTGGTCAAGCATCATCAGGTGGACTTGATTGCCATCGGCAACGGCACCCATTCCCGGGAGACGGATGCCCTGGCGGCCGAGCTCCTGCGGCGCCTGAACCGGCCCGGGCTGAACAAGGTCATGGTGTCCGAGGCCGGTGCCTCCGTCTACTCGGCCTCGGAGCGGGCCTCCCGTGAACTGCCGGATCTGGACGTCTCCTTGCGGGGCGCCGTATCCATTGCCCGGCGGTTGCAGGACCCGCTGGCGGAACTGGTGAAGATCGAGCCCAAGGCCATCGGTGTGGGCCAGTATCAGCACGACGTGAATCAGAGCCAACTGGCCCGCAAGCTGGATGCCGTGGTGGAGGACTGCGTGAACGCCGTGGGCGTGGACGTGAACACCGCCTCGGTGCCCCTGCTGGCCCGGGTGTCCGGTCTGGGTCCCACGCTGGCGGAGAACATCGTGGTGCATCGCACGGAGAACGGGGCCTTCAGGAACCGAACGGCACTCAAGGCCATCCCCCGCCTGGGGGCGAAGGCCTTTGAGCAGGCGGCAGGATTTCTGCGCGTGCCTTCCGGGGACAACCCGCTGGATGCCTCGGCGGTACACCCTGAGGCCTATCCCGTGGTCAAGCGCATTATGGCCGAAACCAAGCGAGACGTGAGCCAGTTAATCGGGGACGAGGCCTTCCTCAAGACCCTGGACCCCCGGGCGTTCACCGATGAAGCCTTTGGTGAACCCACGGTGCGGGACATCCTCGCTGAATTGGCCAAGCCGGGCCGAGATCCCAGACCCGAGTTCCGCACGGCCGCCTTCCGCGAGGGGGTGGACAAGCTGGAGGACCTGGAGCCGGGGATGGTACTGGAGGGTACGGTCACCAATGTGGCCAACTTTGGAGCCTTTGTGGATGTGGGTGTGCACCAGGATGGCCTTGTGCACATCTCCGCGCTGGCCGAGACCTTCGTCAAGGACCCTCGGGACGTGGTGCGGGCGGGCGATGTGGTCAAGGTGAAGGTCATGGAGGTGGATCCGGAGCGTCGTCGCATCGGCCTGAGCATGCGACTGGGGGATGAACCGGGGCAGGAGAGTCGCGGCGGTCGCAAGCCGCCTCGGGACCAGAAGGCCCCCCATGCCGGCCGCAACGGCAAGGGGGCACCGCCCAAGGTTCGGGCGAGCGGCAAGCCCCGCGAGCCCGAACCTGAGGGTGCCCTGGCCGCCGCCTTGAAAGCGGCCCAGGGCAAAGGCTGAGGGCCGGCCTCCGGGGCCGATGTCATGCACGAGATGTCCCTGGCCCGTGAGGTGCTTCGCATCCTTGAAACCCAGGCCCGTTTGCAGAAATTTTCCCGGGTCCACGCGGTCACACTCTCTGTGGGCCCATTGGCTGCAGTGGATCCGCATGCCCTGCGTTTTGCCCTGAAGGCGGTGACTCGGGGAACGCTTGCCGAGGGGGCGGAAGTGCATATCGAGCCCTCTGTGGCCAACGGGTGTTGCCGACACTGCGGACACTGCTTCAACATGGATTCCTGGCTGACCCCTTGCCCTCGTTGCGGTGGCCCTGCGCGGGCCGAGAACGGTCAGGAGATGCAGGTCAAGGATCTGCAGGTCAGTGATTAGGGCCGGGTAGGCGGTCACGGGATGCGGAGGAAAAGATCATGTGCACGGTTTGCGGTTGTGGTGACGATGAACACGGGCACGAGCATCATGGCAAGAACACCCGCCAGGTGTCCGTTGAAACGGACCTGCTGGCACAGAACGACGCCCATGCTCAGAACAACCGGGCCTGGTTCGAGCGCGAACGGGTACTGGCCCTGAACCTGGTCTCAAGCCCCGGGTCGGGCAAGACCAGCTTGTTGACCGCGACCATCGAGCGTTTGAGGGATCGCCTGCCGTTGGCGGTCATCGAAGGGGACCAACAAACCAGTCGCGATGCCGTACGTATCCGCCAGGCCGGCGTGGCCGCCGTGCAGATCAATACCGGCAAGGGCTGCCACCTGGATGCCCATCGGGTGGGGCATGCCTGTGAAGACCTGGAGCCACCCAAGGGCGGCATTCTTTTCATCGAAAACGTGGGCAACCTGGTCTGCCCGGCGGCCTTTGATCTGGGTGAGGCCTTCAGGGTCGTGGTCCTCTCGGTCACGGAGGGGGATGACAAGCCCTTCAAGTATCCGGACATGTTTCAAACCTCCCGGGTGATGATCGTGAACAAGCTGGACCTGCTCCCCCATGTGGACTTCGACCTGGACGCCTGCATTGAACAGGCGCGTCGGCTCAATCCAGAGATGGAGGTATTCCAGCTCTCGGCCCGCACGGGGCAGGGGATGGAGGCCTGGGTGCAGTGGCTGGAGGATCGGTGTTCAGGCCCGGGGGATGTGTCGGAGGGGCAGGAGCTGGAGGCCCTGCGCCAGCGTGTGGCCGAACTGGAGTCCCGTCTGCAGCAGGCGGGACTGATGAAGTCCTGAGGACACTCCGTGACCCAGGGCCCGGTTCGCCTGCATCTATGTATCCAGGGGTGTGTTCAGGGAGTGGGGTTCAGGCCTCATGTTCATCGTCTGGCTCAGTCCCTGGAACTGACGGGTTGGGTGCGTAACCAGGCGGACGGCGTTGAGGTGGAGTTGCAAGGGAATGCGCTGTCGCTGGATGTCTTTATCTCCGCTCTGCCAAAGGGGCTGCCCCCTCTGGCGAGACTGGATCACCTGGTACGCTCAAGCCGGGTGCCATTGGATGGAGAATCCGGGTTCGTGATCCAGCCGAGCCAGACGGGCGGCGTTCACTTTGGCCCGATGGCGGATGCGGCGATATGTCCACAGTGCCTGCGGGAAATGTTCGACCCCCATGACCGTCGCTACCGCCACGCTTTCACCCATTGCACCCACTGCGGCCCCCGTTACACGATGCTGGATGCACTTCCCTACGACCGGGCCCGCACCAGCATGCAGGTTTTCACACCCTGCGCAGCCTGCCAAGCTGAATACGAAGACCCCGCTGATCGACGCTTCCATGCCCAGGCCAATGCCTGCCCCGACTGTGGTCCCCGCCTGGCGCTGTTGGACCCGTATGGCCAGCCGGTTGAAGCGGATGATCCCGTGGCCGAGGCGGCGGCGTGGCTTGCCGAGGGGCGCATCCTGGCACTCAAGGGAGTGGGTGGATATCAACTGCTGTGCAATGCCCGTGATGCCGCCGCCGTGGCCAGGTTGCGGGCGCGCAAGCATCGCGGTGAACAGCCTCTGGGCGTGATGTTGGTCAATACGGCTTCTCTGGACGGCCTTGCCCGAGTGGAGCCACCACAAAGAGCATGGCTGGAGGACTGGACCCGCCCACTGGTGTTGCTTGAACAGACCACGGACACGGAGACGGCGCTGCCGGGTGTGGCCCCCCATCTACCCTGGCTGGCGGCCATGCTGCCCTGCGCCCCGGTGCACTACCTGCTATTTCACGCCCTGGCGGGGCAGCCGCCCGGGACGGCATGGTTACAGCAACCCCAGCCCGTTGTGCTGGTTTGCACGTCGGGTAATCTTCATGGCGAGCCCTTGTTCATCGACGATGCTCAGGCGCTGGAGGGTCTGGCATCGGTGGCTGATGGCTTTCTGGTCCATGACCGGGTCATTCGCCAGCGCTGCGATGACAGCGTGTTACGTGTGACAGACGGAGGGATCACGATGATTCGCCGGGCCAGAGGCTTGAGTCCTGCGCCCATTACCCTGCCTCGTGAGGGGCCCACCGCCCTGGCCACCGGGGCGCTGTTGAAGAACACCCTGTGCATCACCCGGGGCCGCCAGGCCCTGATGTCCCCCCATGTGGGGGATCTGGATCACGACGGAACCTGCCGGGCATTGGAGACACTGGCCCAATGGTGGTTGGAACGGCTGGACGAAACGCCCGCTGTGGTGGCCTGCGACATGCACCCGGACTTTTACAGCACTCGTCTGGCCTCGCGCCTGGCGGCTGAGTGGTCGGTGCCCTTGCTGGCGGTACAGCATCATCATGCCCATCTCGCAGCGGTACAGGCCGAGCGTGGCCTCGAGCGGCCGATACTTGGCCTGGCCATCGATGGCTATGGTCTGGGGACGGACGGAGGCGCCTGGGGAGGAGAGTTGATGCTGCTGGAGGGCCAGGACTTCCAGCGGGTGGGCCACCTGCGGTCTCTGGCCCTCCCGGGCGGTGACCGGGCAGCAGTGGAACCCTGGCGAATGGCGGCGGCGGTCCTGCATGCCCTGGGCCGAGGCGAGGAGATCCCTGTGCGTTTCGCTCGATATCCCCAGGCCCAGGGTGTGGAGATGCTGCTGTCGTGCGGCAGTCTCTGTCCACGCACCACCAGCCTGGGTCGGTTATTCGATGCGGCTGCGGGTCTGTTGGGGGTGGTGGATTTCAATGGCTATGAAGGCGAAGCGGCCATGCGACTGGAGGGATTGGCTACTCGCCATGGCCCGGCAGAGGCGCTTCCTGGGGGTTGGGAGCTGGATCGGGACGTGCTGGATTTCTGGCCACTGCTGGCTTGCCTGGCCGGAGGGCGGCTTTCGACAGCCGAGGCGGCTGCTGTCTTTCATGCCACGGTGGCCCGAGGCCTGGCCGAGTGGACCCTCAGCCGGGCCCGGCACCTGGGACTGGAGGAAGTGGTGGTGTCGGGCGGCTGCTGTCTGAATCAGATCCTGATGCGGGACTTGCGACGTCTTCTCGCCGGCGCCGGGTTGCGTGTCTACGAGCCCCGTCGGTTACCACCCAATGATGGCGGGCTGAGCCTGGGGCAGGCCTGGGTGGCCCTGCAAGCGGTGCGCGGTTGATCAATCCGGGAGGATTGCCATGTGTCTGGCCATGCCGGTGGAAGTGATCGAATGTCTGGAGGGAGATCGGGCCCTGGTGGATCTTGGCGGCATCCGCAAGGAGATCAGCCTGGCCCTGGTGGATGATGTCTCGGCGGGGGACTTCGTGATCCTGCATGTGGGCTTTGCCATTGGCCGCCTGGACCCCGACGAGGCTGCCCGTAGCCTGGAGATGTTCCGTCAGATGGGCATCTGAAGCACAGGGCAGGGCAATGTGCCGGGCACAAAAAAGGCCGGGAGAGGTTTCCCCCTCCCGGCCTCTCAATTGCATCGGGCGATGTCCGATGCAAGAGGCGCCAGGTACTTACTTGGCGGCCTTGGCCAGGGCGTCGGCGCGGTCGGTGCGCTCCCAGCTCACGCCCAGGTCTTCACGACCGAAGTGGCCGTAGGAAGCGGTCGGACGATAGACCGGCTTCTCCAGGTCCAGCATGGTCAGGATGCCATAGGGGCGCAGATCGAAGACGTCGCGGACGATTTCCGTCAGACGGGTCTCGTCGATCTTGCCGGTGCCGAAGGTTTCCACGGCGATGGAGGTGGGCTCGGCCACACCGATGGCGTAGGAGACCTGCACTTCGCAGCGCTCGGCCAGGCCGGCGGCCACGATGTTCTTGGCCACATAGCGGGCGGCGTAGGCAGCCGAACGGTCCACCTTGGAGGGGTCCTTGCCGGAGAAGGCACCGCCACCGTGACGGGCCATGCCGCCGTAGGTGTCGACGATGATCTTGCGGCCGGTCAGACCGCAGTCACCCAGTGGGCCGCCGGTGACGAAGCGACCGGTCGGGTTGATGTGGAACTTGGTGCCCTTGTGCAGCCATTTCTCGCCCAGCACAGGCTTGATGATCTCTTCCATCACGGCTTCCTGCAGATCTTTTTGTTCGATCTCGGGAGCGTGCTGGGTGGAGAGCACCACGGCGTCGGCAGCCACGGCCTTGCCGCCTTCATAGCGGAAGGTCACCTGGCTCTTGGCGTCGGGACGCAGCCAGGGCAGGGTGCCGTTCTTGCGCACTTGGGCCTGGCGCTGCACCAGCTTGTGGGAGAAGTGGATGGGGGCGGGCATCAGCACGTCGGTTTCGTTACAGGCATAACCGAACATCAGGCCCTGGTCACCGGCACCCTGTTCTTCCGGGCGGCTGCGATCCACACCCTGGTTGATGTCCATGGACTGGGCGCCCAGGGAGTTCAGCACGGCGCAGGTGTTGCCGTCGAAGCCCTTGTCGGAGCTGTCGTAACCGATGTCCAGAACCACTTCACGTACCAGGTCTTCCAGGTTCAGAACGGCAGTGGACTTCACCTCACCGGCGATCAGCACCATGCCCGTCTGGGTGACGGTCTCCGCGGCCACGCGGGCCTTGGGATCCTGCGCCAGGTAGGCGTCAAGGATCGCATCGGAGATCTGGTCGGCCATCTTGTCCGGATGGCCTTCGGAGACGGATTCGGAGGTGAATAGATAGGTCTTGCTCATGTAATGGTTTCTCCTGGTAATGGTCTTTCAGGGTTGAAGTCGGATCATGATCCGGAATCAGGCCTTGCGGAAGCGGAAAATGCCCCAGCACAAGTGCCCGGCCTTGCCACCATCAACCCAGTGTTGCAAACCTTTCTTCATGCGTGCGATGTAATCGTCTGAAATCAGCCCCTTGAGGCTTTCCTCGCGGGATTCCAGCTCCTTGAGCACCCGCCCGTAGTGGCGCGGCAGCTGGTGACTGTGATCCTCGAAGCCGATTTCTTCAAGACCCACCTTGCTGGCGGCTTCCCGGTAGAATCCGGGGGAACCCAGGGTTTCCAGGTGGATGCGGTCGAGGATGGGCTGCAGCTTCTCCTTGGGTGCATCGTCGGTCTGCATCGGGTCGGTGAAGATGAACACGCCGCCCGGCTTGAGCACGCGGGCCACTTCCTCCATGACCTTCATGCGGTTGCCGCTGTGCAGGATGGAATCCTGGGACCAGACCACGTCGAAGCTGTTGTCCTCGGCCGGGATGGATTCGAAACTGGCGTCAAGCACGTCGACGAGATGATCCAGCTTGAGGGCCTTGTTCATCTGCCGGTCGCGCTCGTTCTCCACCTCGCTCAGGTTCAGCGCCTTGACATGGCATCCGAAGGTGGTGGCCAGGTAGCGAGCCGCGCCACCATATCCAGCACCGATATCCAGCACCTTCATGTCGCTGGTGGGTTCGCCCAGCAGGTCACCCATGTGAGCGACGGTGCGGCGGCTGGCATCCGGAATGGCTTCCTCGTCGGACTCGTACAGACCGATGTGGATATCCTCACCACCCCACACCCGGTGGTAGAAGTTATCGGCGTCTTCGCTGTTGTAGTAGTCGCGGGCAGTGGCGACGGCACCTTCATACTGATTCGTCATTATTCTTTCCCCGTATATTTTTTGCTGGCTACGTGGATGAAGAAGTCCGGTTCAGTGTCGTGGTAGGTTTCCTTGAAGTCGCCGTAGGTTTCGATGTTCTGGAAACCCACCTCGCGCATCAGGCGGCGCACATAAGGCTTGCGCAGCGGGAACATGTTCAGGTGAAACACGGACTTGTCCGGGAAGGCATAGCGGAAGCGAGCCAGGCCGTCGTCCACGTGTTCCGGATACACCGAGG
>NZ_JAJNAO010000008.1:0-148950 GCF_022227625.1 Ectothiorhodospira variabilis | reverse complement strand
TACCGTGGGGCGATCGCATCCAAGCGACCATGTTTCCAGCAAATGCGTCAGCAGATCCTGGGCGTTGGTGTCCTGATGCTCCCTCAGCCAGCGACTCGGAGCGTCGTTGCCCAGATAGTGGTTGATGGATCGGGCAATGGCGCTGCAGGCTGCCTGGATGCCGAGCGTCGAGTCGCCACGCGCCGCCTGGGCGCCCTCGATATTGGCATAGGCACAGGCATAACGACCCTGAGCATTGATCACCTGCATCATCGCCAGCAGCGTGGTGGTCTTGCCCGTCTGGCGCGGGGCATGGAGGACAAAATACCGCTTCTGCTCGATCAGCGCCTGCAGATCCTCCCAGTCGATGCGACTCAAGGGGTCAATGGCATAGTGATCGGCAGGGACCGTGGGTCCGGCATTGTTGAAGAAGCGAGGCATGACCGCAGTATAGGACGGAATCTCTCTGGTAAACCAATACCTGCGTCCAAAAGACAGGGACAGGCCTGTGGGAGAAAACGCTGCAGCAGGGCTGATGCAGGAGCGGGCCTGCCCACGAAGACGTTCGGCACCGCGCTTCAGCTCCATGCGCTCCGCCTTTCGCCGCCCTGGACGGCTCCCACGGTGTTATCACCTTGACTTGCTGCTTGCTCCGGACGAGAAAAACAATAGATAATGCTTCTCATTACGATTCACTGAAATGAGGAGAAAAACATGCGAGTGGCCATCTACTTTGGAACCACCAGTGGCAGCACATTGCATGTGGCAGAAATGATCCGGGATGCCCTCCAACCCATGTCGGTGGATCTGCTGGATGTGGCTACCCTCGACAATGCCCACAGCATGACGGACTACGATCTGCTCATCTGGGGGGCGCCCACCTGGGGTTACGGGGATCTTCAGGATGACTGGGAAGATTTCATCGACCACCTGGACGACGTGGATCTGTCGGGCCTGCCGGTGGCGTTGTTCGGCCTGGGCGATCAGTATGGATACGGTGAGGTGTTCGTGGATGCCATGCGCATCCTGCACGACAAGGCGCAGGCTCGCGGCGCAAGAATTCTTGGTTACTGGCCGATCGATGAACACTACGACTTTGAGCACTCCCTGGCCGTGATCGACGACCATTTCTGCGGTCTGGCCCTGGACGAAGACAACCAGAGCGAATTCACCGATGCCCGCGTGGCCACCTGGTGTCGACAGCTTCAGGCGGTGGTCTTCCCCTGACAGCCCCCCACCCGCAGCCACGTGCCGCGGGTGGGTATGGCGGCTGCTACTGCTGCGCCGCGGACCTGGCCTCCTCGGACGTGATCCCGCCCCAGGTCATCACCATATTGATGTCCGGGGTGCCAAAAAGCGTTTCGAATGATTTGGTGGGCAAGGTCTCCACCATCTCGTCTTGCAGCGACTGACGCCGCGCCTCCAGCTCGGGCGTCATTTCTCCGGCACGACGAAGGGTTCGCAGCTCAAACCAGTCCTCGGGCCAGAGTTGCGGGTCCAGGGCAACCGTGACGGTCTGCATGGTGGATTTGCGCAATAACTGAATGCGGAAACTCTCCACGGCGTGCTCCATCCCCGCCGGTCGCGGCGTGCGCGACTCGGGCTTCTCGCTCACCAGCACCAGATCCAGTGCATCGGTCACTCCGCCCATGGGGGCATGACTCAGCACCAGAAGATCGTTGGCCCGAGCGATCTCATCCTCCCCAAAGAGCAGGTCCAGACCATATTGCAGGGCCAGAAAGCCGACTGTGGCCGGACCGCATGGGTAGCCATGGTGGTCCAGCACCTGCGCCAGGCTGATGCTTCTGGCGACCCCGTCGGGGTGGATGACGTGTATGGGGGGGTGATCCTTCACCACCTGGGGCAGGTCATCGGACACGGCCTGTTTCAGCGGTAGCCCGGCCAGCAGGATGATGCACAGGGCAGAGGCAAGCACGAAACGACGAGGGGATGAATGCATGGACGATGCTCCTTGGGTAGGTGAAAACAACTTGCAATGAGTCACTGCTCGAATCTCTCCCGGTCGTGGAGCCTGTTCGTTCCCTGTGTGTGCGCCACAGCCTGCTGCCTGGAGGCTGGCAGAGGCGGATTCGCCCGGTTCATCCGGCGCCGGTTCGAGTAACGGGCGCCATGGGGCGTCGTCTTGGGAGATGAACGGCAGGAGAGCCAGCAGCATGCATCGTTGCGTTTCCGTCAAGCCAGGGTTACGGGTGATGTGATCCTCGCCGTGGGATCACATGGGTAACCGTTGCATGTGGCTGGCTGCGGGCTGGCTGATGATGCAAACGGGAATGGTTAACATTCTTGCATCATTCATCGAATGAGACAAGCACGCATGAATGGCAGATGGCCGGTTGCATTGTGCTGGAACAAAAACACTTGTGAGCGCCCATGAACTCTGCTAGAAATGGGAATGATTCGCATTATTTTGTTTCCAAAGGAGGATCTCATGCCCCAATCCGCCCCCCAGCCACACCCATCCAGCGCCCTGTGCCAACGTCTCGCCGACGAGCCGGGCGTCGTACTGGAACAGATCGCCCATGAGGAGAAACTCAGCCTTCTGGAGGTGGTGCGCTGCCTGCCCCAAAACCACTGGACGGAGGTCAGCGGGCGACACTACCTCAACGTCCTGTCCGCCCTGCCCTCCTGGGGAGAGGTGACCACGGTGCTGCACACCGCCGACGTCATCATGGAGTTCAAGGGCCCGTTTCCCTCCGGTCGGACCGGGCATGGCTTCTACAACCTCCAGGGCAAGACCGGCCTGTCGGGTCACCTGCGTCCTGAGCGCTGTCAGCACATCGTGTTCATGGAGCGCCCCTTCATGGGCATGGAGACGGCGTCCATCCAGTTCTTCAATGGTGAGGGAGAGGGGATCTTCAAGGTCTTCGTCGGTCGCGATGAACAGCGCCAGCTGCGGCAGGATCAGCTCCAGCACTTTTCCCGACTGCGCAACACCCTGACCGCCTTGGATCACGTCGAGCGGGAGGCCTCCGCATGAAGCTTGTCCTGATCTTCGGCGCCACCCGGGGCGTGGGGCTGGAAGTGGCCTACCGCTTGCGTGGGCGCAACCAGCCCGTGCTGGCATTGGTAAGGCCCAACAGCGAGCCCGCTCCCCTCAAGACCCTGGATGTCGAGATCATTCCGGGTGATGCCACCTGCTCCGGGGATGTGGAGCGTGCCTTCATGGCCCTGGGCACCGATGGGATCGTCATTTCCACGCTGGCCGGCAGGCTGGACGACGGCACTTACGTGGACGAGACAGGCAATCAGACGGTCATTGACGTGGCCCGACGCTATGCCCCCGAACGCCTGGTGCTGGTGACCGCCATTGGTTGCGGAGAGATGATGCCCTATCGCTCCGAGCAGGCCATTGCCGCCTTCGGGGATGTGGTGGAAGCCAAAACCCGAGCCGAGGACTACCTGCGCACGTCCGGCCTCCCCTACACCATCATTCGCCCGGGAGGCCTGCTATCCGCACCGGCCACCGGTCGGGCGATCCTCTCCACCAAGCCCACCATACACGGGATGATCACCCGGGCCGACGTGGCTTGCCTGATCGAGCGTGTGATCGATGAACACAATTCACTGGGCAAGGCTTTCGCAGCCGTGGATCTGGATCACTCACGACTTGATCCGGATCCGAGCAAAGATTCTCACGCCGAGCCCCTGACACCTTGACATCGTAATGATAATAATTATCATTCATTAAAGATTTGCCCAGCCCGCCAACGCCCCTCCCGGGCCAGGTAGCCAGCCAGGCCGCTTGTACCACAAGCATCCCGTGACCCCGACTCCATCGCCTGGAGGGCTTTCATGCCGCAACACCGTCATGCCATTCCTGTCATTGCCGCCTCCTTGACGCTGGCATTGCCCGCACACGCCGACACCCGGCCTGATCACGAACAGGTGGCCTCCCTCACCCTGCCCAGCATCATGGTGGAGTCCACCCGGGTACCGACGGCCCTGGATCAACTGGGGGCCCCCGTCGCCGTGCGTGACAGGGCCACCCTGGACCGGGATCAGGCAGCGGACCTGGCGGATGTATTGAATCGCATGCCGGGGGTGGATACCAGCGGCGGGCCCCGTACCACCGCCCTGCAACCCGTGATCCGCGGCCTCGGTGGCGAGCGGGTGGTCATCCGGGTGGATGGCGCGCGTCAGAATTTTGCTTCCGGTCACAAGGGCCGGGTGTTCCTGGATCCGTTTCTTCTGGAGCAGGCAGAAGTGCTGCGCGGGCCGTCCTCCAGCCTGTACGGCTCGGGTGCCCTGGGTGGCGTGGTGAACTTCCGCACCCGCGACCCGGAGAGTTTCCTGGGAGACGATGCCTTCGGCGGCCGCATCACCGCGGGTTACCAGGATCAGGGCAGCCAGCAACTGCTGTCGGCCATCGTGGCCGGACAGGGTGAGCGGGGCTCCTGGCTGGGCAGCATACTCCAGCGGGATCAGTCCGACCTGGAGGACGGCGTTGGCGACACCATCCGTTTCACCGGCGATGACATCACTTCCGGGCTGATCAAGGGCACGCTGCGTCCCGCACCGGACCATCGGCTTACCCTGAGCCTGCAGGGATTCCGTGATGACCATGAGATCCCGTCCAATGCCACGGCCTCGGGTACCGGCGGTGGCTCGGCCGGCATCATCGTGGATCGCCGTACCGATAGCCGCACCCAGACCCTGCGCTACCAGTTCACCCCGGACAACGACTGGGTGAACCTGGACGCCACCGTTTACGGCAACCAGGTGGAACTGGAGGAGACACGGGTCGACACCGACCGGTACGACGAGACCCGGCTGCGAACCGTGGGCCTGGACATGACCAATACCACCTGGCTGCGCACCGGCGCGGTGGATCACGAGTTGCTTGTCGGGCTGGAACATTACCGGGACCGTCAGCGGGGACGGCGTGACGGAGATCGGCGGCCCCAGTATCCCGATGCCCGCCAGGAGACCACCGGTGTGTTCATCACCGACCGCATCCTGATCGGTGAGCGTTGGGAGGTCTCTCCGGGGCTGCGCTACGACCGGTTCCACAAGGATGCCGACGATCAGCCCTCCATCACCGAATCGGAATGGTCAGGGCAGTTGACGGCCACCTTCATGGTGGCCCCGGGCTGGGATCTGTTCGGTGGCTATTCGGAGGCCTTCCGGGCGCCGTCCCTCACCAATCTCTACGTGGGCGGGGTGCATTTTGGCAACAACTTCTTCGAGCCCAACCCAGACCTCAAGCCCGAGAAGGCCCGCAACAAGGAACTGGGACTGAGCTACCACGGGCAGGGTATCTGGCAGGCCCAGGATCAGGTGCGGGCCCGGCTATCCATCTACCAGAACGATGTGGAGGACTACATCGATGAACAGGTGGAATCTGACCCTCCCGTGGGACCTCCACCTCCCGGTGGTCCAACCGGTCGCACCATTTCCGAGAACGTCAGGGATGCCCGTCTGCGCGGCCAGGAACTGGAATTCCAGTATCTGAACCCCGACTACTTCGTGGCCATGAACGCCAGTCGCATACGCGGGGATAACCGTACCGACGGGGAACCGCTGTCCGGCATCCCCGCGGACAGCCTCAGCCTGGAAGGTGGCATCCATGTCATGGGTGGGCAGCTCACCCTGGGTGGACGTCTGACCCGGGCCTGGTCCCAGGATCGCGTTCCCGATGGCGGCGAGTCCGCCGACGGTTACACCCTCACGGATCTCTTCATGACCCTGCAGCCCAGGGCGGCCGGCGAGCGCCTGCGACTGGATTTCGGCATCGACAACGTCACCGACAAGGCCTATCGCCCTCACCTCGCGTCCATCAACGACCCCGGCCGCAACGTGAAGATCCAGGCCAGTTACCGATTCTGAACACGGCATGTCCCTCAACAGGAGACAACCCACATGTCACACATCATTCAAACCCATGAAACATCCGCCCTGAATCACGTCACCGCCCGTGGACTCCCGGGCCAGGAGTCACGCCATGCATCGTCGTGACCTGTTGCGCTGGCTCGGAGGCGGTGCCCTGGGCATGATCTGCGGACCGCTGGCGGCCAGGCCCGCCTGTGCCGCCCACGACATGTATGTGGACGGGGGCCTGGTGGCCATCGGCGGGGGCCTGACGGAAACCATCTTTGCCCTGGGGGCCGGTGACCAGGTGCTGGGCGCGGATACCACAAGCACCTACCCGGAGCCCGCCAACGCCCTCCCCAGGGTGGGCTACCAGCACACGCTCACCCCGGAGAGCATCCTCTCCTTGCGGCCCGACGTCCTGATCCATGACGGTAGCGCCGGCCCGAGCACCACTCTGGAGCGTGTGGCCGGGGCAGGCGTCAAGCTGCTCACCGTCTCCGGGGAACCCAGCCTCAACGGCTTCAAGATCCGGGTGGTCACCCTGGGGTGCTGGCTGCGTGCCGAGGCCCGCGCCATGGAAATCATCCGGTCCGTGGAGGCGGACCTGGACGAGGCCCGGAAGATCCAGACCGATCTGGGGCGTCCGCCCCGGCTGGTCCTGCTCATGGCCCATGGCCAGGGTAATGCGGTGGCCGCCGGTCGCGATACCAAGGCAGATGCCCTGGCGCGCCTGTGCGGGGGCGAGAACGTGTTCCAGGATTATTCCGGTTATCGGCCCGTGTCCCGGGAAGGTGTCATGGCCCGGCGACCGGATGCCCTGATCATCTCCGGAGAGGCGGCGGCAGACTTTGGCGGCTCGCTGTCCCGGGTGCCCCAGTATGTGGGCGACACCCTGTTCCTGCTGGGCTTTGGCCCCCGACTGGGGGAGGCCGTGCTGGATGTCAGTCGCTTCCTGAACCAGGGCCTGGCCGGCCACCCCGTGGGCATCGGGCACTCATGAGCGCCGTGGCTCCCGAATGGGTGCGGGCCAGCCCGACCGTGAAGCCGGAAGGCTCCCGGTCCGCCCGTGCGCGCCTGGTGACCCTGTCCCTGATCCCGGCGGTGATCCTCGCCGCCATGCTCGGACTCACCACCGGTGCCGTGGCCATGACGCCCTGGGATGTACTGCGCATCCTCACCGGGCAACTGGACGATCCCTTCCTCCACGAGGTGATCTTCAATCTCCGACTGCCACGGGTGCTGGTGGCCATCACCGTGGGCGCTGCGCTGGCCATGAGCGGCGTGGCCCTGCAGGGGCTGTTCCGTAACCCCCTGGCCGACCCCGGCCTGATCGGCGTGTCGGCCGGTGCGGCGCTCGGGGCCGTGGCGGTGATCGTGCTGGGCACCACGGTGCTGGCCCCCCTGGTTCTGCCCCTGGGGGTGCTGGCGCTGCCCCTGGCGGCCTTCGCCGGTGGCCTGGCGACCACCTGGCTGGTGTATCGCCTGGCCAGCCGGGGGGGACATACCTCGGTGGCCACCCTGCTGCTGGGCGGCATTGCCATCAACGCCATCGCCGGCGCCGCCACCGGCATGCTGGTCTACATGGCCGACGATCAGCAACTGCGCACACTGACCTTCTGGAACATGGGGTCCCTGGCCCATGCAGGCTGGGCCCTGTGGGCGGTCAGTGCAGGCTTCGTGGTGCTGGCCCTGGCCGCCCTGCCCTTCATCGCCCGCGCCCTCAACGGCCTCATGCTCGGCGAATCCGTGGCCACCCATCTGGGTTTCCCGGTACACCGCATCAAGACCCTGGTGGTGATCACCGCTGCCCTGGCGGTGGGCGCCTCGGTGGCCATCGCCGGCATCATCGGTTTCGTGGGACTGGTGGTGCCCCATCTGCTGCGCCTGACCATTGGCCCGGACCACCGCTATCTGCTGCCCGCCTCGGCCCTGGGTGGCGCCCTGTTGCTGCTGCTGGCCGATGCCCTGGCCCGGGTGATCGTTTCTCCGGCGGAACTGCCCATCGGGCTTTTGACCGCCCTGCTGGGCGGCCCCTTCTTCCTGTGGCTGTTGATGCGTCAGCAGGGGAGGCTTGGATGATGAACTCCCTGCTTCATGGGCGATGGCCCCTGCCCGCCGCCTGGCGGTCCCCGACGGTCCGCCCGTCGCCCATGCCGGCGCAGGCGACCTCGGACACGGGCATCCAGGTTCGTGATCTTCGGGTGGAACGCCAGGGCCGCACGCTGGTGGACAGGGCCCATCTGGATGTGGCACCGGGCACGGTGCATGCCCTGGTGGGCCCCAATGGTGCCGGCAAGAGCACCCTGCTGTCGGTGCTGGCGGGCGAAACCAGGCAGAACCACGGCCAGGTGACCTGGTCGGGACGGCCCCTGGATGACTGGTGCCCCAATGCCCTGGCCCGCTGTCGCGGCGTGCTGCCCCAGGAGGCGGTGGTCACCTTCCCGCTGACCGCCTGGGAGGTGGCGGAAATGGGCCGCCTGCCCCACCGCACCCCGGAACAGGATACCCCCATCGTGCACGAATGCCTGGAACGGGCCGGGGTGCTGCATCTCTCCGGTCGGGATTATCGCAGCCTGTCCGGCGGCGAACGCCAGCGGGTGCAAATGGCCCGGGTCATGGCCCAGGTGTATGAAACCGGCCCACAGCGCCCCGGGGTGCTGCTGCTGGATGAACCCACCTCGGCGCTGGACGTGCGTCATCAGCTGCGACTCATGGAGCTGCTGCGAACCGACGCCGCCAGGGGGCGCGCCATTCTCGTGGTGCTGCACGACCTGAATCTGGCCGCCGCCTTTGCCGATTGCATGACGATCCTCGAGGGCGGTCGCGTGGCAGACAGTGGCGCCCCGCGGGATGTCCTTGTGCCCGCCACCATCCGCCGGGTCTGGGGCGTCGACTGCGTGGTGGAAACGGACACACACACCCAGTGCCCCTGGGTGCGGTTGCGATATGGCACCCCCAAACCCCAATGCGAGCTGGAGGCTTCGCCATGATTGCCCATCCAACGCGTTCCCCCCAAGCCACCTCCCACGGTCACGGAACCCCCGAGGGCCGTCCTCCGCTGCATTACGAGAAGCGGCTGCGCAGCCACCACGACGCCCTGGCCCCCCTGCATGGCCTCTCGGGCGGTGCCGTGACGCTGGGCGAGCACCTGGACGGCCGTGAGGCCGACGCAAGGCCCCGGGCCATCTACGTGCACATCCCCTTCTGCCGAAAGCTCTGCCATTTCTGCAACATGCGGCGCATGAAGGGCGCACCCGATGACACCTATACCGAACGCCTCCTGCGTGACATGGAAGCCCTGACTCGCCTCCCCTATGTGGCCGATGGGCGCTACGGCGCCATCTATTTTGGTGGCGGCACCCCCAGCACGCTCAGCGCGGCGGCTCTCGAGCGCATCCTGGCGGGTCTGAAACAGTACTTTCAGCTCACCGATGATGTGGAAATCACCCTGGAGAGCAGCGTTACGGAACTCACCGAGGAGAAACTTCAGGCCTGCATGAACGCGGGCGTGAATCGGGTCAGCCTGGGTGTGCAGACCTTCCATGATGCCGGGCGCCGCCTGCTGGGCCGCAGCGGCAACGGCCAGTGGATCGCCGAACGCATTCGCCGTTACCGTGCCCTGGGGCTGGACAACCTCGGGATGGACCTGATCTACCACTACCCGGAGCAGACACCCGAGGATCTGGCGGCCGATCTTCACAGGATTGCCGAGCTGGACCTGGCCGGCTTTTCCTTTTACGCGCTCATGGTGAGCGACAAGAGTCGGCTGGCCCACCAGCATCCCGAATGGACGACACAGACGGCGGACAGCCTGCGCCGGGAGTGGGGGCTATTCAGACAAATCATGGAGCACGCCCATCATCAGGGTTTCCAGTTGCTGGAGCTCACCAAACTGGCGCGTCCCGGGCGGGATCGCTACCGCTACGTGGATTTGCGCTACCAGGGAGGCGATACGCTGCCCCTGGGGGCCGGTGCCGGTGGGCGGCTCGGCGGCATGATGTTGATGAATCCCCTGGCACCGGAAGCCTATGAACAGGCGGTGAATCACCCGGGCGAGCGCCAGGGGCTGGCCACCCGGGACCCTTACCCGGCCTTTTACCGCTTTATCGGCGGCATCCAGTTCGGGCAGGTGGACCTAAGCCTCCTGCCGGCCCCCTGCCGGTCGCCGGTGGCAGCCGTGTGCGCCGAACGCACGGCCCAGGGCCTGCTCACACCGGTGGACGGCGAGCGCCTGATCCTCACCATGGAGGGCGTGTTCTGGGGCAACAATCTGGCCGCGGAACTGACCGCCACCGCCATCAACGCGTGGCAAAGGGGCACCGACCAGGCCGACTGAACCGCCTGCCACGCAGCAGCTATCCCTTCATCCTCGGTCACCGCCGCCCATGGCGGCATCATCCGCTGGAAGGCCGCTGGCCTTTCAGCTTTTTACCTGTCCGTCCCTTCTGGAGGAGCAACGCATGAAACAATACCAAGAAGACCATTCCCCGCGCCGTCGTCTGTCCGGGCGCCCTGCCGGGAAACTGCTCATGTCACTGCCCTTGATCGGCGCCTTGGGGCTGGCTGCCGGGCCGCAGGCGGTATCCGCGGACATGCTGCAAAGAGCCACCGAGGCAGGCTGCATGGGATGTCATTTCGTGGATCGGGATCATCCGGTCGGGCCCAGTTACCAGGACGTGGCGGAGCGCTATCGCGGACAGAATGTCACGGACAAGCTGGTGGCAAAGGTCAGGGAGGGGGGTTCGGGTGAATGGGGGCAACAGTTCATGACCCCCAACGCCTGGGTGGATGATCATTTCGGCGAGGGCACCCTGGAGAGCCTGGTGGAATGGATTCTGTCTCAATAGCCTGAACGAAAAGGAGCGGCTCAACCCTTTCGGGCAGGCCGCTCCTCTATCTCGTAGGTTTGTCTTGTCACTTGAGCCGTTTCCGCAATCAATCACCTCCTGCCAGGTTGGGTGGGTGGGATGGCCCCTTGAGGGCGATGAAACGCGCGGGGTGCGCCAGAAAAAAGTGCCGCCGACCTCAACGGGAAAAAAAGCCGGCAGCACCCCGGTGCCTGACATCAAATGTAACTGATTCTCCTTATAGTTAATTCGCACTACCTGTCAACCTTCCAATGCCATCTTAATCAATAAAATGATTTTCATTCATCATATTGAAGAGTGTGGCCGGACAGGGCATGCTTGAGCCATGAACCTCATCGTCGCATCCATTCCCGGGCGCCTGCGTCTGCGTGACAAGGGCCTGCAAGAATCCTCCACGCTCAGGACGCTGGAATCCCTGTTCCAGGATCATCCCGCCGTTACCGGGTTGAGGGGCAACCGCCGGGCCGGCAGTCTGGTGGTGGAATATGACGTGGCACGCCTGCCCAGGGCACGGATGGAGCAGGAGGCCCTGGAGATCGCCCGACCTCATCTGGGCATGCCCCCTGCCGCCCCCGGTGCCAAGCGGAGCACGCCGGCACGCCCACCCCGTCGCCGGGGACCGCGTCCGTTGCGGATGCGGGTGAACCGGGTGGCCAAGGTGGCCATGCTGGTCAGCCTGGGCGTCTCCCTGGCGGTGGCGGAATTAAGGCCTCGGGGATGGAAGCACTGGCATGCCACCACCGGCTGGGCCTTCGTGGTGGCACTGGCCGTGCACCTCTACGTGTATCGACGTCATCTGGTGCGATAGCCCGGGGTGAGGCGGGCGCCTCACCCCGGGCCACCCTCACTTGCGATGGGCGGCTTCCGGGGCCACCGACGGCGCGCGGGCCGGTGCGGCTGAAGGAGACGCCGATCTGACTCCGCGACGTGCAAACCTGAGCAAGGCCGTCGCACACAGGATCAGCACCAGCATGGGCCCGAAGGGCTGGTCCACGGCGACCGCCACGACGAAGGCAATCACATATGCCACCACCGCCAGCCCTGCGGCAATGATCAGCACGTTGCGCCAGCCCTGGGCCACCCCCCAGGCCACCCAGGCGGGGATGAAGAGCAGCGCGAAGGCCGCCATCACACCAAAGGCCGTGGTGGCCACGGCAACGATGGCCACCACCAGCCAGTCGAAGGCCACCCGGTGCCGCCAGGCGGGAATGCCGTTGGCGGAGAAATAGTCCGGGAAGAAACGGTCCATGAGCAGGCGCTGGCTCAGCCAGGACATGCACAGCGTGCCGATCACCAGCAGGGCCAGAGCGCCCAGCAAATGGGCCTGGCCAGTGAAGTACAGCTGCCCGTCCATGAGGGACTGGCCCACCATCTCTCCATGGGCACTGAAGGATCCGGCCACCAGGGCCACACCCCAGCCCAGCAGGATGAAGATGACGAAGTGATGATTGCCCGGGTTGGCCAGCAGCCCCTTGACCGTGGCCACCAGCCCGGCCGCGGCCAGGGCACCGAGCATGACGGGGGCATGGAGCACCACGGCCACCACCGCCCCGGCGGCGGCCACCTGGGCATAAGCCAGGGCCGCCAGCCACTCCTCCCGCAGGCGCAGATACACGCCGGCAATGGCGGCCACCGGTGCCAGCAACAGACCGGTGATGAAGGGCAATCGAAACAGGGGGTCAAACAGTAATTCCAGCATCAGGCACTCACCGAGACAACGCGGGAACAGATGGCATCGATGAAGGATGCCTCGTGACTGACCACCAGGATGGTGCGGCCCGCCTGATCCTTGCGGATGAGGTTGGCCAGCGCCTCCACCGTGGCGGGATCCAGGTTATTCGTGGGCTCGTCCAGCAGCACCACCTCCGCCCCGCTCCCCAGGCAGGCCCAGATCTGCAGGATCTGGAACTGCCCGCCACTGAGCTGATCCACGCGACCGTCCAGCAGCCGGGCGATCTGCGGTGGTGGTGTCTGGCGCGAGGCCCCGGTGAGAGTCACCAGGTCATGACCGGAGAGGGGGCATTCAGCCGGTCGAACCGGCTGCTGGCGATGATGGGCCAACTCAATGCCGGGCGCGGTTTCCAGTCGGCCCCGAAAGATCCTGGCGTGCCCGGTGATGGCCTTGATGAGGGTGGACTTGCCCGCCCCATTGCTGCCCAAAAGCCCCAGGACCTCGCCACGAAAAAGTTCAAAGGTGACGGGGCCGACCACCGGGTGTTCATACCCGGCGACGACCCCGTGGCACCGCAACAAGGCTTCACTCTTCATGCTTTAGAGTTTACCTGCCATGGCGTCCACCCACTGCCCGATCAGATCAAAGTAATCGTCCGCGGTGGCGCCCACCTCCGGATCCAGCGGCAGGGCATACACGGGCCAGTCCAGTTGCTCGCCCACGAAACGGGGGCCCCGTTCCTGATGGAAGGTGGCACGGATCACCACGCCATCCCGGCCTTCCAGATCACGCACCAGATCACGCAGATGACGGGCGGTGGGGGGAATGCCCGGCAGCGGCTCCACATAGCCGAGCACAGGGACATCGAGGCGCTTGGCCAGGTAGTCGGCATCCTCATGGAAGAACACGACACCCGGTGCATCGGCCACCCGCTCCCGCCAGACGGGCAGGTGCTCCTCCACCTTGCGCTCGAAGGCCTCGGCATTGGCGCGGAACAGCTCGGCATTGGCGGAATCGAAGCGGATCAGCCGCTCGGCCAGGGCGTGGGCCACCTGGGCCATGCGCACCGGATCCATGTTCACATGGGGGTTACCTGCCGGGTGCACGTCACCCAGCGCCCGGTCGGCGGGGCCGCCCACGCCGATCAGGTCCACCTGCGCGGCAGCCTCGAAATAACCGGTGCGGCCGGGGAAGACGCCGGGGTTGTTGGCGCCGCGAATGGCAGCGGGCAGCCAGCCCACTTCAAGCTCGGCACCGACCGCGACCACCAGATCCGCGCCCCGCATGGCCGCCATCATGCTGGGCCGGGCCTGCAGATAATGGGCGTCGCGATCCGCCGGCGCCAGCACCCGCACCGACACGGCATCGCCGCCCACCGTTTCCGCCAGCATGCCCATGGCAGGCGTGGTCGCCACTACATTCACAGCGGCCTGGGCGGTGGCGGTGGACACCAGCAACACCAGGCCAATCAGCCATTTATACATCATCGTATCTCCCTTGAGGTATGAAATCGGGACTGCGGCCACCGGACCGGTTCGCTGACCCCCGGTGACCGCATTTCTCTGGTCTTGAACTTAGAATTCGTGGGCACCGTGCACGCCGAGCGCCATCTGGAACTGCAGCATGAAGGACCAGCCGTCACCGTCATCGCCATCTTCGGTGGCAAAGTCGGAACGGTTTACCTGACCTCGCAGCATGGAGAACTCGGTGGGGCGGAAGGTCACGTTGCCGGCGTAGCGGTAGGAGGTGCCGAAGGAGGCAAATCCATCGTCCTCCACCTGGGCGTTGTCATTGGTCATGCCCAGGGCCTCGGCCCGCAGACCCAGTTGCCAGCGCGGGGCGATGCCATAAACACCTTGAAGATAGAGACCGTCCTGCTTGGATTTGCGGGCCAGGTGTTTGGTCTCCTCCAGCACCCCGTTGTTGACCCCCGAAAATTTAAATTCCCTGAAATCTGCGTCAATCTGCCGGTAGAAGTACTCCCCCTGAAGCGTCAGGTCACCATGACCAAAGGAGCGACCCGCATCATACTTGTAGACCGCATCCACCCCGGCAAACCAGGCATCACCGTCCCAGGTCTCGTAGCGCAGGCTGGAATGGAGGTCGTCTCGCTGGAAGGCGCGGGCATAGCCGTAAGAAAGACCGAACTGGGCGGCATGGTCATAACCCAGATCCGGACCAAACTTGGCAAAGCCGGTGATCAGACGCGGACCCGAGACGTCATCGAAGGGGGTGTCAGCGCGCCAGCGTTGACGAGCTGGCCGATCGGGGTCGTGACCTGGGTCTAATTGGTTACCCAACTCTCCTGGCAATACAGTATGGTGAGACACCCGTCCACTGCCCTCATAGGCGGCGATGCCACTGGTCTCCCCCTGCAACAACTCCACGCCAAACCGGCTGTAGAACGGCGTGTTCGGCATCCACGTCAACTGCACCCCCTTCTCCTGCAGGCCGTGATCACCAAACAGGAATTCGTTGACCAACGGGCGATCCACGAAGGCCCAGTCGTGGGGGTGCTGGGAGTTGATGTAGCCAATGTCGGAGAGGAACTTGCCCGCCTTGATCTGCAGGCCCGCCGGGAGGTTGCGGGTGGTGGCGTAGGCCTCTTCCACCTCGATGTTGTGCTCATCCAGGGCCAGCATCACGAAGGCATCGAAATAATTGTCCACCGAGGCACTGAAGGCCAGCTCGATCTCCCGCAGGTTGAAACCCTCGTCCAGATCATGGCCATGGTCATGCCCGCCATGACCGTGATCGTGGCCCGCCTCGAATCCCGCAGGGTCATCCACGTGACCACTGAACTCGTTGAAATACACGGTATCCACGATGACGGAGATATCAGGGTTGAAGGCCGATCCCGAGGTCACCTGGTGGGTGCCTCCCAGGGGCAGGGGGGCCAGGCGTGCACCCGGGAGCTGGCTGTCCCGGAACATATCCTGTGCCATGACCGGCATGGAAAACGACATCAGCACCGCGGCGGGCAGGGCGCGTTTGAGAGAAGGCATCGTGGGCGAGCTCCTGTGAGTGTGTGGTGAACTGAGAATCTTTTCGTTCGGATGGGTTATACCATAGCTCAAGGAGATCGAAAAAGGGCGAGGGCACTCACACTTGACCGCGCCCCAGGATGCGACGCAACTTTCGGGTTCTAGAGCCCCTTGGGAGGGAGCGGTGGATACGGCGTGCTCAGGCTTGCCGGCAGGCGGGAGGCCCCCATCAGCCACAGGTCGATCTGGCGCGCCACGTCACGCCCTTCCCCGATGGCCCATACCACCAGGGACTGCCCACGGCTGGCATCGCCCGCCACGAAGACGCCGGGCACCGGGGTCATCTTGCGCGCGTCCGCCTCCAGGGTGTGACGCGGGGTGAGGGTCAGGCGCGGATCGTTCAGGCAGGCGGCTTCAGGGCCCTCGAAGCCGATGGCGATCAGCACCTTGTGGGCGGGCAGGATGATACCGCTCTCCCGCACGATCTTGTCGGTCCGACGTCCCTGGTCATCCCGCTTCCAGTCCACCCGTTCCAGTTCCAGGGCATCGACCCGGCCATCCTGATCCTGATCGAGAAAGGCCGCCACATTGAGACTGAAGGCCTCCTCGCCACCTTCCTGCAGGGCATAAGTCTGCTGGCGGACCTGGGGTGACTGGGGCCAGGGGTTATCCGCCTGGCGCGTGTCGGGCAGCGGGGGATTGATGCTGATCTGCACAACTGAGCTCGCACCTTGACGGTGGGCCGTGGCCACACAGTCGGCGCCGGTATCCCCTCCCCCGAGCACCACCACACGCCGGCCCTGCGCATTCATGGCCGCGTCCAGGGGCTCACCGGCCTGATGGCGGTTTTCGGCACACAGGTATTCCATGCCGAACAGAACACCCTGAAGTTCGCGGCCCGGCACCGGCACGTCCCGTGGGCGGCGTGCACCGATGGCCAGGCAGACGGCATCGAACCGCGCCTTGAGCTCATCAATGGACACATCCTCTCCCACAGCCACACCACAGCGAAACTCGATGCCCTCGTCACGGAGCTGCTGCACCCGGCGCGCCACCTGGTGTTTGGCAAACTTGAAATCCGGGATGCCATAGAGCATCAGCCCACCGATGGCATCATCCCGCTCGAACACCGTCACCCGGTGCCCGGCCCGGTTCAGTTGCTGGGCCGCCGCCAGGCCGGCCGGGCCACTGCCCACCACCGCCACCTGCCTGCCGGACCGCTGCGATGGAGGCTCGGGACGTATCCAGCCCGCCTCCCAGCCCTGATCCACGATGGCCCGCTCGATGTCCTTGATGGTCACCGCGTCATCGTTGATGGCCAGGGTGCAGGCCGTCTCGCAGGGCGCCGGGCAGGTGTAGCCGGTGAACTCGGGGAAATTGTTGGTGGCATGCAGGCGTGCCAGGGCTTCCCGCCAGGCACCCCGGGACACCAGATCGTTCCAGTCCGGGATGATATTGCCGATGGGACAACCCGCCATGCAGGTGGGGATGCCGCAATCCATGCAGCGTTCCCCCTGGGTGCGCAACTGCGCCGGATCCCACCGGAACCGATAGATCTGGTGAAAATCCGCCACACGCGACGCCGGCTCACGATAGCCGATGGGCCGCCGGGGATGACGCAGGAATCCATCAGGATGGTTCTCGGACATGGCGTGATACCTCAGGCAAGGGGGGCTGGCGGCTGGATGCGGATGTCCTGCCCCCGGGACAGATAGTCCGCCACCACCTCGGCATAGGCCTCGGGCACCACCTTCACGAAGGTGTCCAGGGCCCCTGGCCACCCGGCCAGTATCCGGGCGGCCTTCTCACTGCCGGTGCAGGCCACATGGTTCTCCAGCAGGCGCTGCAACAGCGCCTGATCCCGGGGATCGGTGACCGGCTCGGTACGCACACCTGCGGCGTGGATGGCGTCTCCTGCCTGACCTTCCTCGTCCCAGAGGTAGGCCTCGCCACCGCTCATGCCGGCAGCGAAGTTCCGCCCGATGGGACCGAGGATGACCGCCACGCCCCCGGTCATGTACTCGCAGCCATGGTCTCCCACCCCCTCGACCACGCTCAGCGCCCCGGAGTTGCGCACACAGAAACGCTCGGCACCGCGGCCATTGACATAGGCCTCCCCACCCGTGGCACCGAACAGGGCCACATTGCCGATGAGGGTGTTGTCGGCGGCCACATAGGGGGCGTCCGGCGGTGTCTTCACGCTGATCAGGCCGCCCGACAGCCCCTTGCCCACATAATCGTTGGCATCCCCTTCCAGGTGCAGGGCAATCCCCCGGCACAGGAAGGCCCCGAAACTCTGCCCCGCGGTGCCCGTGCAGTGAATCCGGATCGTTCCCGGCGGAAGTCCCTCGCCGCCATACCGGCGCGTGACCTCGTGGCTGAGCAAGGTGCCGAAGGTGCGGTCACGGTTGCGTAATCGAATGGACAGACTCACCGGCTCGCCATGGCTGAGCGCCGCATCGGCCTGGGCGATGACCTGGTGATCGATCTTGCGGTCCAGGCCATGATCCTGCCCTCGTACCCTGCGCGGGCTATCGTCCGAGCGCACCCGTCGCAACAGGGCCGAGACATCGGGCGTGGGCTTGTGCGCCGGAGCCATGGGCCGCGCCCGCAGGCAATCCACGCGACCGATGGCCTCATCCAGTGTGCGAAAGCCCAGCGCCGCCATGATCCGCCGCATCTCCTCGGCCACGAATCGCAGATAATTGACGATGTGCGCCGGGTCTCCCTCAAAGCGCCGACGCAGCTCGGGATCCTGGGTGGCCACCCCCACCGAGCAGGTATTGCAGTGGCATTTGCGCAGCATGATGCAGCCCAGGGTCACCAGCGGCGCCGTGCCAAAACCGTATTCCTCGGCCCCCAGCAGGGCAGCAATCATCACGTCGCGGCCGGTCAGGAACCCGCCATCGGCCCGCACGGTGATCCGCGAGCGCAGGCCGTTGGCCATCAGCACCCGCTGGGTCTCCGCCAGCCCCAGTTCCCAGGGCGTGCCGGCATGCTTGATGGAGGTCTTGAGCGCCGCACCGGTGCCGCCGGAATCGCCGCTGATCAGCACCGCGTCGGCCCGGGCCTTGGCCACCCCGGCAGCGATGGTGCCCACATTGGCCTTGGCCACCAGCTTGACGTGGATCTCGGCCCTTGGATTGGCACACTTGAGATCGTGGATCAGTTGCTGCAGATCCTCGATGGAATAGATGTCATGGTGTGGCGGCGGCGAGATCAGTCCCACCCCCGGCACGGTGAACCGTACCCGGGCGATGCCCTCGTCCACCTTGCCCCCGGGCAGTTCACCGCCCTCCCCCGGCTTGGCCCCCTGGGCCATCTTGATCTCGATCTGCCGGGCCTGGGCCAGGTAGCGGGCGCTCACCCCGAATCGGCCGCTGGCCACCTGTTTCATGGAGCACTCGCGTTCCGTGCCGAACCGTTCCGTCTGCTCGCCCCCCTCCCCCGTGCCGGATTTCCCGCCGATCCGGTTCATGGCCATGGCCAGCGCCTCATGGGCCTCCTGGCTCAGGGCCCCGAAGGACATGGAACCCGTGGAAAAACGCCGCAGGATGGACGCCGCCGGCTCCACGTCATCCAGCGGGATCGCGGCGGCCTCGTCCTCGAGGAATCCCAATAGCCCGCGCACATTGAGAAGCCCCCCGGCCTGCTCGTTGATCTCACGGGCAAAATCCTCATAGGCCCGGGCATCGTTGTTGCGGGCCGCCTGCTGGAGTTTGCCGATGCTGTAGGGATTCCAGTGATGCCGCTCGCCATCCCGCCGCCAGTACAGATGCCCGCCGGGGTCCAGCGGCAGTTCAGCCGCAATGGGCCGGCCAAAGGCCCGCTCGTGGGCTGCCAGGACATCCTGCTCGATCTCCGCCAGGCCCACGCCGGGCAGGTGTGTGGTGGTGCCGGTGAACCAGGCATCAATCAATTCCTGATCCAGCCCCAGGGACTCGAAGATCTGCGCCCCCTTGTAGGCCTGCAGGGTGGAAATGCCCATCTTCGACATCACCTTCAGCAGCCCTCCCTCCAGGGCCTTGCGGTACTGTGCGACGGCGGCATCGGCCTCCGCTTCGATCATGCCCTCATCCACCAGGGCACGGATCCCCTGATAGGCCAGCCAGGGATGAATCGCATCCGCGCCGTAACCGATCATCACGCACATGTCATGGGCCGTATAGGGCTGACCCGACTCCAGAATGAGGGCCGTGCGCATGCGCAGACCACAGCGGATCAGATGATGATGCAGGGACGACACGGCCAGCAGCGCCGGGATCGCCACCCGCTCAGGCCCCACGAGCGCATCGCTCAGCAGCAGGATCCCGCCCCCTTGTTCGATGATCTGCACGGCTGTTGCGTGCATGGCACGTATGGCGGATTGCAGGTCGAGTTCCTTGGGATAGGTGATGTCGACCGGGTGCGGCTGCAGATCCTCACGGTGGATCATTCCAAGCGCATGCGCCTGGGCCCCGCTCAGAATGGGGGACGGCAGATAGAGTTGGCGGCAGTGATCCTCGCCTTCCTCGAGCAGGTTGCCGCGCGGGCCCACATAGGCGCCCAGCGAAGTGACCAGGGCCTCGCGGATGTAGTCCAGGGGCGGGTTGGACACCTGGGCGAACTGCTGCAGAAAATAGTGGCTCAAGGGGCGGGCACGGGATGACAGCATTGCCGGTGGGGTGTCATTGCCCATGGCGCCGATGGGATCCCGCCCGGATTCGGCCATGGGCTTGAGGAATGCCCGCAGGCCCTCCAGGGTGTACCCGAAGGCCCTTTGATACTGGTCCAGGGCATGCGGGAGAGCGCCGCCCATTGCCGGTCCGGAGGCGATGGGTGGGTCCGGGGGCAGTGTCAGACGGTGCTCGCGCAGCCAGCGCCCGTAGGGTCGTCCGGCCAGTTCAGAGAAGACCTGGGTTTCGGGAACGATCCCGCCACGCTCGGGATCGAGCACGAACAACGCCCCGGGATTCAGTCGCCCCTTGCGCAGGATCTGGTCCGGCGGCATATCCAGCACGCCCGTCTCGCTGGCCATGATCAGGCGCCCATCCCGGGTGAGGCTGTAACGGCAGGGCCGCAGGCCGTTGCGATCCAGCACCGCAGCAATGCGCTGTCCATCGGTGGCCACCACCAGGGCCGGACCGTCCCAGGGTTCCATCAGGGTACTGTGGTATTCGTAAAAGTCCCGTCGGTCCTCCGGCATGGCGGGATTCTTTTCCCAGGCCTCGGGAATGAGCATGCGCAGGGCATGGGGCAGACTGCGCCCGGTCAGCGCCAGCAGTTCCACCACGTTGTCCAGCTGGGCGCTGTCGCTCAGGCCCTCCCCGGTCAGGGGTTTGACCTTGTCCATGTCCTTGCCCAGGTGAGGCGAGGCCAGGGTGGACTCCCGGGCCCGCATCCAGTTCTGGTTGCCCCGCAGGGTGTTGATCTCGCCGTTGTGGACCAGATAACGATAGGGATGGGCCAGATCCCAGGCCCCCAGGGTGTTGGTGGAAAAACGCGCATGCACCAGCACCAGCGACGAAGTGACGCGGGCATCGGAGAGATCCGGGAAGTAGCTTCGGAACTGCCCGCAGGTGAGCAGGCCCTTGTATACCACCGTGGTCCGCGACAGGGAGCAGATGTAGAACGTCTCCGCCCCTGCCCCCACCAGATTGCGGTAAAGCACCTCGTTCTCGATCGCGCGCCTGAGGACGTAAAGTCGGACATCCAGGGCCTTGGGGTCCACCGCCTGTTTCGGCCGAACGAAGAACTGCCAGGTCTGGGGTTCGCTATCAAGGGCGGTCTGGCCCAGTTCCTGATTCTGAGTGGGCACCTGCCGCCACCCGAGCAAATCGAAGCCCTCGGCCTGGCAGCGCCGGGCAATCAACGTGCGGATGGCTGTCCGGTGATCTCCGTCCCGGGGCATGAAGACCTGGGCCGCCCCGTAATCGTCCCGGTCACCCAGCCCCGCCACCACACTGGAGAGAAAGGCATGGGGTTTTTGCAAAAGCATGCCCGCGCCGTCACCGGTGTTCTCCTCGGCGCCACGGGCGCCCCGGTGATCCAGGTTTTCCAGGCACTCAAAGCCATCCTCAATGAGCCCATGGCTTGCGTGCCCATCCAGGTGTGCCAGCACGCCCACGCCACAGGCCGCGTGCTGATGCCGTCTCAGCCAGGGGCCGGTCGCCTCTTCGGCACGTTCCCGCACCCCATCATGAGGATTTGCAAACTGGGTCATGGCAGCACTCCCAAGATGGATACAGCAAATTCGACCCTGTCGATTCATTCTGCGCCCGGCCCGTCGAGGGGATCAACTTGTCATGACAGGGTACCCACGGCGCGGCGCGACGCCGTTCCAGTCCGTTGGAGGCCCATGTGGGGTGATTGAGTTCCCTCAGGCCCTGGACTGAACCCCCTCACGGGCCCGCAGTCCCACCCCTTGAGGTGTCTTTCCAAGGAATTTGCCATGCGTGTTGTGGAGGTGATTGCGCCCGCCCGTTTGCAGACCCATCTGCTGGAGATGGCCCGTACCCACGGCGCCGTGGATGCCTGGTGCGGCACACTGAACGATGACGGCCGCGTGGCGGTGCGCATGGTGGTGCTGGAAGATGAGCGCCAGGCCCTCCTGGACGCTCTGCAAAGTCTGTTGATCGAGGAGCCCAGCGCCCGCATCGTGATCACTCCCATCGAGGCCACGGTGCCCATGCCGGCCCCGGGAGAGAACGACCCGCGCCCTGAGCGCCCCCGCTCGCGCAAGGTCAGCCTGGAGGAACTCTATGCCGGAATCGCCAAGGGCGCCACGCTGGATCGCAATTACCTGATGCTGATCGTCCTCTCCACCGTGGCCGCGGCCATTGGCCTGGCGGAGGACAACACTGCCGTGGTGATCGGTTCCATGGTGATCGCCCCGCTGCTGGGCCCGGTGATCGCGTTTGCGTTCGCCACCTGCCTGGGCGAGCGCTCGCTGGCCCTGCGTTCCCTGGCCACCACCCTGGCTGGCCTGACGGTGACGGTGGCTTGCGCCATGCTCATTGGTTATCTGTGGCCGGTGAGTGTGGGCAATCAGGAGGTGCTGGCGCGCACAGAGGTCAATATCTCGTATGTCATCCTGGCTCTGGCTGCGGGCGCTGCCGGAGTACTGGCCCTCACCAGCGGCGTGACCTCGCGTCTGGTGGGCGTGATGGTGGCGGTGGCCCTGCTGCCACCGGCTGCGGTGACCGGTCTGCTGGTGGGCAAGGGAGCCTTCGACCTGGCCCTGGGCGCGGGCCTGATGCTGGCGGCCAACGTGGTGTGCGTGGTGCTGGCGGCCCAGTTCGTGTTCCTGTTCCAGGGGGTGAAGCCCCGCCGCTGGATCGGCGTGGGCCAGGTGGAACGGTTCACCCCCTGGGACTGGGTGCTCTGGTCGCTGGGCTGCCTGCTCCTGCTCACCGGCCTGGTACTAGCCATCCTCTGGCGCAATGGGGCCTTTTGAAGCACTCAGCGGTGCAGATCCCCCGCGCTCTCGGGCTGATAGAGGATGGCATCGATGCGCACGCGGATGGTGCCACCACCGGGCCGGGGCCATTCGATGCTCTCTCCCACCGACAGGCCCAGCAGGGCGCTGCCCACCGGGGCCACGATGGAAATGCGGTTCGGCTCCCCGGTGCTGTCACGCGGGTAGACGAGGGTCATCTCGAAGGACTCGCCGGTGGACTCCATGACAAACCGCACCGTGCTGTTCATGGTGACCACATCGGCCGGCATCTCGTGGGGCTCGACCACCTCGGCCCGGTCCAGTTCCGCCTGCAAGGCAGCGCGCCCCGGGAAGCTGTCCTCCGGGAGGGAGGCCATCAGGGTATCCAGGCGGTCATAATCCTGGCTGGAGACAATCACCTTGGGTTTTTCTGTCACGTCCATACTCTTGGGAAAAGGCGTTCAACGAACTGCCATTGTAGCCCTAGCGTGCAGGAAAAGCTGCCTTCCCGGCAGCCACCAGGGATGAAAGATGTCCCCAGTCTCCAAAAGGTGCTCATGAAATTTCCCGTGGGAAAACACCTTGTCAAGACTTGACAGCCCAGGACTTTGAGGATTCCTCCTTTTAACCAGGAAACAAGCAGTTACAGACCCTGGCCATTTTTTGACCAATCTGTTCCCGGGCCGCGCACCGTCGCGGCCGGGCGGCGTTTCATGACATTTTGCCCACAAGGTTATCCACAGGTTCTGTGGATGATCGCGGGCCTCAGACGTGCTCGTGCAGCCCGCACTCGCGCTTAAGCCCGAAAAACCGCATCTGCTCTGGCTGTTCGATCTCGTGCACCGAGCGCGTGCTGTGTACGTCGCCGATGGAGAGATAGCCCTGGTGCCAGAGTGGATGGTAGGACAATCCGTGCCGCATGAGGTACTGATGCACATCCCGGTCGGTCCAGTCGATGATGGGATGGATCTTGGCTCTTCCGTTCTGCCAGGCCACCACTTCAAGTCCGGCACGGCTCTCGGACTGCTGGCGGCGCAAGCCCGCCAACCAGGCATCCGCCCCCAGATCCTTCAGGGCCCTCTGCATGGGTTCAACCTTGTTCATGCGGTTGTAGTGATTCAACCCTTCCAATCCTTGCTCCCAGAGCCTTCCGAACCGGGCCTCCTGCCACGCGGATGACCAGGGGGAGCGATACACCTGAAGGTTCAGGTCCAGTTGCTCCGTCAACTCATCCACAAAACGGTAGGTTTCCGGGAAGAGATAGCCCGTGTCCACCAGGATGACGGGGATCCCCGGCCGCGCCTGGGTCACCAGATGCAGCATGACCGCCGCCTGAGCCCCGAAGCTGGAACTCAGTACGATGCGATCTCCAAAGCATCTCAGGGCCCAGTCCAACCGGGCGCAGGCGTCCAGGGGCTCCAACTCACGATTGATCCTCTCCAGGGTGTCGCGATCGCCTGAGATCCGATGGGGCGCGTGCATGACTTTAATCCTCTTGGCGTTGAATGTGACCCCACCTTAACCAAGATTGCGATTACGCAAAAAAGAATAAATTGTTTGCTATCAATTCAATTTGATTCTTTATGAGCTGGCATGGCTAATCCCCATTCGATCTAACTCAATTCTTATAAATTCTTTTTCGCTATTGATATTTCGCATTATCTTGACCCCTCAGTCGCCCTTGAGGCACCTCCCTTCAGACACCGAGGATGAGCATGTATCAGTACAGCGAATGGGATCAGGCTCTCATCCGGGAGCGCGTTGAGCAATTCCGCGACCAGACCCGCCGCTTCCTGTCCGGGCAATTGAGCGAGGAGGCCTATCGACCCCTCAGGCTGATGAACGGGCTTTACATCCAGCGCCACGCCCCCATGCTGCGCGTGGCCATCCCGTATGGCCTGCTCAGCAGTACGCAACTGCGGGGCCTGGCCCGGGTAGCGCGTGACCACGACCGGGGTTTCGGACACTTCACCACCCGCCAGAACATCCAGTTCAACTGGCTTGAACTGGAGCAGGTGCCCGAGGTGCTGGCATCCCTGGCCGAGGTGGGTCTGCACGCCATCCAGACCAGCGGAAACTGCATCCGCAATGTCACTTGCGACCCCCTGGCGGGCCTGACGCCCGAGGAGGTGGATAATCCGCTTCCCTGGTGCGAGGTGGTCCGTCAGTGGGCCACGCTTCACCCGGAGTTCAGCTATCTGCCCAGAAAATTCAAGATCGCGGTGACCGCCAGCCCCCGGGATCGCGCTGCCACGCGAATCCATGACGTGGGACTGCAATTGGTCAGGGGTGCCTCGGGCGAGCCTGGTTTCCGGATCAGCGTCGGCGGCGGCCTGGGACGGGACCCTCATCTGGCCCGGACCCTGCGGGCCTGGCTGCCCGCTGATGACCTGCTGGACTATCTCACCGCCATCCTGCGCGTCTACAACCTGCATGGGCGTCGCGACAACCTCTACAAGGCACGCATCAAGGTGCTGGTGAACAGTGTGGGTCTTCCGGCCTTCAAGGAGCAGGTGGAATCGGAGTGGGCCCTCATCCGCCGGGAACAACCGGTGTCCGCCCTGGAGGCCCATCGCCTGATCAGCGAACGGTTTGTCACGCCCGCTTACAGGGAGGGCGGCCCATCCCGGCCCCCTGCTCTACCAGCCAGTGCGAGCAACGAATTCGCGACAGCCTATGATCGCTGGCTCAGATTCAACACCCGTGAGCACCGGCATCCCGGCTACCGGGTGGTCTTCGTTCCGCTCAAGGGACCCGAACGAGCCCCCGGGGACCTCACCGATCAGGAGATGCATGCCCTGGCCGACCTGGCGGAGCGACACGGCTTCGGCGTGCTGCGCAGCACTCACGATCAGAATCTGCTGCTTCCCGATGTCCCCATAGCGGATCTGCCCAGCCTCTGGCAGGCCCTGGACTCGCTCGGACTCGCCCACGCCCATATCGGCACACTGACGGACATGATCGCCTGCCCGGGGCTGGATTACTGCAACCTGGCCAACGCCGCAACCCTGCCGCTGGCCCGGGACATACAGCAGCACTTTGATGACCTGGACTACCTGCATGACCTGGGCGACGTGCAACTGAAGATCTCCGGGTGCATGAATGCCTGCGCCCACCATCACGTGGGCCATATCGGCCTGCTGGGTGTGGAAAAGCAGGGTGCCTCCTGGTACCAGATCCAGCTGGGGGGCTCCTCCAGCGAACAGGCCCGGCTTGGCCAGGTGCTGGGGCCTGCCGTGCCTGCGGACAAGATGGTGGAAACCCTGGACAGGCTGCTCAGGTTCTACCTGGATCAACGCCAGCCCGACGAACCCTTTCTGGACACGGTGCACCGCATCGGTCTCAAACCGTTCAAGGAGCACTTGTATGGCCCTGATCATGCTCGACGGGCGAACCGTGCCCGAATTGCCACGGCGGACGCCTGAAGAACACCAGGATGGTGACGGACCGGGGAACGTTCTGCTCGATCTGCGCCAATGGAGAGAAACGATGAACACCGGGATCATCCCCGAGGGCGTGGAGGGCATCGTCCTGCACCCCGAGGATACACTCACGGATCTCATCCCCTGGCTGGGTCGCCTGAACCTGTTGGCCCTTCACTTCCCCAAAGCCGGTGATGGACGCCCTTACAGCATGGCCCGACAACTGCGCGGGCGTTACGGCTATCACGGGGAGTTGCGGGCGGTGGGCGATGTCCGTGCGGACCAGCTGGATGCCATGCGACGCTGCGGGTTCAGCAGCTTCGTACTGTCGGCGGGCGAGCTGGCCACACCCGCCATGAGGTACCTTCAGGGGCCCCGCGCCTACCCACACTGGCAGGATCCTGCCGCCATACCGGGATAAGCACATGGATCATTTCCCCCTCTTTGTGGACCTGCGCGAACGCCCCTGCCTGGTGGTGGGGGGCGGTCGGGTGGCGGCGCGCAAAGCCCGGCGCCTGCAACAGGCCGGCGCCCGCGTACATCTGCTCACCCCGCATCTGACGCCGTCCCTGGCCGAGGCCGTGGCTCAGGGCCTGTTCGAGCATCAATCAGGCCGGTTTCATCCCGAGGCCCTGGAAGGCATGACCCTGGTCATTGCTGCCACGGATGATGAGACCGTGAATCGAGCGGTCTACGAGGCGGCCCGACAGCGGGGCATCCTGGTGAACGTGGCCGACAGGCCGGCGCTGTGCAGCTTCATCATGCCAGCGGTCGTGGATCGCAGTCCGTTGATCGTGGCCATTGGCACCGGGGGCGCGGCGCCGGTCCTGGCCCGTGCCCTGCGCGCCCGGCTTGAGGTACTGCTGCCACGAAATCTTGGCAACCTGGCACAACTGGCCGGCACCTGGCGCGATCGGGTGGCCCAGGCTCTGCCGGAACCCGGGCAGCGCCGACGGTTCTGGGAGGCACTGCTGGGGGGCCTGTGGCAGCCGGGCATGAATCGGCAGCCCCGGCATGAGGACTTCTCCCGCGTGCTCGACACCTGGGGCACGGGATCCGGGGCCGAGGGCGAGGTGGCCTTCATGCCCTGCCCCCGGGATGAACCGGAGCACCTGACCATCCAGGCCCTGCGACTCCTGCAGCAAGCCGATGTGATCCTTCATGACCCGGACACGCCAGGCCCGGTGATGGATTATGCCCGTCGGGAGGCGGAACTGATCCCGGCGGGCCATTGCAATGACCTCAACGGAACGCCGCACAGCCCCACCCTGCCCATCATGATGCGCCACGTCCGTGATGGTGCCCGGGTGGTGCGCATCGGTCGGACAGACCCTCGGGATCCCTTCGCTTCCGAACGTGCCACGCTTGGCCAGCTGGGCATTCGGGCCTTCCCGGTGCCGGGTGTCTCGGGCCCGGTCGGGAGCATCACCCAGGCGATGGCCAGTTGACCCAGATCATGTGTCGCTGGAAACCCAGGCATATTGCGTATTGTCAATATGGACCACTCCACCGGTCCCTCAAGAGGAAATCCATCATGCTTCCGGCCCCCGCCTTCACCCAGCCAACCCACCGCCTCCGGCTGCTGCTCTGTCTGCTGACAGCCCTGCTGCTCCTGCCGACCACCGCACTGACCTCAGAGAACCGCGTCAGCCCGTCCTCGCCCCTGGGGCAGGTGGTGGCCACCGACAAGGACATCAAGGTCTTCAAGACGCCTTACTGCGGGTGTTGCAATGACTGGGTCACCTACATGGAAGAGGAAGGCTTCACTGTAGAGGCGGTGGACGTGAGTCAGGAACAACTCAACCGGCTCAAGTATCACGGGGGGCTGCAACCGGGGATGGGCTCCTGCCATACCGCCTTCATCGACGGCTATCTCATCGAGGGCCATGTGCCTGCCAGCGACATCCGTCGCCTGCTGGATGAGCAGCCCGATGTGGCCGGACTGACGGTCCCCGGCATGCCGGTGGGTTCCCCCGGCATGGAAATGGGCGACCGTTTTGATCCTTTCGATGTGATCACCTTTGATCGCAGTGGCCAAAGCGAGGTATTTTCTTCACATCATCAGAACTGAGCACCTCAAACTTAATGGAAAAACAGAACAAGACCCTCACCATGAGCGTGCTCATGACGCCGGACATGGCCAACTTCACCGGCCATGTCCACGGGGGGGCCACCCTCAAGCTGCTGGACCAGGTGGCCTATGCCTGTGCCGCCCGCTACTCCAACAACTACGTGGTCACCCTCTCGGTGGACCAGGTGTTCTTCCGGGAGCCTCTGCGGGTGGGTGAGCTGGTCACCTTCCTGGCCTCCATCAACTACACGGGCAACAGTTCCATGGAGGTGGGCATCCGGGTGAATGCGGAGGACATCATCCACCAGAACGAGCGCCACGTGATGACATCCTATTTCACCATGGTGGCGGTGGATGAGCATGGGCGCCCGATGAAGGTGCGCCCGCTGGAAATCGAAACCCCAACCGAACGCAGGCGGTATGAAAACGCCACCCTGCGCCGGGAATTTCGTCGCGAAATCGAACGGCGCAACGCGGAAATCCGCAAGACCCATGGCCCCAGCGATGATAGCCCCTGAACACATGACCCCAGATCATTTGACCGACGGCGCGTATTCGCCCGGATGACCAAAATACCCGGACGCCAGTTCCGCCGCCCTGCCGGCCACCGCCTCGGGTGTGAACACATAAAATCGCCACAGGCTGGCGTAACGCGCCTCCAGGGCCGAGATCTCGGCGCAGGCGGCGCTGGCAGGGTCATTGAGGCGACGCAGACCTGAGGCCGTCTCCACCCAGGCCCGCGCCTCCTTCATCATCGTCAGGGCCGGGCAATAGACGATCACCTCTTCCGGCGACACCCCAAGCTCGCTGGCCAGCACCGCTTCCGCCTCCGCGCGCCGGGTACCCGAGTCATGATAAAGCCCCACCAGGGCCGCCCGCTCCGACTCGTCCAGGCTGTAAGCGGATAGCACGTAGCCGCGCTTGAGCAGGCGACGCCTCGCCAGGCCTTGCGCCAGGTGACGCGCTCCCGGAGGAGACCCGGGCTGTTCCAGTCGATCCAGCAAGGTCCAGTCGTTGAGGTGCAGCAATTCGGGTTCGGTCAGCCACTGCGCCTGCATGGCCAGTTCCACCGCCTTGGAGATCATGGCCCCGGCCACCACCTTGGTGTGGTGATAATAAACCCGCTCGGTGAGGAAATAACGCATTCGCAGCAACTGCACCACCTCGGATCGGGCATCGGGGCGGTCCATGCCATGGCGCGCCATGCGCAGGGCCAGGTGATCATCGGCCACGGTGAAATAGCGAAACACCCGATCGTCATAGTCCTGGGCCAGCCCGGTGAACCGGCTGTCGCGACGCAGGTAGTCCAGCAGGTCCGCATCCAGGGTGGAGGCGATGATCTCCCCTGCCCAGCCGGGCAGGTGGCCTGGGGCCTCGCCGAGCAGACCGGCGATCTCGCCCAGGATGCCCAGTTTCTCCAGGGCCTCGCCCAGCGCGCCCTTCAATAACCGGGACATCCGGTCACCCTTGTCGTGACGCGGGAACAGGCGCCGCTCATCCTCCAGGGTGTGTCCGAAGGGGACGTGGGTGACGTCGTGCAACAGCGCCCCTACGCCGATCAGGTCTTCCAGATCCGTGGGCACCGGCGTGCCCTGACGACGCAGGCCCTCCAGCATGCGGTGCGCCAGCGCACAGGCCCCCAGGGAGTGATCGAAGCGGGTATGCAAGGCACCGGGATAGACGTAGCTGGCCGTGCCCAATTGCTTGATCCCCCGCAGGCGCTGCACGTCCGGCAGATCCAGCACCGCCTGCTCCAGGGCGCTCAGTTCGATGTCGCCATGGACCGGATCACGGATCACCATGGGCCTTGCATCCCCACGGCCTCCCTTCACCAGGGCAAGGCCTCACCATCGAAAGACCAGAACCCACCGCTGTCTTCGGGACTCAGGCCCTCCAGCACCTGAAGCATGCAGTTCACGCTATAACCGGGCGTGAACAGGGCGTCCGCAGGCACGTTGCGCTGGAAAGGTTTGGAGAGAGCTGTATCCGTCGTACCCGGATGCAGTGACGCCAGCACGAGTTGTGGATGGGTGCGCCGCAACTCGATGGAGAGGTTCTTGATCACCATGTTCAGGGCCGCCTTGGAGGCCCGATAGCTGTACCACCCCCCCAGTCCGTTCTCGCCGATACTGCCCAGGCGCGCGGACACTGTGGCGAAGATCGCCGGACGACCATGACGCATGAGCGGTGCCATATGCTTGGCCAGCAGCAGCGTCGGCAGGGTGTTGACGCGAAAGTTCTGCATCACAAACTCGGGCTCCACCTGGGCCACGCGCTTCTCGGGGCCATGCGCCCCTTCATGCAACAGGCCTGCGGCGTTGATCAGCCAATCGATTTCGCCAAGATCCCGAGCCAGCCGGGCCACAGCCGATTCATCCGTCACATCCAGAGGCGCCCATTCCACCTTGGCGTCCTCCCATGAGGGTGGCGTGCTGCGATAAGTACCCACAACACGCTGCACCGACTCCCGCGCCGCCAGGGTCTGTGCGAAGGCGGAACCGATGCCACCTGATGCACCCACGATCAGGATATTCATTGCGCCACGCCGCTCCTCTTCGGGCAGTCCAGGGTGGAGAGGATCTCCTGGGAGAGGGTATCCATCACCCAGCCGAAGCCCTCCCCATAATCGGATTCGTAAAAGCGCTGACTTCCAAAACTCACTCGTGAGGCCACCAGCACATCCCCCCGGGATTCTCGCGCCGCCCGCCGCTGGGTCATCAACTCACCGGACCCGGCTTCGAACAGATAGATCTCCACCTCCGCTCGGCGGCTATGCCGGTTTCGCAGGATACCCACGCTTTCATAGCCAATGTCGAGCACGATGCCGGCCACCAGAAAGTCCACCTCCATGTCCTCTGCGATCATTTTCACCCGTTCCCTCACCTCGGTAGCGCGGGGGTTGGGGAGATTCCCGTTCAGGGGAAAGAACAGACGACGATGGGCAGCACGATGGACCTCCAGCGGCGTATTGATCCCCACCCGATGCAGGATCTCATTCGGAACGCCCATTTCGACCCCCGCCACCCCCATCAGGGTGTTTTGATGGGGCTTGAGGAGCGGGAAACTCACGGCCCCGATCCGCATCCCCATCAGTGCCCCACAGCCGGTCTGAACCTCGTCCACACGGACCTTCACACGATAGAAATCACCCTCCTGGCCTTCACTGATGACCTCATATCGAGAAATATGGGTTCCAATCCGGAACCGGGATTCATCGGACACCACCACCCCTCGGTGCAGGCCGACCTCTCCCCGAATGGTAATCCCTGACTGGGCGGAGGCAGACCAGAGCGCATCCTTGAGGGCTTCCCTGCGCGCTTCCTGCACACTCTGATTTGCCGTGGAGGCGACACCATCGGCGACGAAGGACTCCCCGAAGGCCATCCCTGGCAGCCACATCAGCACGATGAGTGCGAGAAGCCTCATGACATCCCTTCATCAACGTTGGTAGTAGTAGTAAGGCGCCTGGGAGCAGTAGGGCTCGGTGCAGTGCTGCCATTCAGGCACGCGTTGCCGGGGGGCCTGCAGAGGCACGACCCGGGTGGGCGGACAGGGACTGGCGCCGCAATACTGCCGCGTGACCACGGGCTGAGGAGGAGCCACCGGTCTGGCCGGCTGACACAGGTGGGGTGCCGCCACGCAGCGATAGAAATCATGGCCCACAGTGTACTCAAGCGTGGTCTCATAAATGTCATCCTCAATGAGCGCCACATCAATCACCCGTGCCCCCCGGATTTTCTTGTCTATGTAGGACCTCACTCTATCACGCTCACCCGCCATGTCACGCAGGCTGGTGCCGCCCTCGAGCCGCATGCCATAAAGTTCCTCAGCCAGGTTGCGGTAGGCATCGAGTCGACTGGCCCGAATGGCCATGAGTTTCTGCTGAGATTGCGTCAGGTCAGGTCTTGGCACACTCGTGCCATGCCCCCGAACCCGGATGGTACGTTCTTCCATGGCCGTGTATTGGTACCCTTGAACAGGCACTTGGTAGGAGTGGGCACAGGCTCCTGTAAGCGTCATTACACCAGAAAGCACAAGCACATACGCCATTTTTTTCATTTTCTTTCTCCGTGAGTGACAACCAGCCTCAGTAATCCCAGAAGCGCCCGGGCCGCCCGACCTCCTGGTCGCATATCAAACACGAAACCGAAGGCCCGAAGACAGACTGGACAGGAGCCCCAAGCTTTTGTATAAGCGGCCCTTATGGTCGGTATCGGCATCGACCACGAGGACTTTAGGCATCGCGACCAATCCCTTGAAGGTGTCCATCCTGTCCCGACTGACCTACCCCGCGCGGCCATCCCGTCACCGGCCCTTTTCATCACGGGCGCAGGCCCTGACCATTACGCCCGGCAGGGCCATACTGATCATGGCCATGTTGATGGTGATGGCAGCACAGGCGGGTCAGGTCGCTACCGGCCACACACCACCTCACATGATGGCGTTCGCGACCGCTGCCACGCCCGAGAGCGCCGGGATCACGCAAAGCCTTGCCGACGCCCGAGCCAGCCTTGATGCCGGCAACCCCATGGAAGCGCTCCGCCGGTTGCCATGGCACACGGAAGGTTTGCCCGATGAACTGCATGCAGAAGCACTGGATATCCGGGCCGGGAGCGAAGCCGCTCTGGGACGAATCCTGGACGCCATCAAAACCTGGCACACCCTGTACACGGCTGGATTCAGCGCAGACCATTCTGTGCATGCACGTCGATCCATACAGGACATGCTCCGGGCACTCCCCCCTGGCGACGTCACGGCACTGAAGCAGCGTGCGCGAAACCCCGTGACGCTGCAGTGGCTGAATGACGCGCAACCCGAGTCCTACAGCCCGCACCGGAGCTTCCGGACACCGACTCGCCCCATGGGCGCTAAAGAACTGCCCCAAGGCGCCTTCTCGGAGCATGTCGCCGTGATCCTGCCGCTGTCGGGTCGCTACGCGAATCTGGCCCAGGCCGTGCTGAGTGGGGTGAAGGCATCCCATGAGGCCGTCACATCATCCCAACGCCCGAGACTGAGTGTTTACGACATGGGTGACAGTCCGGAGTCTGCCTGGCAGAAATACCAGAAAGCGGTGGAAGCAGGCGCGGACATCGTGATCGGACCGCTCACCAAGGAGGCTGTGTCGCAACTCACCGATCGACAACCGCTCCCCGTACCCACCCTGGTGTTGAACCAGCCGGAAGGTGACATCGCGGCATCCCGACAGGTCATCCTGTTTTCACTGCAACCTGAACAGGAGGCCGCCCGGGTGGCTGACAGGGCATACGCTCGGGGTCACCGGCGCGCCGCCATCCTTGCCCCGCGATCGTCCCTGGGGGAGCGGCTGGCCAGCGCATTCAGTGAACAGTTCACGCAGCAGGGGGGGCGTGTGGCTTCGGTCCAGCACTATGCACCCCAGGCCACGGATTTTCAGGCCGTGCTCGGTAGGATCCTGGCTCAGAACGTGGACATGCTGTTCCTGGTGGCCAGTCCAGAGCAGGCACGGATGATCCAGCCCCAGTTGCGTTACCTGAGCACCCGACACCCGCCTGTGTATGCCACATCCCACGTTTTCGACCTTGAGGGACGAGCCAGCCAGGACGCGGATCTGGACGGCATCACCTTCCCGGACATGCCCGCCATGCTCGGTCGGTCAGGTGTCCAGGGTCATGCCCGCCTGCTACAACAGGGCAATCCCCTTTGGCCACGGCTGGTGGCCATGGGATTTGATGCCTTTGCCATGATCCCTGAACTCGCCAAGCTGCAGCAGGATCCGCAGGCGAGCCACACCGGTCTGACCGGCCAGCTGCGACTGGATTCGCAGGGGCGCGTGGTGCGCGAACCCCACTGGGCCCATTTTCGCAATGGGCGCCCCATACCCGTCCATGGGCACTGAAACCAACGGCCGTCCTTGGTGAGTGGGCACTCATGTGTCTTATACTCATCCGCAACCCCGCTTGAGTACGCACAAGAAAAACCACAAGGAGCCCCCATGGATCATTCTCTCACGACCGCCACCTGGTTCTGGCTGCTGGTACCCATGTTGCTGCTGGTGCTGTTTTCGCTGGTGAGCCTGATTCTGCACAGTCTGCGAGGGGGCAAGTGATGAATACGGAAGTGGACGTGAATTTCGCCCTGCTGGCGACGCTGGTTGCCTATCTCATCCTGATGGTGCTGGTGGGGATGCTGGCCTACCGGGTCACCACCAACCTCTCCGACTACATCCTGGGTGGACGGCGTCTGGGGGCTGGCACGGCGGCACTGTCTGCCGGGGCCTCGGACATGAGCGGCTGGCTGCTCCTGGGCCTGCCCGGAGCGGTGTATGCGGCAGGCATGAACCAGATCTGGATCGCCGTGGGCCTGACCATCGGCGCCTACCTCAACTGGCAATTCGTGGCCGACCGATTGCGGCGGCTCACCTCCGTGGCGCGGGACTCCATCACCATACCGGCCTATTTCGAGAATCGCTTCCGTGACGACACCTCGGCCCTGCGGGTGGTCTCGGCACTGGTGATCCTGGTGTTCTTCACCTTTTACACCTCGGCGGGCCTGGTGGCAGCGGGCACCCTTTTCGAGGGCACCTTCGACATGGATTACCGGCTGGCGCTGGCGGTGGGCGCGGCCGTGATCCTGGTGTACACCCTGCTGGGAGGATTTCTGGCGGTCAGCTGGACCGACTTCATCCAGGGCATCCTGATGTTCGTGGCCCTGATCCTGGTACCGGTGATCACCGTCATGAACCTGGGTGGCTGGACCGAAACCACCCAGATGGTGGGCGAACTGGAGCCCGGTGCCCTGGATGCCTTCCACAACATCACCCTGTTCGGGATCATCTCCCTGATGGCCTGGGGTCTGGGCTACTTCGGCCAGCCCCATGTACTCACCCGCTTCATGGCCATTCGCAACCCCAAGGACATCCCCCTGGCCCGATTCATCGGCGTGACCTGGATGGTGGTGGCCCTGTTCGGTGCCATCTTCACCGGCTTTGCCGGTCTGGCCTACTTCGGTGAGACAGGTCTGGATAATCCCGAGACCGTCTTCATCCTGCTCATCCAGACCCTGTTCAACCCCTGGGTGGCGGGCTGTCTGATCGCGGCCGTCCTGGCGGCCATCATGAGCACCATCGACTCCCAGTTGCTGGTTTCCTCCTCGGCCCTGTCGGAAGACTTCTACAAGCGCTTTTTCCGCCCCCAGGCCAGCGACAGCGAACTGGTGTGGATCGGCCGCGGCACGGTGCTGGGCATCGGCGTGCTGGCCACCCTGCTGGCGCTGAACCCGGAGGCAGCGGTGCTCGATCTGGTGGCCTATGCCTGGGCCGGCTTCGGTGCCGCCTTTGGCCCGGTGATCATTCTCTCCGTGTTCTGGCGCGGCATGAACCGTAACGGCGCCCTGGCGGGAATCGTTACCGGCGCGCTCACGGTACTGATCTGGGATCGCTTCGAAGGCGGCCTCTTCGACATGTACGAAATCCTGCCAGGCTTCATCCTGGCCACCCTGGCCATCATCCTGTTCAGCCGTGTGGGCAAGGGGCCCACGGAGGACATGCTCAGGGAGTTCGATCAGGTGCGGGACGAGATGCGGCGGCGCTGATCCAATGGCCGAAGCGAACAGTGCGAGAGCCCGGTTCTCCGGAATGGCCCGGGGGTTGACCGCCCTGGTGGCAGCCATGGGCATCCTGGTGGCCCTGTGGCAGTTGATGTCGGGGCCCGAGGGCCTGCAGATCACCCATGATCGGGTGGACGGCGTGCCCATCACCGTGGTCAGTCCCGCCGCCACCGAGCCCGGTCCGGTAGCGGTCATTGCCCATGGTTTTGCCGGCTCCCGGCAGATGATGCAGCCCTTGGCCATCACCCTTGCTCGCCAGGGTTATCTGGCCATCACACTGGATTTCCCTGGCCACGGGGCCAATGCCGAACCCTTCGTGCCGGACCTGATGGCTATGGAACGGCGCCGCCACTTGCTGGGCGGTGCGCTGGAGCGCGTGGTGGACCACGCCCGCAGCCATCCAGCCGGCGATGGCAGCGTCACCCTGATGGGACATTCCATGGCTGGCGACATCATGCTCCAGCATGGCCAGCAGCACCCAGGGCAAGTGCGCTCCATGGTGCTGATATCCCCCTTCATTGCCGAAGACACCTCCATGGAGGGGCTGGATAACCTGCTGTTCATCTTCGGGGAACTGGAGCCCGAACCCCTGCGGAACACGGCAATGCCGGCTTTCGAGCTTCACGACCCCGCCCGGGTGCAACCCGGCATGACCTATGGTGACTTTGCCAAGGGCGATGCCCGCCGACTGGCCGTGATCGAAGGGGCCGAGCACATGGGCATCATCCAGGCCCGGCAGGCGCTGCTGGAGGCACTGGCCTGGATGGAGGGGGTCACGCCGGCCGATCTGGACGCGCCCTTTGTGGATGCCAGAGGTCCCTGGCTGGGCCTGCTGTTCATGAGCATCATCGCCCTGGCCTGGCCCCTGATGCGCACCCTGCCCCGGGTGGCCCACCCCGCCCGGGGCTCGGATATGCCATGGCGGCGACTCTGGCCAGTGGCGGTGATTCCAGCCGTTCTGACGCCGTTGCTGCTCTGGCAGGTACCGCTGGGCCTGCTGCCACTGCTGCTGTCCGACTATCTGACCATGCATTTTGCGGTCTATGGGCTGCTGACCTGGGCGGGGCTCTGGCTGATGCAGCGCCACCACGGCAATGTCTTCGGGCCCTTCCCGGGCCGCACGGCATGGGGCGCGCTGATCGCGGCGACGGTGCTGGCCACGACCTATGGCACCCTGGCCGTGGGGCTGCCCATCCATGCCTTTGTCACGGGCTATCTGCCCATCCCGGAACGCCTGGTGTGGCTGCCGGTGATCTTCCTGGGCACACTGCTGTTCTTCAGTGCCGACGAATGGCTCACCCGGGGAGAGACCGGTACCACCGGCTCCCATATCTTCACCAAACTGCTATTCCTGCTGTCGCTGGTGGGTGCAGTGGCCCTGCGTCTGGATGAACTGTTCTTCCTGATCATCATCTTCCCGGCCATCGCCGCATTCCTGTTGGTTTACGGCCTGCTTGCCCGCTGGATCTTCACGGGAACCGGGCATCCCCTGGTGGGGGCGATCGCCGTGGCCTTCTCCCTGGCCTGGGGCATGAGCGTCACCTTTCCGCTGGTGGGGGACTGACCCTGACGGCCCGTCCCCTGTACCATCACATTCAATGCCAGCCACACAGGGAGTTCCTCGATGCATAAGCGAATCGTCACACTGACCCTGAACCCGGCCGTGGATTCCTCTTGTTCGGCCAACAGGGTGAAGGCCATCCACAAGGTGCGCACCACGAACGAGCGCTATGATCCGGGCGGCGGTGGCATCAACGTGGCGCGGGTGCTCAACGAGCTGGAGGCCGGCAGTTTTGCCGTTTATCTGGCGGGTGGCCGCCCGGGGGACGTTCTGGATGAACTCATCACCCAGGCAGGGGTGATGTCCCATCGGGTACATATCATGGAATCCACACGGATGAGTCATGTGGTGTTCGAGGAAAGCTCGGGGCAGGAATTCCGCTTCACGCCCGAGGGCCCGCAGATCCGGCGCAATGAGTGGCAGGGTGCGCTGGACTTTATCGAAATGCTGGATTTTGACTATGTCGTGGCCAGTGGCAGTCTGCCCCGGGGCGTACCTGAGGATGTCTACGCCCGACTTGCAGCCTCGGTCAAACGGCGCGGTGGCAGACTGGTGCTGGACACCTCGGGGCCGGCTCTGGCAGCGGCCCTGGAGGAAGGTGTGTACATGGCCAAACCCAGCCGGGGCGAATTTGCAGGCCTGATGGGCAAAGACCTGGAAGACCCCAAAGACCTGGAGGAAGCCGCTCGGGAATGTGTGGCTGCCGGGGGCGTGGAACTGCTGGCCATCACCCTCGGGCATGACGGAGCCGTGCTCGCCACCCGTGATGGCATCCACCGCCTCGCCACCCCGGAAGTGACCGCGCGCTCTGCCGTGGGCGCCGGTGATAGCTTCGTGGCAGGCATGACCTTTGGCCTCTCCCGGGGGGAGGATGTCCAGCGTGCCTTCGCTCTGGGTGTGGCCGCAGGCACCGCGACCGTGCTGACATCCGGCACGGAGTTGTGCCACAAATCCGATATCGAACACTTCTGGAGGTTATTGCTCAGCGGCCAGGCATCCACAGCCACCTGAACGACCCGGGCCCTAGGTCAGTTCGTCCACCAGGGCATCCAATGACTGGACATCCAGGGCCAGATAGTCAGCCAGGAAGTCCTGTGTGGCCTCCCAGTCCGCATAGGTCATGCGTGCCGGGTCAACAGCGGTGGTGGCCCGAAGCGCCAGCTTGAGCATGACCAGCAGATCCCGGGCGTCCGGGTGCAGCGTCACCAGCATGTCCAGACGCTGCACCTGATACTGGTGGGCCGTTGCCTGGATGACGCTCGTCGGCGCGCGCCAGCGCTGAGTGATCAGCGCCCCCAGGCGGTCATGACTGACACCATAGCGTCGCTGTTCCTCGTGGATGGCGGAGGGCCACCCCTTCAAATCCGCCTGACGCTCAACGGTTTCGTAGGCCTCACCAAACACACTGCGCAGTGCGGGCACGCCCACCAGATGGAACAGCCCCACAAGATAGGCATCGTCCAACAGATCCGGACGCTTCACCCGACGTGCCGCCGCACCACAGGCTTCGGCCAGGGTGACGCTGGACTTCCAGAATTCGTGCATGCGCGGCAGGTGAGACAGGGCATTGCGCAGGGCCACGGTACGTGCCACCGAATACACCCGCTGAAGCCCCAACAACATGACCGCCTCACGAATGGAACTGATCTCGCGGCGACGGCGAAACAATGGGGAGTTCACCACCAGCAGGATACCGCCGGAGACACTGACATCCTCCGACACAAGCCTGGCCACCTGTGCCAGATCGCCCTCCTCCTTTTCCACCTCGGCTGCAATGGCGCGCAGCACGGTGGGCTGGGACGGAATCATGAGTTGCCCCATAATCCGCTCTTCCTCTTGGGACATGACCAGGTCAGCCATTAATCGTGCATCCTTTGGCTCGGCAAGCGTTAACGAAGCCTAAGCTTAACGCGCTTCAAAAGACGACCATTGTCGGCGCCGGGCCCTTGCAGCGCAACAAGGATAGCGGTTTGTCTGCCTCAGCACTCGCTCGTCCGTCAAAAAAATGACGAAACCTTACGGAATACGGCCCCCAGCAACGCGGCATGAAAAGTGCATTGTCATAAGTCATGAACACATCTCATGAACAATCCCGACGGGAGCGAGGCCAAGAGCACTCCCAGGGCCGCCTGGTTCGTGAGCAGGGCCTGATCACTTCCTGTGCCCTGGACGTGATCCAGACCGTCGCCCAGCAACGGGGAAGGCCCTTGCAGCCCCGGGACCGCATGGCCCTGAAACTGCTCACTCCCCGCAACGCAGCCCTGATGGTCAAGGGAGATAAGCGACACCTGGGATGCAGGCAGGTGAGCTTCGAGATCCTGACCGATGACCCGGGCCTGGGGTCTTACCGGCTGGTCCCGGTCGGCGTGCATGTACTCAACCCGGAGACCCAATGGTGGAGTGACGAGTACGGCATCGGCCGTTTCCTGTGGAACCTCTATCTGGGCGAGGAACCGGTGGACGGCATGCATCGCATCCTGGAACGTCTCTTCAAGCTGCCTGGCCAGGACCTGGGGCCCGCACAGACCCACATGGAAGTGCTGGGTCAGGAGCACGACATCCAGGCCAGCGTGCGCCCGGATCTGGATCTTTACATCCGCCGTCACAAGGGCAGCATCGAGACCTCCCTGCGCCGCCTGCATCGATCCGGCGGCCTTTGCCGGGCATCGGAACTGGGCCTGGACACCCAAGGACAGGGCCGACTGGCGCTGGTATTTGGCAAAAGCCGGCGCTACGCGGTCAGTTTCGCCGTCGAGAGGGCTTGAACCCGGCGGTCACAAGGGGGCATCATCGCACGCGTCCCCAAGCGCCCTGTCCGCTTCCTTCTTTCACCCATCCAGATTCCTGAATCGAGACCTATGAGCAAAGTCCTGATCATCGGCGCCGGCGGCGTCGGCAGTGTCGTCACCCACAAGTGCGCCCAGCATCCCGAAGTCTTCTCGGAGATCTGCCTGGCCAGCCGCAATGAAGCCAAGTGCCGGGATATCGCCGCCAAACTGGAACGCCCCATCCAGACCGCACAGGTGGACGCGGACGATGTGGATGCCCTGGTGCGCCTGATCGAATCCTTCAAGCCGGATCTGCTGATCCACGTGGCCCTGCCCTATCAGGACCTCACCATCATGGAGGCCTGCCTGAAGACCGGCGTGCCCTACCTGGATACGGCCAATTACGAGCATCCGGACGAGGCCAGGTTCGAATACAAGGAACAGTGGGCCTTCCAGGACCGCTATGAAAAGGCCGGCCTCATGGCCACCCTGGGCTGCGGTTTCGATCCGGGCATGACCAACATCTACTGCGCCTGGGGGCAGAAGAATCTCTTCGACGAGATCCACCAGATCGACATCCTGGACGCCAACGGCGGCGACCATGGTTACCCCTTTGCCACCAACTTCAACCCGGAAATCAACATCCGGGAGGTCACCGCCAACGGACGTTACTGGGAGAACGGTGAGTGGAAGGAAACCCCGCCCCTGTCGGAAAAGCGGGAGTTTGATTTTGATGAGATCGGTCCCAAGGACATCTATCTGCTGTACCACGAGGAACTGGAATCCCTGGTGCAAAACATTCGCGGCCTCAAACGCATCCGCTTCTGGATGACCTTCTCCCAGCAGTATCTCACTCACCTGAAGGTGCTGGAGAACGTGGGCATGACGGGCATCGAGCCGGTGATGTACGAGGGCAAGGAAGTGATCCCGCTGCAGTTCCTCAAGTCCGTGCTGCCCGATCCGGCCTCCCTGGGGCCACGCACCAAGGGCAAGACCAACATCGGCGTCATCCTGGACGGCATCAAGGATGGCAAGCGCCGCAAGGTGCACATCTACAACATCTGTGATCACGAGGCCTGTTATCGGGAGGTCCAGTCCCAGGCGGTGTCCTACACCACGGGCGTGCCCGCCGTCACCGGGGCCATGCTCATGCTGCAGGGGATCTGGAAAGGTGCCGGGGTGTTCAACGTGGAGCAGATGGATCCCGATCCCTTCATGGAGCGCATCGGCGACATGGGCCTGCCCTGGCAGATGAAGGAACTGGACCCCGACACGGACCCCCTGGGTTGAGCCACACGGTCCGGCCATGAACAACCCATTCGATATCCAGGCCTGCCCCTCACCGGCCTTCGTGGTGGACGACGCCCTGCTGACCCGCAACCTGGAGCTGCTGCGTCAGGTCCAGCAGGACAGCGGGGCCCGCATTCTGCTGGCCCTCAAGGGCTTTGCCATGTGGGATACCTTCCCGCTGGTCAGCCAGTACCTGGTGGGCACCACCGCCAGCGGTCAGGACGAGGCAAGGCTGGGTGCGGAAACCTTTGGCGGTGAGGTGCACTGCTTCTCGCCGGCCTTCTCCGATGCGGAAATGGAGGTGGTGCTGCAGTACGCCGACCACATCAGCTTCAACTCCCCCGGGCAATGGCTGCACCACCGCGAGCGTGTTGCGGCCCACCCCCGTGCCATCTCCTGCGGTCTACGGGTCAATCCCGAGCATTCCGAAGGTACGGTGGCGTTGTATGATCCATGCACACCGGGATCACGCCTGGGTACCCGAGTCCGGGATCTGGAAGGGGTGGATCTCACCGGCCTGGATGGGCTTCATTTTCACACCCTGTGCGAACAGAACAGCGATGCGCTGGAGCGCACCCTGGGGGCCTTCGAGGCCCGCTTCGGGCAATATCTGCCCGGTCTCAAGTGGGTGAACTTCGGCGGGGGACACCATATCACCCGGCCCGATTACGATATCGAGCGCCTGATCAAACTGGTACGCGGTTTTCGGGAGCGTCACAACCGCATTCCTGTGTACCTGGAGCCTGGCGAGGCCATTGCCCTGAACACAGGCTACCTGGTCAGCACCGTACTGGACATCATCGACAATGAAGGCCCCATCGCCATTCTGGACACCTCGGCCACGGCCCACATGCCGGACGTACTGGAAATGCCCTACCGACCCGAGATCATCGGCGCCGGCATGCCCGAGGAAAAGGCCCACACCTACCGCCTGGGAGGCCTCACCTGCCTGGCGGGGGACATGATCGGGGCGTATTCGTTTGATCAGCCCTTGAACATTGGCGATCGCCTGGTCTTCACCGACATGGCTCACTACTCCATGGTGAAGACGAACACCTTCAACGGCATGCGTTTGCCGGCCATCTGCCGGGTGGACGCCGAGACCCGGGAAGTCCGGGTGGTCAGGACCTTTGGATACGAGGCCTACAAGGAGCGCCTGAGTTAGGCGCTGCTGCCCTGGCCGGCCTCACCCAGCACCTCCCTGATCTCGTTCACTTCCAGGGTTTCCCGGTCCAGTAGCGCCTGCGCCAGATGCTCCAGCATCTGGCGATTTTCTTCCAGAATGCGGCGCGCGCGGGACTCCACCTCGCGAACCAGCTTCTGGACTTCCTCGTCGATCAGGGCCGCCGTGGCCTCGCTGTGCTCCCGTCCCTGGCCCAGTTCCTTGCCCAGGAAGACATGTTCCTGACCCTGGGGGAACGCAGCCGGCCCAATGCGCTCATTCATGCCCCAATGCGCCACCATGCGCCGCGCCAGTTGGGTGGCCTGCCTCAGGTCATTCTCCGCGCCACTGCTCACCTGTTCGAAGACGATGGATTCGGCCAGGCGACCACCGAACATGACGGCCATGCGGTCGCGCAGATAACCCTCGTTGAAGTTGTAGCGCTCCTCATCCGGGACCTGCGCCGTCACCCCCAGGGCCTGCCCCCGGGGAATCACGGTCACCTTCTCCAGGGAATCGGCTTCGGGCAACAGCCACGCCAGCAGCGCATGACCGGATTCATGGTAAGCCACCACCTTGCGCTCCCGGTCCGACAACAGGCTTTCCCGGGCCTCGCCCAGCAGGATGCGATCACGGGCGTCGGAAAAACAGCCCCAGTCCACCCGATCCAGTTCCCGCCGGCCCCCCAGCAGGGCCGCCTCGTTCACCAGATTGGAAAGATCGGCCCCGGAAAACCCGGTGGTACCCGCCGCCAGGCGATCCAGGTCCACATCGTCCGCCAAGGGCACCTTGCGCACATGCACGTCCAGAATCTCCCGCCGCGCCTGCTTGTGCGGACGTTCCAGCGTGATCTTGCGATCGAAGCGCCCCGGTCTCATCAACGCCGCGTCCAGCACATCGGGCCGGTTGGTGGCCGCCAGCACCACCACTGATTCATGCCCCTCGAATCCGTCCATTTCCGAGAGAATCTGGTTCAGGGTCTGCTCGCGCTCGTCGTGGCCGCCCCCCATGCCCGCCCCACGGGAGCGCCCGATGGAATCCAGTTCATCGATGAAGATGACGGCAGGGGCCTGTTCCTTGGCCTGCTTGAACAGATCCCGCACCCGGGAGGCACCCACGCCCACGAACATCTCGATGAATTCGGAACCGCTCAGGGTGAAGAAGGGCACACCGGCCTCGCCCGCCACGGCCTTGGCCATGAGGGTCTTGCCGGTGCCAGGCGGCCCCATCATGAGGATGCCCCGGGGCATGGTGGCCCCCAGTTTGCGAAAACGCGCGGGATCCTTGAGAAAGTCCACCACTTCCATGATGTCCTTCTTGGCATTGTCCGATCCGGCCACATCATCCAGGCGGACATCACTTTCCTCGCTGTGAATCCTGCGTGCCGCGGACTTCCCGATCCCCATGGGTCCCCCAGCGCCACCGCCAGCCATCATGCGCTGCTGGAACCGCTGCGAGGCCCAGAACAACAGGCCCAGCAACAGGATCCACGGGAGGGCGCCCAGCAGCACACGTTGCCACCAGGCAGGCTCGACCGGTTGAGCCGTGATATCGACATCGTGATCGTCCAGAAGACCCAGCAGCCGCTGGTCTTCCAGTTCGGGGCGAAGGGTCTCGAAGGTGGCCGGGTCGGACAACTCCCGGTACTGGCGACCGGCCTCACTGAAGTGACCCTGTATGTTCTGGCCGCGCAGGATCACCTCGCTCACGTGCCCGTCGCGAACCGCCTCACGGAACTCGGTATAGGACAGTTCCTTATGATCCAATTCCCGAAGCCCATCGGTGAAATGGAAAAACAGCACGATGGCCAGCGACAGGGCGACAAAGCCCTGCCACTGTCCCCATCCGGAGCCGTTGGATGGCGCCCCCCCGCCCCACAAGGGGGAACGGGGAACTGGCGGGTCACCGGATTCCGATTGCGATGGCGTTCCGGGTTTTCGATCCTTGCGATCTGATCTTGCGATAAACCTACCCTCCGGTCACTTTCAGGCGGCGGGGGACTCCTGCTCGATCCCCTCGAGGCGATCTTCCAACTCCTCGCCGGCGCGGCGCAGGGCCTCCAGGGTCTCGTCATCCGGCTGCCAGTAGTTGCGGTCCGAGGCCTCCAGGAGACGGTTGGCCATCTTCGCGGAGGCCGTGGGGTTGAGCTGGGCCAGTCGTTCGCGCATTTCCGGATCCAGCACAAAGGTCTCGGACAGCTTCTGGTACACCCAGGGCTGCACCTGACCGGTGGTGGCTGACCAGCCCATGGTGTTGGTGATATGCACCTCGATCTGGCGCACTCCCTCGTACCCGTGCTTGAGGGCCCCCTCGTACCACTTGGGATTGAGCATCCGGGTGCGGGTCTCCAGGGAGACCTGCTCGGACAGGGTGCGCACCGTGCCCTCGCCCTTGGTCTGATCGCCGATATACACAGGGGCATCCTGGCCACCGCGAGCCTGGCGCACGGCACGGCTGATGCCACCCAGGGTGTCGAAGTAGTTGTCGATGGTGGTCACGCCCAGTTCCACCGAGTCCAGGTTCTGGTAGGTGAGCTGTACATCCTTGAGCATGCTCTTGAGCAGGGTGTCCTGCTTCATGGGCCGACCACTGCGACCATAGGCGAAGCCCTTGCGCTGGGTATAGGTGTTGGCCAGTTCGTCCTCGTCGTCCCAGCGGCCATTTTCCACCAGATTGTTGACGTTGGAGCCGTAGGCCCCATCGGCGTTGCCATACACGCGCAGGGCGGCCGTCTCCAGATCGCAGCCGTGCTCCTTCATGTATTCCAGGGTGTGGGCACGCACGAAGTTCTGTTCCGGCGGCTCCTCCGCCGACGCGGCCAGGAAGGTGGCCTCGGCCAGCAGTTTGATCTGCAGGGGAAGCAGGTCACGGAAGATGCCGGACAACGTGATCAGCACATCCACCCGGGGCCGACCCAGTTCCTCCAGCGGGATCAGGGTGGCGCCGGCCAGACGACCGTAGTTATCGAAGCGGGGTTTGGCGCCCAGCAGACCCAGGACCTGGCCGATCTGGCTGCCCTCGGTCTTGAGGTTGTCACTGCCCCACAGCACCATGGCCACGGATTCGGGCAGGCCGTTGCCTTCCTCCACATGGCGGGCCAGCAAGCGTTCGGCCTGCATGGCCCCATCCTTCAGCGCAAAGGCACTGGGGATGCGGAAGGGATCGAAGCCGTGGAGGTTACGACCGGTGGGCAGCACGTCGGGCTGACGCATCACGTCCCCCCCAGGGGCAGGCTTGATGAAGCGACCGTCCAGTGCCTTTAGGATACCCTCCAGCTCCGTATCCCGGGACATGAGCTCATTGGAACGGGCCAACTGCTCGAACTGCTCCCGGCGCTCGTTGTCATTCTGGAATCCGGCCTCCTGGAGGGCATCATCCACCGAGCCGGTCTTGACCAGGGTCTCCACCACGGAGCGCTCCAGGCGGGTATCCTGGGAGGCTTCGGCCATGGCCATGAGCATGTCGATACGCTCGTCCTCGCCCAGGGGGGTGCCCACCACGTGCAGCCCGTAGGGGATCAGGGTGTATTCCAGTTCCAGGATCTCCTCGCCCAGCTTGCGCACCCGTTCCTCGGCCTCCCCGCCGGGCACATCCCAGAGGGGCTCGGGTTTGGCCAGTTCCAGCTCGGCGGCCTGGGACTGGATCAGTTCGGCCAGTTCTCCACGCTCATGCTCCTGAGAAGGCTCGAGACCGCGCCAGCGATCAATGGAACTCTTCAGGTCCAGCAATCCACGATACAGGCCCGCATGGGACACGGGCGGCGTCAGGTAGCTGATCAGGGTGGCGCCGGAGCGACGCTTGGCGATGGCACCCTCCGAGGGGTTGTTGGAGGCATACAGGTACATGTTCGGGATATCGCCAATGAGGCGATCAGGCCAGCAGGCCCCGGACATGCCCACCTGCTTGCCGGGCATGAACTCCAGGGCCCCGTGGGTGCCGAAATGCAGCACGGCATGGGCCTTGAAGTCCTCGCGCAGGTAACGGTAGAAGGCCGAGAAGGCATGAGTGGGCGCAAAACCGCGCTCAAACAGCAGGCGCATGGGATCACCTTCGTAGCCAAAGGAGGGCTGCACCATCACCAGCACATTGCCGAACTGTTTGCCCAACACGAAGATCGAGCTGCCATTGGTCAGCACCTTGCCCGGTGCCGGCCCCCACTGCCCCTCGATCTGCTTGAGCCAGCGCTCGCGGCGCACGTGATCCTCGGCGGGGATCATGGTGTGCACGTTGGCATCGGCACCATACTGATCCTTGTTGCCATGGATGATGCTGTCGCGCAGTTCATCCACGCTGTCGGGCACCTCCACCTGATACCCCTCTTCCTTCATCTTCTTCAGGGTATTGAGCAGGGACTCGAACACGCCCAGGTAGGCGGCGGTGCCGGTATTACCGGCGTTGGGCGGATAGTTGAACAGGACAATGGCCACCTTGCGCTCGGCCCGCTCGGCGCGCCGCAGTTCCACCAGGCGCCGCACGCGGGAGACCAGCATGCCGGTGCGCTCCGGACAGGTGAACATGTCCTGGGTATTCTCGGAATCGGTGAACTTGCAATGGCGTTCGCAACCGGCGCAGATGGCACCTTCCGGGCCTGGGCGTCCGCCGTACACCATGGGGGCGATGCAGCCGTCCAGCTCCGGAATGGCCACCATGATGGTGCTCTCCACGGGCAGCAGGCCACGTTCGGAGTTGCCCCATTGATCCAGGGTCTGGAATTCCACCGGATGGGCGGCGATATAGGGCACATCCAGCTTGGAGAGGATTTCCTGCGCGGCATTGGCATCGTTGTAGGCCGGGCCACCCACCAGCGAGAATCCGGTCAGGGAGACCACGGCATCCACCGTGGGTCGACCGTCTTCCATGAAGAACTGCTCGATGGCAGGGCGCGAATCCAGGCCCGAGGCGAACGCCGGCACCACCTGCAAGCCAGCCTCTTCCAACCCACGGATCACCGGGTCGTAATGCCCGGAGTTGCCGGCCAGTACGTAGGAACGCAGCAGCAGCACGCCCACACGCCCCTTGGGGCCGCGCTCGGACAACCGGCCCGGCAAATCCTGGAGGCGATCCGAGAGGCGCTTTTTCATGTCCGGGTGGTATACACCCACCTCGGGGTATTCCGCCGGGGACGCGATGGTGAGCTTGCCCCGCAGGCTGCGACGCGGCCCATCGGCATAGCGATCCACGAGGAAGCGGATCATGTTGGCCATGTTCTCTTCCGAGCCACCCAGCCAGTACTGCAGGGTGATGAAGTAAGCGCGCACGTCCTGGGCCGTGCCCGGGATGAACCGTAGCAGCTGAGGAATACGGCGCAGCATCTTCATCTGCTGGGCGCCAGCGCTGGCCTTGGAATCCCCTTCCTTCTTGCCCCGCAGTCGCTTGAGCAAGGACATGGGGCCACTGCTGGGCTTGGACATGTCGAAGCTGCCCATGCGGGTCAGCTTGGTCACATCGCCGGCAGACATGGCACACACCATGGCATCGCAGTCGTCACGACGCGCCTGCAGGTCCGGCAGGATCTGCTGAAACTGGTCCTCCAGGAACAGCATGGTGGTGATGATGATGTCGGCCTTGGCCACATCGGCCTTGCACTGCTCCAGGGCCTCTTCATCCGCGGCCCACTCGGAGGCAGCATGAAGCGAGAACTTCAACCCTGGCAACTCGTGCCTGAGCTCGGCGCGAGCACGGTCGGCGGCGCTGGCCAGATGGGTGTCCATGGTCACGATCACTACCCGTACAGGGGTTTGATCGGCTGCTGACGAGGGCTTGGATGCCATAGATTCAGGTGCCTGTCGACTTGAGTTTTTTCGGGCGCGGATCTGGATTCACCCTTGGGATGCGTGTCAAATTAGATCGACCCGCTGCGGGTGTCAACCAAGGTGGACATTCAGCACGCACATCCGGGCACTGATCGTGCTTGATACCCGGACACTCCCCAAAAATCCCAACCGCCGTAGCCGCACATTATAGTGTGTCGCGGCCTGGAGGTAAGTCTTGAAAGGATTGACCCGTACATTTCTCGCCGGCCTCGCCGCCATCCTGCCCATCGTCGTCACCCTCGCCCTGGTGCTCTGGCTGAGCAACACCCTGGAGCAGGGGCTCGGCACCCTACTCAAGGCCATTTTGCCGGATGTGCTCTACTTCCCCGGCATGGGCCTGCTCACGGGCATCGCCCTGATCTTCGCCCTGGGCGTGCTGCTCCGGGTGTACCTGGTTCAGGGGATCTTTCGCTGGGTGGAGGGGTGGATGGAGCGCATCCCCGTGGTGAAGACCATCCACGGCGTGGTGCGCGACGTCACCCGGCTCTTTTCCGGTGACATTCACGAACGCTTCGGTGAAGCCGTGATGGTCACCCTGCCCGGCATGGACGCCCGTCTGGTGGGGTTCGTCACCCGCAGTGACTTCGAGGGCCTGCCGGACACCCTGGGCAAGCAGGGCACCATCGCGGTGTATCTGCCCATGAGCTATCAGATTGGCGGCTACACGCTGATGCTGCCCCGCGATCGGGTGGAGCCGCTGGATCTGTCCCTGGAGGACGCCATGCGTTACACCCTGACGGCGGGCGTGTCGGCGCGGCGCGACGAGTGACCGGCAGCCCGGCCGTCTGCAAGGCCATGCGGGCGGACCCTCGGTCCGCCCGCGAGCATCGCGACCACCAGGCTATCGCAGGTTGCCCTGCCCCCATTGTTCCATCACGCGCAGCAGGGATACCCCGAACCCTTCAGCCAGGCGCGAGAACAGATCCTGCTTACGGGTGAAATCGACGATATTGGGCTCGCCAATCACCTCGCGGGCCACGTAGCCGGCACTGCCCAGGCCATCCACCAGACCCATTTCCAGGCTCTGTTCCCCGGTCCAGACCAGACCGGTGAAGAGATCGGGATCATTGCCCAGGCGATCCCCACGGCCGGCCTTGACCGTTTCCACGAACTGGGCATGAATGCCGTCCAGCATGGCCTGCAGGTGAGCCTTCTCCTCCTCGTTCACCGGCAGGAAGGGATCCATCAGGCCCTTGTTGCCACCAGCGGTGAGCAGACGTCGCTCGATGCCCAGACGTTCGATGGCCTCATCAAAGCCGAAACTGTCCAGGCGAACACCGATGGAACCCACGATACTGGCCTTGTCGGCATAGATGTAATCAGCGGCGGCGGCAATGTAGTAGCCACCCGAGGCTCCCACGTCGGCAATGACGGCATAGACAGGGATGTCCGGGTGTTCCTCCCGAAGATGACCGATGGCGTCATTGATGTAGCCAGCCTGCACCGGACTGCCCCCGGGGCTGTTGATGCGGATGATCACCGCCTGGGTACGACTGTTCTCGAAGGCCGCCTTGAGGGAACTCACCACCAGGTCGGCACTGGCGGCGCTGCCCTCGCTGATGATCCCCTGCACGTCCACCAGGGCCGTGTGACTGGCCTTGCGCTCGGCATCCCGCGCGGACATGCCGTCCATGAACATGAACAGCAGAAAGAAAAGGTAGAGAAAGCCCAGGGTCTTGAAAAAGATGCCCCAGCGCCGGGTGGCACGTCGCTCCTTGATGCCTGCCAGGGCAATCTCCCGCAGGGCCTCCCGCTCCCAGTTTTCGGGAGCCGGATCCGTTTTGCGCTGGCTGGCGGTTTCGTTTTCTTCACTCATATGGGTTCCTTGCTCAGTGGTTGATCTAGCGCCCGGCCCTCCCGCAACCACGCCGGCAACTGGCCCACCCCGTTCAGCACGGCCCTGGGCTGATGCAGCCACAGTTCCCGGGCATCATGCACGCCCGAGGTCACCCCCAGTCCGTGCGTGCGTGCATTGACCGCCATGAGCAGATCCAGATTGCTGTCGCCGATCATCAAGGCATCGGAGGGCGCCACGCCCAGTTCATCCATGAGGGATTCCAGCATCTGGGGATGGGGTTTGGAGAAGCTCTCGTCGGCGCAGCGGGTGGCCAGAAACCGTTTTTCCAGACGGGTATCCTTCAACACCCGGTCAAGCCCCACCCGGGACTTGCCGGTCGCGATGGCCAGCCAGTAACCCTGCTCCGCCAGGTCGTCCAGCAGGTCGGTCACGCCAGGGAAGAGTGGCGCGGGAGTATTGTCCGTGTGGAGAAAGCGCTCCCGATAAGCGGCCGTGAAGTCCCGGATCAGCGCATCATCCGCCTGTGGGTACAGGTCGACGATGGCCTCGCGCATGCCCAGGCCAATGACATGACGCAATTCATCCGGTGGCCGCGTCTCCAGTTTCAGGGCAGAGATGGAACCTTGAAGGCAGGCGATGATGCGCCCGATGGAATCCATGAGGGTTCCATCCCAGTCGAAGATGAGCAATTGATAGGGATTGGCCATGATGATGTCGGTTTGTCGTCGATAAAGCCAAAATCAGCGGGGTTCCAGCCTCTCCAGAACCCTCTCCAGGGCGGGATCCAGCGGCGCCAACACGTTGTATGCACGACCCTGGGTAGGCAGCATGAACTGCAAGGAGGCGGCATGAAGAAACTGTCTCTTGAGGCCCAGACGCTTCATCCGCCGATTGAATTCGAAATCACCGTAATGCCGATCACCCGCCACGGGATGCCCTTCGTGAGCAGCATGGACCCGGATCTGGTGGGTGCGGCCCGTGCCGATCTGCACATCCATGAGCGTGGCCTCGGCAAACACCTGACGCGGCGTGAAGAAGCTATCCGCATCCTGCCCCTCCTCATCCACCTGCACCAGGCGCACCTCGCCACGACGATCCGTGCGCGACAGGCTCTGGGCAACGCGGCGGGGTCCGCCCTGCCAGCGACCCGCCACCAGGGCGCAGTAGACCTTATCGACCCTGCCATCGCGCAACAGTTCATGAAAGGCCAGCAGGGCTGGACGATTGCGTGCCAGCACCAGGCAACCGCTGGTCTCCCGATCCAGGCGATGGGCCAGTTCCAGGAAACCCGATTCGGGCCTGAGCCGCCGCAAGCCCTCGATGACGCCCACCGGCACGCCACTGCCTCCATGCACCGGCAGGCCCGCTGGCTTGTTCAGAATGAGCAGGTCATCGTCTTCCAGCAACACGGCGTCGGCGAGGGTTCGCGCCAGGCCTTCGGGCAGTGGCAGTTCCTCCAGTTTTTTCTCACCGCGAGTCACCGGCGGGATGCGCACCACATCGCCCACACAGAGGCGTTGATCCGGTTTGCAGCGACCCTTGTTGACCCGCACCTCCCCCTTGCGCAGCAAACGATAGATGCGGCTGCGGGGCACGCCCTTCAATCGACGCATGAGAAAGTTGTCCACGCGCTGGCCGTCCTCGTCCCGGGTAACCTGGACATGGGCAACCCGCGAGGCGGGGCTTTGAGGTGTTTCTGGCATGCGCGGATAATAACAGGTCATTCAAAGGTTTGATGCTCTTTTGCAACATTGGTACTATACCGTGTCGCGCTGGGTTGACTCGGCATGATACGGGATCGGCCCGGCAGTGCCTGCTGCCCACCCGAATCGCCCCACCCCGCGACTCAACAGAACACCACCGGGAGACGCCTGCCAACGGCAAGTCACGTTTCCCCTCAACGGACAATCGCTCACGAAACGCCAACTCAATTTGATGATTCTGAGCGGATTTTTGGACAACTTTGCCCCCACGCCCCGGCGCGATTCCCGCGCGGGCGTTGTGTTCCCATGGTTGTGCGCGTGGGCGCTGCTGTTCAGCGCCGTGCGACCACCCCATGCGGCACCGCCGACGCCGGGTCACCGCCCGGGCGTAGCTGGGCCACGCACTCGAGACACACTTCATGAAACGAATTCTTGTCAATGCCACGCAGCCCGAAGAGCTGCGTGTGGCCATGGTGGACGGCCAGAAACTCTTCGATCTGGACATCGAACTCCCTTCCCGGGAACAGAAAAAGGCCAACGTCTACAAGGGGGTCATCACCCGGGTTGAACCCAGTCTTGAGGCCGCCTTCATCAATTACGGCGCCGATCGCCATGGGTTCCTGCCCTTCAAGGAGATTGCCCGCAGCTACCTCCCTCAAGGTGAAGATGGCGATGCCTCGCCCAAGACCGGCCTCAAGGAGGGCATGGAGCTCATCGTTCAGGTGGAGAAGGAGGAGCGCGGCACCAAGGGTGCGGCCCTGACCACCTTCGTCAGTCTGGCCGGACGCTACCTGGTCCTGATGCCCAACAACCCCCGCGCCGGGGGCGTCTCCCGCCGAATTGAAGGCGAGGAGCGCAGCGAGATCCGAGAATCCCTGGCGCAACTGGAGGTCCCCCAGGGCATGGGCCTCATTGCCCGCACGGCCGGGGTGGGTCGCAGCGTCGAGGAACTCCAGTGGGACCTGGAATACCTCAAGACCCTCTGGACCTCCATCGATGAGGCCGCCCAGAGCAACAAGGGCCCCTTCCTGATCTACCAGGAGAGCAATGTCATCATCCGCACCCTGCGGGATCACATGCGCAACGACATCGCCGAGATCGTCATCGACGATCCCAAGGTGTACACCCAGGCCCAGGACTTCATGCAGCAGGTGATGCCCAATAACCTGCGCAAGCTCAAGCTCTACGAGGACCATGTCCCGCTGTTCAACCGCTATCAGATCGAGAGCCAGATCGAAGCGGCCTTCCAGCGCGATGTCACCCTGCCCTCCGGCGGTGCAATCGTCATCGATCACACGGAAGCATTGATCTCCATCGACGTGAACTCCGCCCGGGCCACCAAGGGTAGCGACATCGAAGAAACCGCCCTGAACACCAACCTGGAGGCCGCCGAGGAGATCGCTCGGCAACTGCGCCTGCGGGATCTGGGCGGCCTGATCGTCATCGACTTCATCGACATGGCCCCCAACAAGAACCAGCGGGAAGTGGAAAACCGGCTGCGTTCAGCCCTGGAAATGGATCGCGCTCGTGTGCAGGTGGGGCGGATTTCCCGCTTCGGCCTGCTGGAGATGTCCCGCCAGCGCCTGCGCCCCTCCCTGGGCGAGTCCAGTCAGAACGTCTGCCCCCGCTGCAACGGCCACGGCCATATCCGCAGCGTGGAATCCCTCTCCCTCTCGGTGCTGCGACTGGTGGAGGAAGAGGCCATGAAGGAAAAGACCAGCCGGGTACTTGCGCACCTGCCCGTGGATGTAGCCACGTTCCTGCTCAATGAAAAGCGCCAGGTGATCTCCACCATCGAATCCCGCTATCACGTGGACATCACCCTCGTTCCCAGCCCCAACCTCCTTACGCCCCATTTCACCGTACGCCGCATGCGTGACGACGAATCCGCCGACGAGATCGGCGACAAGAGCAGTTATCAACTTCTCACGGAGGAGGAGCCGGAACTGGTCAACCAGCCACGGGCGGCGCGTCTGGAAAAGGCCCTGGTACAGACGATCTCGCCCTCCACACCAGCTCCGACCGCAGCGCCGGCACAGGCCGAGGCGGCACCCGAGCAGAAAAAACCCGTCTCTCCCGTGTCCCTCCCTGGCCTTTTCAACCGCATCTGGACCAGCCTCTTCTCCAATGGCGGGCAAAGACCCGAGTCCCGCAGCGTCGATGGCGACAGCGGCACCTCCCGCCCTTCCCAGCGTACTGCGTCATCCGGGCAAGGTACCCGCAGTGGGGGCGCTCAGCGGCCCGCGCGCACCCGCAACGTGGCCCCCGGCGGCCCACAGCGCCGCGAGCGTTCGCAAGCGGATAAGGACAAGGAAGGCGGCAACGGTAACCGCGGTAATCGCACACGCCGCGGCGGTGGTCGCACGCGCCGAGGTGGACGCGACGGCAACGAGAACCCGAGCGAGGACAAGAACCAGAGCCGCAACACTCAGCCCAATGTTGCAGAGGAAACAACTCAGCCCAAGCCCGCGGAAACCGGCAAGAGCTCTCAGGCGAGCGCCACCAAGGGCGGTCAGGAAGGCCAGAAGGAAGACACCCGGAGTCGCGATAAAGAAGCCGACACCCCCAAGGTGCAACCCGAGACTCGCAGCAACGAGGTGGACGAGGCACAGGCTGAGGCATCAACAGGCGAGGCCACTCAGCCGCAAGGCAACGATCAGCCGCAGGAGCAGGAAGGGTCCAGCGGGGGCGGCCGCAGTGGTAGTGGTCGTAGCCGGGGTCGTCGCGGAGGGCGTCGCCGTCGTCGGAGCAGCGCCGGTAACACCGAGGGCCGTCAGGACGATAACGATCGCAACTCGCAAGCTGAAGGCGAATCCGACGAAGCGTCATCCGGCGTGGAACGGCCCCCCAGGAAAAGGGGCTCCGACAAGCGCGAGCGCACCGAAGAGCCACAGGACAAGCCAGCTGCAAACAAGGCCCAGGCAAAGACGCCAGACGAGGCCCCAGTGAATGACCAGGCTCAACAGGCCCCTGCCCCTGCCAAGGCCAAAACGGGCGCCGAGGATACACAGGAGGTGGCGAAGCTGACCCATGAGGAGTCCGTACCCCACTCCCGCTCATTGCAAAAGCGGGATGAAGACACGAGCTCCAGGCGCAAGGCCGATACCGCCGACACCTCCCCCTCGACGTCCAGCGGGGGTGACTCTGAAGAAAAGCCGGAAACCGCCAGCCCTGAGGGGCAGGAAAAGAGCGGGCCGTCCAGGCGTACCCGCGGTGGCCGGAAAAGTTCGGGACGCAGCGACCGCAATGAGGAAAGCCAGGGTTCTGGCGGCGGTGAGCGCCGGGTGTCGCGGGAGGAGATGGAAAAGCTCCAGGCCGTGGCCAAGCAGGCCACCTCCAGCCCGGATGAATCACGGGAACAGTCCGATCAGCCCTCCACCGAGGGCGCGCCGGACTCACAGAAGTCAGGTCAGTAAGACCGTGCGGGGATGGGTCTTGACGGCCCATCCCACCTGCACCGACAGATCCCCGACCTCAGAAACCATGCTCGCGGCGTATCTGTTCAAGCAGACCCCGCGACGCATCCTCCACCATATCCAGCACGCGTTCAAAGCCGTTGGTGCCCCCATAGTAGGGATCGGGCACCTCCTTCTCCGACCAGGCCCGCGCGTGTTCCATCATCAGTCCCAATTGGCCCATCGGGGTCGATTTCATCAGGGCACGAATGTTGGCGAGATTCTCACGGTCCATGGCCAGCACGTAGTGAAAACGCTGCAGATCTCCCGGTTCCAACCGTCGGGCCCGTTGTCCACTCAGATCAATCCCACGGTTCATGGCCGCCTTGCGCGCCCGATCATCCGGTGGTTTCCCCACGTGATAGGCATGGGTGCCGGCCGAGTCCACGTGAATCCGATCCGTCAATCCCTGTTCTGCCAACAGATGCTCGAACACCCCCTGAGCCGTCGGTGAGCGGCAGATATTGCCCAGGCACACGAACAGCACACCCACCCTGGAGCTGCTGCCACCCTGTTCGGATTCTGACTGCAATACGCGTTGAAACCATCTCATAGGTCGATCTTCTTTGCCGATTAATCTTCAGTGAATGCCGGGATGAAACCATCCTGTGTCAAGCCATCTCCGGCCACGGGGTGTTGACTTCATCGCCCCGGACATGAGACCAAGTCCCCACCACCGGGGACATATCACCTGCCTTTCATTGACCACGTTCCCATCCCGGGATTCTATACCAGACCAGATCCATCCGATTCAATGATCGATATCCCCACCAACCTGACAAGAGTGCAGCTTGCCGACTCCGGCGCCGTGAGCCAGCGCCCCCTACAGGCAGGACAGGTGCTTCAGGCCCGTGTGATAGGGCAGGCCGCCACGGCGGGTCAACCGGTGCAACTGAGGCTGGGCGGGCAGACGGTTGAGGCGCGCCTGCCCGTCCATGTGCAGACCGGCGATAGCCTGCGTCTGCAGGTGGCCAGCGTCAAGCCCCGGCTGGAGCTCACCCTGATGCGTGAAGCCCCCCGGGGGGCGAACCCGGGCATGAACAGCACGCTTCCTCCCCTGCTCCGCCAGTGGGCCCCCCAACAGGGCAGCCAGGCCCCGCTCATGGCCTCGCTGCAACAACTCAACCAGACAGGCAGCCCAGCCGCCCAACAGCTCCCAGCGGCGGTAAGACAGGCGCTGGAGGCCCTTTGGCAGGCCATCCCCAACCGGGAAAGCGCCATGACCGGCGAAGGCCTCAGGCAGGTCATGCGTGACTCGGGCCTGTTCCTCGAGGCACGCCTGGCCGGTGCTGCCGCCACGCGCGCGGACCCCCGGGGCATCATCCATCAGGATCTCAAGGCCCGCTTGCTATCCCTTGCAGAGCAAATACGTTCCACTCCTGCGCCGCGCTCGGAAGGACGAACCGCCTTGGGAAGCACGCCTCCCCCACTGAGGGACAGCGCCCCCGTGGCCCAGGCTCGCGCCGCGCCGGCACAACTGGCCAACCTGACGCGTGAACCACTGCTGGATACGCTGCGCCAGCAGGTGGAGCGCTCGCTGGCCCGCATGGTCATGCATCAGTTATCCAGTGCCGACAGCCCGGACGAGGCCACTCCCCGATGGCTGATGGAACTGGCCTTGCGCAATGGTCAGAACACGGATCTGGTACACCTGCGGCTGGATCGTGACGCTCGGCAGAACCACAAGGACAACGAGCGTTCCTGGCGTGCCGACCTGGCCCTGCATCTCCCTGAACTCGGCCCGCTCACCATCCGCGTCGTGGTGCGCGGGAACCACGTCAGCACCCAGTTCTGGACGGATTCCGACACATCCCGGGCGACCATCCAGGAGGCCCTGCCCCAACTGCGTGTAAACCTGGAGTCACGGGATCTGCAGGTCCTGAACATCACTTGCCGTGAAGGAGAACCTCCCGAGAACCCACCCTCGCCTGCGGCCTCTTCGGCGCGTGGCCCCATCGTGGACGGCCACGCATGAGCGGCAAGCATTCCAGGCCCGACTCACGCCAGGCCATTGCCCTGAAATACACCGGCAAGGGAGCACCGCGGCTGACCGCCAAGGGGGGCGGGGATATTGCCCGGCAGATCCTGGAACTGGCCGGGGAACATGGGGTACCCGTCCATGAAGACGCTGCCCTGACTTCGGCACTGGCCCAGATCCCTTTGGGGGATGAGATCCCGGAAAACCTTTACGTGGCGGTGGCGGAGGTGCTGGCCTTCGTCTACATGCTCAGCGGCCGCCGTCCCGGCGACGCTCGGCCCGGGCAGGCGTCGGACAAGGAGGAGGGTGTTGTGGACGTCACGCCGATACGGGACCGACAATCTCAGGAAGGCGACTGATCCCGGTGCATGGCCAGCAAGAGTTCAGCCTCGCCCAACGACAGACCACACTGATCCACCAGCGCTTCGCGCCCGGCCCCCTGTCGCACCAGCCTCAGGGCATGCTGATAGGCACCCTCATCCGGCACCCTCAGCAACAGCTCTTCCTGCTGTTCAGCCAGCCGCGCGATCTGACGCTCGATCCGCGTACGATATTCCTCGGCATGCTGATCCTCCACATGCAGTGCGCTCAGGGCACCGCGCAGGGCACCCAAAGCGCGTTCCTGGCTCTGCAGCCGGAATTCCATTTCCTTCATGCTACGGGACTGTCGGGCGCACACCCACATGCTGGCCGCAGAGAGGGCCAGGGCGAATAACAGTAATAGCGCGCCGCCAATGGCAATTGTCAGGGTCATGCGTACTCGTCGATGTGATCGGGATCCTGATCCTTGGGCGGTCGGGGCGTGCCCCGAGCCTTGTCCTTGTCCTTGATGCCCTTATCCTTGTCGTGGTGCTTCTCCTTGGCATCATCCGCGTCGTTTCCAGGCTCCTTCCTCTCGGGCCGGCGTCTGGGGTTACGCCGGTAGTCATCGCCCTCCTCCGGGACGGGGCGACCCGGAATGGTGGGGTGGATCGGGGAAATCGGAGTTTCAGCCGCCATGATGACCTTCCCCTTTGAAGAAACGGCCCAACAGGGCCATTGTGACCTTCAGATTCACATGCTGGCAGGTACCCGGTTAAAGACTGGCCACCTCTGCCCACTCGTCGTCGGTGAGCAGTTTGTTCAGATCCACCACAATAGTCAATTCACCCTCGCGGCTTGCCACACCCTGGATGTATTTTGAACTCTCATCGTTGCCCACGTTGGGGGCCGGGTCCACATCCTTTTCAGCCAACTCAATCACCTCCGCCACACTGTCCACCAGGATGCCGATCACTTGCCCGGTCACCTCGATGATCACCACCCTGGAAGAATCATCCGATTCCTTGTCCATCAACCCCATGCGCCGCCGGGCATCGATCACTGTGACCACATTGCCGCGCAGATTGATGATTCCCAGCACATAGTGCGGTGCCCCAGGCACCGGGGCAATCTCGGCAACCCGCAGCACCTCCTGCACCTGCATGACGTTGATGGCATAGGTTTCCTCCGCCAGCCGGAACGTGACGTACTGAGTGGCATGGGTCGCGGAGGCAGATTGGGATTCTTTGGCCATGAGAGAGTGGAACCTCGGTCGGTTTTTACGTTACCTGCAGCCACCGACTCCGGGTTGGAGCCCATCAAAGCGGCAGCCTGTCAGATCATTTTGAATGCGTTGAGTGCTCAACCCCAGTTGCCGTCTTCCAGGGAAGACGCCAGATAGTCCACATCCAGGATGGCACACAGATGCTGGATCATCGTGCCAGCCAACCAGGGCCTCTTGCCCTGGGACGAGCGCCATCGTACCTGCTCCGCGGTGACGGTCAGGGTTTCTTCAACCCTGTCGCAGGCCAGCCCCCAGCGGGCGTCATCGATGAGGATGAGATTGCGTGGCGGCGAACGCTCAGGTATCCGGTCCCGGGGCATCACCAACTGGGTGATATCCACCACCTTCACCTTGCGTCCATGGCGATTCACCAGCCCCATGAACAATGGGCTGTGGCCCGGCATGGGCGTGATCTTCTCGGGCATCTCCATGATGCCGTTGAGTTTGATCAGAGGAACCGAAAGCGGCAGTCCAGCCAGCCGGAACAGCAGACACTGAAAGGCACCCTGGGCCCAGTCGGGCGGCATCGCTTGCCGCGGTGCCAGCGTGGCAGCGGGAACCGGTGGCGCCACCTGAGGCACCGACACCAGTTTCGGCTGAGTCACCAACCGCGGACCTGGCGCCACCTTCGCGGCGATGGGCTCGGGCTCTGCCTCGTCAAGGGCGACCTCCTGAAGCAGACCATCCAGGTAGGCGGTCAGGGCCTGTTGTTCTTCAACGATCAGGGTTTTCTGTGGACGATCCTTCATGACACCGCCTTCTGCTGGCAATGGCTGGCTGAATTGAGCAACCAGTCCAGCAGGCGTGCGTAGGCCTGACTACCCCGTGCCTCGGGCATCATCACGGGCAGGGGTTCGCCGGCCACGCTGGCTTCACGAAACTTGGTGTCCACGGTGATCACGCCCGGCCACAGGCAGTCGCGATATTGATCACGCAATTCCCAGAGGGCCTGAGTGGAGGCCCGCGTGCGACGATCGAACAAGGTGGGCACCACCAGGTACTCCAGTGGTTGCTTGCGGGATTTCTGTACCATCTTCAGCGTATGCAGCATGCGGTCGAGACCGCGGATGGCAAGAAATTCCGTCTGCACCGGAATCAGCAACCGATCACAGGCCGCCAGGGCATTCACCATCAACACACCCAGCATCGGCGGGCAATCCAGCAACACGAAATCGAAGCGGTCCTGCATGCTGGCAATGGCGCGCTTGATGACCAGCCCCATGCCCTCGCGGGTGCCCAGTTGCCGGTCCAGGGTGGCCTGGGCGGTGGATGCCGGCATCACATACAGGTGTTCATAGCGGGTCTGGCGTACCGCAGCGAAGGCATCCAGGGGCTTGCGCTCGGCGGATCGCTGGTAAAGGCTGTAGACGCCCCCGGTGGCGCCCTCGGGATCGTAGCCAAAATAGGCCGTGAGGGAGCCATGGGGATCCAGATCCACCAGCAGTGTATCGTGGCCCCGCAGTGCCAGCAGCCCACCCAGGGTGACAGTGGTGGTGGTCTTGCCCACCCCACCCTTTTGATTGGCCACAGCCCAGGTCACGGTGCTCATCACAATCCCCCCGGGCCAACGCGTTGGCGATCCAGCAGCATCTCCATATCCTCCCGAAGCATCTCGGGGGGATCCCCATCCTCGGCGCGGGGGCGCTTCCCGGCCAGGATGACGATATTCACCCGCCGATTATCCCGCCGCCCTTCCGGCGTGTCGTTGCTGGCGATGGGCCGGTACTCACCAAAACCGATGGCGGCCATCTGATCCGGATCCAGGCCATTGCGGGCGAGCAGATTCACCACCGTGGCCGCCCGCCCTGAGGAGAGCTCCCAGTTGGAGGGGTATACGGGACTGCTGATGGGGATGTTATCGGTATGCCCTTCCACATGAACACGCACCGGGAAACGGCTGAGGATCTCCGCCAGAGTCTCCAGCACCGGCACGGCCTCGGTCGCCAGATTGGCACTCCCACTGGCAAACAGGATGCTGGTGTTGATCTGAACCTCGATCCAGAGGCGATCCCGCCCCACATCGATCATTCCGGCTTCGATCAAGGGGCGCATGGCCTCACTGATCTCGTCTGCCATGAAATTGATCCCGGCCACGGCCTCGGCAAGGCCCTCCACATCCACATCCGCCAGCATGGATTCCAGGCTGCGGGTCATTTCCGGCATTTCGATGGGCGCAGTCAGCGGCGGCGTTTCGAGGATGGCGGGGCGCGGGGCGCGGGTGGGCTCCCCCACCTGAATCGGGTCCACAGCCCGCGGGGGGGTGCCAAAGGCGTTCACCAGAGATTCCGATAACACCCGATATTTACCCTCGTTCACCGAGGAAATGGCATACATCACCACAAAAAACGCCAGCAACAGCACGAGCAGGTCCGCATAGGGAATCGCCCATGCCTCGTGATTTACGTGATCCTCATGTTTTTTGCGGCGTTTGGCCATAGTGTCAATATCGGCATAAAGGCAATTTTTTCAAGGCCCTATCGCTGCAAATAACCTTGCAGTTTGGTCTCGATGTTACGGGGATTCTCTCCCTCGGCGATGGAGATGATGCCCTCCACGATCATTTCCCGATGGGCACTCTGATTCTGAATCGTGGTCTTGAGCTTGTTGCTCATGGGAAGAAAGAAAAGATTGGCCGAGGCAATACCATAGATTGTAGCAACGAAGGCCGCGGCGATACCGGCACCGAGCCGGCTTGGGTCCGCCAGGTTCTGCATCACCGCCATCAGACCCATCACCGCACCCACAATTCCCATGGTGGGCGCATAGATCCCCATGCTCTCGAACACCTTGGCGGCCTGAGTGTCGAAGTCCTCCTTGGTGCCCATCTCCACTTCGAGAATGGTGCGGATATTGTCGGGCTCGGTACCATCCACCAGCAGTTGCAGCCCCTTTTTCGAAAATACATCCGTCTCTTCCTCAGCCAGGGATTCCAGCCCCAGAAGCCCTTCCTTGCGCGCCACCTGGCTCCAGCTGACGATCTTCTCGATGGTGGCCTCCGGCTCGAGTCGCGGCTGAACAAATACCCAGGGCAGGATACGGAAGGCACGCATGAATACTGCGGGACGGGTTTGCACCAGGGCCGCCGCAATCGTGCCCAGGATCACGATGACGAATGCCGCGCCGTTCCACAGCGCCGCAAGACCACTGCCCTTGGCAATGGTGCCGCCGAACACCGCCACCAACGCCAGCATCACACCAATGAGACTGAGGATATCCATGATATCAGCAGGCCTCCGCCAACAACTTGCCGATCTGGGGCAAGGGCAATATCCGATCCGCCAACCCGGCCTCGGCAATGGCTGCGGGCATGCCGTAGACCACACAGGTGGCCTCGTCCTGTGCCCAGACCGTGGAACCACATCGCTTGAGCAACCGGGCACCCTCACGACCATCCGCCCCCATACCGGTCATCACGATGACCAGGGCATCACCACGGAAGCAGGCGGCGGCGGAGTTGAAAGTGACATCCACGCAAGGTCGATAATGCTGATCAACAGCGCTCTCGGTGATACGCACCCGCGACTGCCCGCCGCGACACTCCACCTGCATCTGTCGTCCCCCGGGAGCCAGCAGGGCAAGGCCAGGCTGCAACGCGTCACCGTCCTCGGCCTCCTTGACGCGGATACTGCACAGCTGATCCAGGCGCTGTGCAAAGGCCGGCGTGAAACTGGCGGGCATGTGCTGAACCAGCAACAAGGGGAGTGGGAAATGGGCCGGCAGGGCGGCAAGAACCTTCTGCAAGGCCAGGGGCCCGCCCGTTGATGTACCAATCAACACCACCTTGAAATCCCGCAGAACCGGGGGCGCCCGGTCGCCGCTTCCCCGAGACGCACGAGGCGCGGTTGCCACGGAGGGCTGAGCGATCGATCGTCCTGTGGCCGGAGGGGCTGACTTGGGGGCGGGCGCCGTGGCGCGTGAGCCGTTGTCGCGTCCTGACCTGACGGCTGCGCGGCGACCGATGGTGCGCACCCGGCGACACAGCACATCACGGGCTTCCTGCTGATCCCGGGCGATATCCTCGAAACGCTTGGGCAGAAAATCGACGGCACCCGCTTCCAGTGCATCCAGGGTGGCCTTGGCCCCCTCGAAGGTGAGTGATGAGAACATGAGAATGGCCGTGGGCTGACGCGCCATGATGCGGCGCACCGCCGTGATCCCGTCCATCACGGGCATCTCGATGTCCATGGTCACCACATCGGGCTTGAGCGCAATGACCTGATCAATGGCTTCCTGGCCATTGCTGGCCGTACCCACCACCTCAAGGGAGGGGTCCGCATTCAGGATATCCACGATGCGACGCCGGAAGAACCCGGAATCATCCACCACCAGAACGCGAACCGCCATTCACCGCCTCCGTTATCCATGAGCCCATCCAACGGGCCACGATGTTACAGAAGAACCCGACGTTCACAGGCGCCGGGCATAACTTTTCAACAAGCCGGGCACATCCAGGATCAGGGCAATGCCCCCATCACCGGTAATGGTGGCACCGGCCAGCCCGGGTACCCCATGCAGGACATTGCCCAAAGGCTTGATCACCACCTCTTCCTGACCAATGAGGCTGTCCACCACGAACCCCACCCGCTGGTTGCCGGCAAACACCACCACCACATGCCCCACGCCTTCCCCGGCGGGTGCGTCGCCGGACACCAGCCAGCGCCGCAGGTAGTAAAGCGGCAAGGAACGGTTACGGACCATGATGACCTCCTGGTCATCCACCCGGTTGGTACGCGACAGATCCAGATCAAAGATCTCGCTGACATTGGCCAGCGGCAATGCGAAACGCTGTTTGCCCAGCACCACCATCAGGGTGGGCAGAATGGCCAGGGTCAGAGGAAGACGAATACTGAGCGTGCTGCCCTGCCCAGGCGCCGAGGTGATTTCCACGCGACCGTTGAGCTGGGCAATGCGCGTCTTGACCACATCCATGCCCACGCCGCGGCCCGAGACGTCGGATATCTCCGTCTTGGTGGAAAAACCGGCCCGGAAGATCAGGTTGAAGGCATCATGATCCGTCAGTCGCGCGGCCGCGTCCTCGTCCATCATACCCTTCTCGACGGCCTTGCCCCGCAACACATCGGGATCCATCCCCTTGCCGTCATCGGAGATGGTGAGCAGGATGTGGTCGCCTTCCTGATTGGCGGAGAGCACCACTCGGCCCGCACGTGCCTTGCCCGCTGCCTGGCGCTCCTCGGGAGATTCAATACCATGGTCAACCGCATTGCGCACCAGGTGCACCAGCGGGTCGGCCAGGGCCTCCACCAGATTCTTGTCCAGGTCGGTATCCTCTCCCTCCAGCTCCAAGTTGATCTCTTTCTTGAGGGTGCGCGCCAGATCACGGACCACCCTGGGAAAACGACCAAAGACCTTCTTGATGGGCTGCATCCGGGTCTTCATGACTGCGGCCTGCAGATCCGCAGTGACCACATCCAGATTGGTGACGGCCTTGGAGACCTGCTCATCCTTCATGCGTGAGCGCAGCGTGGCCAGTCGGTTACGCACCAGAACCAGTTCACCCACCAGGTTCATGATGTCATCCAGGCGCTTGGTATCCACCCGAACCGAGGTCTCTGCCGGCGCTGCCTTGGCCTGCGTGGGCGCGGGTGCCTCCGGGGGGGCGGCCTCCCCGGTGGAGGTCGGCTTGGAAGCCGGCGGCGAGGCTGCCCGGGACTCTTCCTTGACGGTCTCACCACCGGTCGGCTTCTGAGGCTGGGGGGCCTGACCCTTGCCATGCAACTGATCCAGCAGATTCTCGAATTCGTCCTCGGAGATCAGTTCATCCTGGCCGCTGCCGGCCGCTGGCGCAGCGGACTGCCCACCTGCCGAGGCCCCCTTGCCTTGAAGCTCGTCCAGCAATTGCTCGAATTCTGCATCCGTGATCTCATCACCGCCCTGCTGGGTCGCCTCTGCGGGTGACGCCACCGGTGAAGTGCCGGCGCCATTTCCGGGCTGTTTGTTGTCCTTGCCCTCCTGCATGGCATCCAGGAGCGCCTCGAACTCTTCGTCAGTGATATCCCCGTCAGCCGTTTCCACCGGTGGCATGGGGGTGGAAGGTGCCGGGGTTGGTTCGGCAGGCTCGGCAGGCGCCGCTGCGGGAGGGGGGGACAGGTGTGCGGGTTCTTCCCCCTCGGGGTAAGTGAGCGGCTCCAGGGCCGCCAGCAGATGGTCAGGGGCGGGCTCAGGCTCCTGGCCAGAACGCAATTCATCGAACATCCGGTTAAGCACATCCAGCACCTGAAGGATGATGTCCATCAGGTTGCTATCGGCACGACGCTGCCCCTGGCGCAGCAGGTTGAAGACGTCCTCGGCGCGGTGACAAATCTTCACCAGGTTTTCCAGATTGAGGAACCCGGCGCCTCCCTTGATGGTGTGGAAACTGCGGAAGACGGAGTTCAGCAGGTCCTTGTCGTCGGGGGTTCGCTCCAACTGCACCAACTGCTCACCGAGGGCATCCAGGATCTCACTGGCCTCTATGAGGAAGTCGTTCAGGATTTCGTCGTCGGTGTCCAGAGTCATGCCTTGTTCTCGCGCGTCGTGCGGATGCCCTTCTCACTCCCAGGTTGGCGGCCAACTCGGGGAAATCTGAAATGGGCATACACCCGGAGGTGGGCCCTTGGACTCGATCAGAAACCCAGGCTGGAGAGCAGATCGTCCACATCGTCCTGCCCGCTGACCACTTCCCCCTTGTCGGAGGTCCCGGAGACTGCAGGGCCTGTGCCGGCGCTGGCAGGGCCGGCATCCTTGCGGGGATCAGCCGGACGATGGTCGGTTTCGGGTTTGGTCAGTCGTTGTCCCGATACCCTCACCAAACCCACCAGGTTGTCTTCCAGATCCTGAACCAGGGTCATGACCCGGCGAATCACCTGACCGGTCAGATCCTGAAAGTCCTGTGCCATCAACACTTCGGACAGACCCTTGCGCAGCTTGTCTGCATCCCGCTCCGTGTCCGCGAGAAAATCGCTCAATTTCTGGCTCACCTGTCTGAACTCCTCGAGAGACATCTCGCGTTGGCGAAAGCGTGTCCACTCCGCACCCAGTTCCCCGGCGCGAGTGGCCAGCGACTCCGCCACGGGCAGATTGTCCTCCACCGCGTTGAGCGTGCGGTGAGCAGCCTGTTCCGTCATGGCCACCACGTAATTGAGGCGCTCCTTGGCATCAGGAATATCCTGATGAGTGAGTTCCGACAGACGAGTATCCAGGCGGAAGCTGTTGAGCGCCTCGTGCAGGTCGCGGGTCAGTTTGCCCAGTTCCTGGAACAGCATGCTCTCGTGCATGCGGCCCAGCTCCTCGATCAGGTGGCCCGCCTTGTCTTCCTGGCCGGCCTCCATCATCTGAACCAGTTCCCGGGCTCGCTCCAGTTGCTCCTTCTTGAAAAGGGCCTCTTTGTCGCTGTCTTGGCTCTTATCCATGGGCAATGATCAACCGTTTTGCTCGAGGCGTTCGAAGATCCTGTCGATCTTTTCCCGCAGGGTTTCTGCCGTGAACGGCTTGACGATGTAGCCGTTCACGCCCGCCTGAGCCGCCTCAACGATCTGCTCGCGCTTGGCTTCTGCGGTCACCATGAGCACTGGCAGATCCTTGATGCGGGGGTCTGCCCTCACTGCCCGAAGCAGGTCGATGCCCGGCATGATGGGCATGTTCCAGTCGGTGACCAGAAAATCGTAGTTACCATTTTGCAGCATGGGTAACGCCGTGTGTCCATCATCCGCCTCGGAGGTGTTGTTGTACCCAAGATCCCGCAGCAAGTTCTTGATGATGCGACGCATTGTGGAAAAGTCATCCACAATGAGGATCTTCATATTCTTGTTCACAAAAAACCTCCAGTGATGCGCAAATCGTGAACCGCACGCTCGTCGCGCGGAATTGATACGTGTCCCAGAATCCAGTGACCTCGGGGATATTTCAGACCCGAACGCCATCCCCCACCCAGTCGCCCATGCGCGCCTTGAGCCGCATCAGCGCCTGACCATGGAGTTGACAGACTCGGGATTCACTCACCCCCAGCACCTGACCAATCTCCCGCAGGTTCAATTCCTCGTCATAATACAGGGACAGCACGAGTCTTTCCCGTTCCGGCAATTCGCCGATGTTTTCCACCAGCGCCTTCTTGAAATCGGTTCGTGTCAGATCCATCAGCGGATCCGGCCCATCAGAGGTCAGCAGATTCTCTGCCGAGGCATCATCATCCCCCAGGTCATCGAAACCCAGCACCCGGCTAGAGACCGCATCACGGAGCATGTCCTGATAGGTCGTCATATCCACGCCGAGCGCCTCGGCGATCTCGGCCGCGGAGGCCTCCCGCCCTTCCCGGTTTTCGATCTGGCGGATCACCTCACTGATCTGCCGTGAGTGACGATGCACGGAACGGGGCGTCCAGTCACTGCGACGCACCTCATCCAGCATGGCGCCACGGATACGGATACCCGCGTAGGTTTCGAAACTGGCACCCTGGGACGCGTCGTAATGACGGGCAGCCTCCAGCAGGCCGATGATGCCCGACTGAATCAGATCATCGACCTGCACATTGGCCGGCAGGCGCGCCAGCAGGTGGTAAGCAATACGCTTGACGAGGGCGACATGCTCATCCACCAGGCTATTGGAATCCAACTGTTGGCTGGCATACATGGCGAGACCGCTTATGGTGCTGGCTCCAGATCACTCTGATCGCTATTGATCAGACGTTCCACAAAAAATTCGATGCCGCCCCGGGCCCCTCGGGGCATGGGCCATTGTTCGATGCGCGAGGGCAAGGCCGCGAATGACCGGGCCGCCGGAGAAGAGGGGTAGGCCTCCACCACGGACTGACGACGTTGCACGGCCTTGCGAAGATAATCGTCGTAGGGAATCGAACCCACGTAGTCGAGCGTGACATCGTCGAGAAAACGGTCACACACGGCGACCAGCTTGCGGAACAGACTCCGACCCTCGTCTTCCTGCTCGTTGCGCACCATGTTGGCCAGGATGCGGAACCGCATGACGCCGTGATCCCGACACAGGACCTTGATCAGCGCATAGGCATCCGTGATGGAGGCGGGTTCGTCACAGACCACCACCAACACCTCATGGGCTGCTCGGCAGAAACTGGTCACGCTGTCATGCAGACCTGCCGCGGTGTCCACCACCAACACGTCCAGGGGGTGAGTGAGTTCGCTGAAGGCATGAATGATGCCCACATGCTGGGCGCGCCCCAAGTCCGCCATATCGGCGATACCGGACGCCGCCGGGACAATCAGCATCCCGTTGGGACCCTCCACCACCACCTCATCCAGGCTGCACTGCCCTTCCAGTACATGGGACAGATTCCTCTTGGGTTGCAGCCCCAGAAGCAGATCCACATTCGCCAGACCCAGGTCGGCGTCCATGAGCATGACATGCTTGCCTGCCCGCGCCATCGCGGCACACAGGTTGACTGACACGTTGGTCTTGCCCACCCCCCCCTTGCCGCTGGAAACGGCAATCACCCGAACCGGCCGGGGCTTGTCCCGGCGCCCCGATGCGCTGCTTTGATTCTCACTGGGTGAAGGCATGGGTAAACCTGGTGCTGAGATCGTTGACACTGTCAGGACGCGAGGTCACGGGTGCTGTCTGCGCCCGGAACCTGGAACGAGACCGTTGCTCGGAAAACCTCCCCGGGGCTTCAAGCGCCGCTGCCGCCATCTGAACCAACCGCGGGGCACTGGCGGCCAGCAGGTCCTCGGGGATCCTCTGGCCCGCGCTGAAGAAACTGAGCGGCAGCCTGGACGAGATCAGAGCGGATAGCACCTCACCCAGGCTGGCAGCTTCATCCACCTTGGTCAGGATGCAGCCCTGAGGTTGCAAATGACTGAATCCACTCAGGGTCTCATCCACGACGGCCTTTTGCACATTGGCGGCCATCACCAGCATGACGCGGGCGGCCGACGCCGAGGTGACCTGAGCCAGCTCATCGAGCATGCCCTTGTCACGCTGATTGGTTCCGGTCGTATCGATCAGCACAAGCCTTTTGGACTTCACCCGCCTAAGCATATCCTTGAGTTGCTGCTCTGTCTGCGCCAGATGAACGGTGACCCCAAGTAACTGACCGATGGTCTGCAACTGACGATGAGCGCCCAGGCGATAGACATCGGTGGTGATGATGGCGATGGATTCCTGCCCGTGCCGCAGGCTGGCCAGCGCCGCCAGTTTGGCCAGCGTTGTGGTTTTACCCACGCCACTGGGGCCTACAAAGGCAATGATACCATTGTGATCCAGGAGGTCATCGTCGGCGATGGGCAGCAGGCCCGCCAGCTGGCGCAGGGCCTCGGACCACCCTTCCACCGGCTCGAACCGGCCAGCGACCGGGGAGTTGTCCAACTCCACCGCACTGGCCACCGTGCGGGCCACTTCGTGATCCACCCCCATGGACGCCAGGCGCTGGACGATGGCCGCACGCCAGGGTTCAGAACGGGCAAACTCCTGGTCCATCAATACCGAGAGTTGTTCCTGCAGCAATCCACGCAATCCCTGAATTTCCTTGCGCATGGCCTTGAAGGCGGCATCCTCAGGGTCACTCTGCGTGGCTGCCCTGGCCCTGGCCTGCCCTGACTCAGGCTTTTTGCGTGAGGGGGTTTGTTTCTGCCTGTCCGGGGGCTCAACCAGGGGTGTCATCATCGCGCTCAGGGGGTCGTCTTCCGACGATGCACTCGCATTCCCGGACGACTCCCTTTTGTTCACCCTGGATGGGGTGGCGTCTTGAGGCAGGCGCGCCCAGGAATCCCCTGCCCCACGACGTGATGGCATCTGCCCCTGGCCCTTTGACTTCGCATCCACACCCAGCGAGAGCAGATCATCCTCCAGCCCGTCGTCCTGCGACGGGGAGTCGGATGCGCGGGCGGCACGCGGCGCATCTCCATGTTCCTCCTGATCCGCCATTTCCGTTACCAGGTCCTCGTCGTAATCGATGGCGGCGATCAGCTCGATCCCTCCGTCCACGCTGCGACTTGAGAGGATCACCGCATCCGGACCCTGGCTGTCACGCACCTGACGAATCGCCTGGCGCATGTCGGGTGCAAAATAGCGTTTAATCTTCATGTCGATACCCGTTATCCGTTTCGCTCCGACCCCGGCACATTGCCCGGGCCGGCCTGTATTTCACCTGTCAGGTCTCTTCCCGTCCCACAGTGGCCACCACCCGGATCTGCTTGTTATCCGGTATTTCGGTGTAGGCCAGCACGTTCAGCCCCCGTACAGCACTGCGTAACCAGCGGGCCATCCAGGGCCGGATATCGGGCGAGACCACCAGGACGGAGGGTTCTCCGGACATTTCCTGGCGTTGGGAGGCCTCGGCGATGGAGCGTTGCAGGCGTTCGGCCAGCCCCGGCTCGATGCCCAACCCCGCTCCCGAGGCCCCTTGTGAAGACTTCTGCAAAATCTGTTCCAGGGAGGGATCAATGGCCAGCAAAGGCAGCTCCGATGCCGTTCCAATGATGTTCTGCACGATGGAACGGGACAGGGACACCCGCACTGCCGCGGTGAGAACGTCGGGATCCTGACTGCGCGGACCATGCTCCGCCAAGGTTTCGGCGATGGTGCGCATATCCCGAATGGGGATCTGTTCCGCCAGCAGGTTCTGCATCACCTTGAGCACCACGCCCAGGCTCAGGGTCTTGGGCACCAGGTTCTCCACCAGCTTGGGCGAATGCTTGCCCAGGGTATCCAGCAGGTGCTGCACCTCTTCATGACCCAGCAACTCATGGGCATGATCCCGGAGGATCTGCGACAGATGGGTAGCCACCACCGTGCCGGCGTCCACCACGGTGTAACCCAGGCCCTGGGCCTCCTCCCGCTGCGCCGGATCGATCCACAGGGCGTCCAGCCCGAAGGTGGGGTCCTTGGTGGGCGTGCCCTTCACCTCGCCGAACACCTGCCCGGGATTGATGGCCATCTCCCGATCGGTGAAGACCTCGCCCTCCCCCACCGTCACCCCCATGAGGGTGATGCGATAGTGATTCGGGCCCAGGTCCAGGTTGTCACGGATGTGCACCGGCTGGATCAGGAACCCCAGCTCCTGGGACAGCTTGCGGCGCACGCCCTTGATGCGTCCCATGAGCTGCCCCCCCTGGGAGCGGTCCACCAAGGGGATCAGGCGATAGCCCACCTCCAGGCCCACCAGATCCACGGGCGGCACATCGTCCCAGGTAAGCTCCTTCATCTCCGGGCTCGGCGGCGGCGCCTCGGCCTCCATCTCCTGCGCCTCGGCCGCCTCCAGCGCCTTGCTCCGCTGCATCATCAGATAACCGCTGGTCGCCATGAGGGTCGCCAGGCTCAGGAAGACCATGTTGGGCATGCCCGGCACCATCCCCAGCGCACCCACGATACCCGCCGCGACGAACAGGGCCCGGGGAGCGCCGAACAACTGGCTGAGCACCTGCTGACCCATATCCTGGGAGGTGGAGACGCGAGTGACGATGATGGCCGTGGCAGAGGACAGCAGCAGGGAGGGAATCTGCGCCACCAGACCATCACCGATGGTGAGCAGGATGTAGTTGGTGGCGGCATCGCCCACGCTCATGGCGTGCTGCAAGGTGCCGATGATGAGCCCGCCAATGATGTTGATGAACAGGATCAGGATGCCGGCAATGGCATCACCACGGACGAACTTGCTGGCGCCGTCCATGGATCCATAGAAATCCGCCTCCTGAGCCACTTCGTCACGGCGCCGGCGGGCTTCATCCTGGGAGATAAGGCCGGAGTTGAGGTCGGCATCAATGGCCATCTGCTTGCCGGGCATGGCGTCCAGGGTGAAGCGGGCACTCACCTCCGAGACACGCCCCGCGCCTTTGGTCACCACCACGAAGTTGATGATCACCAGGATCGCGAACACCACCAGGCCCACGGCGTAGTTACCGCCCACCACGAAGTCGCCGAAGGCGCCGATCACGTTGCCGGCGGCATCGGTACCGGTATGCCCTTCCAGGAGGATCACCCGGGTGGAAGCCACGTTCAGGGCCAGACGCAACAGGGTGGCCACCAGCAGCACCGTAGGAAACACCGCGAATTCCAGTGGCCGGGGCGTGTAGACAGCCACCAGGATCACCACCAGTGACAGGGCGATGTTGAAGGTGAACAGCAGATCCAGCGCCAGGGGCGGCAGCGGGATCACCATCATGGTGAGCAGCGCCATGAGCAGCAAGGGCGCGCCCAGGCCCGACCGCTGGATACTGCGCAGGGATTCCATCAGGGCATTCATCTAGGGTTCCTCCCCACGGGTGGGGTCGCGCTTGAGAAATTCACTGGGCACGGGCAGGTCATCGGGCGGTGGTGGCTCGTCAGTGCCCTGACGATGGGCATGGCGCAACTGATAGACATAGGCCAGCACCTGCGCCACGGCCACATACAGGCCGGCCGGGATCTCCTGATCCAGGCGGGTGCTGAAGAACAGGGCGCGCGCCAGGGGCGGCGCCGAGAACAGCGGCACCTGATGCACACGAGCCACCTGGCGGATCTCCGCCGCCACTTCATCCGCCCCCTTGGCCACCACCCGGGGAGCCCCCATCTTTGACTGGTCATACTTCAGTGCCACCGCAAAGTGCGTGGGGTTGGTCACCACCACGTCCGCCTTGGGCACCTCGCTCATCATGCGGCGCTGGGAGATCTCCTGCTGGGTCTGGCGGATCTTGCTCTTCACCTCCGGCTTGCCTTCCGTCTCCTTGAACTCGTCCTTGACCTCCTGCTTGGTCATGCGCAACTGGCGCTGGTGGTTCCAGATCTGGAATGGCACGTCGATCATGGCCACCAGGATCAGCGAGACGCTCAAGGCCACGAAGGTCCAGGCAATCAGGTAACCGGCATGCACGACCCCGGGCACCATGTCCTGGGCGCCCAGACCAACGATACGTCCGGAGAGGTTCCACAACAGGAATGAGGCCACCGTGGTGATCAGCGAAAACTTGGCCAGGGTCTTGCCCAGTTCCATGGCACCCTGGGGGCCGAAGATCCGTTTGATGCCCTTGATGGGGCTGAGCTTGTCCGGCTTGGGGGCCATGCCCTGGGGCCGAAAACGCCCACCCCCCATCACCACCGGGCCCGTGATCGCGGCCACCACGAGGATGAGCATCATCGGCGCCAGTACCAGCAGGGCCTCGGCGATGCGGTGCTCAAGGGCGGTGAGCATGAAAGCAGGATCGAAGATGCGCTCCCGATCCACCATGAAGCTACGCCGGATCAGCTCCTGAATCCGGTTGAGCATGTCGCCGCCGAGCGCGAGCAGGGTACCGGAACCCGCCAGCAGCACCAGCGTGGTGTTCAGCTCCTTGGAACTGGCCACCTGTCCCTTGTCCTGCGCGTCGCGCAGGCGTTTGGGGGTGGGTTGTTCGGTTTTTTCCTGTGAGGTTTCGTTTTCGGCCATGACCTAGCCCCCCAGCATCCTTGAGATGACGCTGAATCCGGCCATGGCCAGATCCTCGACCCGTAGCGAGAGGGCGGGCAGCGTGAACATGATGAGAATGAACCCCAACAGGATCATCATGGGGAAACCCACGGCGAAGATGTTCAACTGCGGTGAGGCGCGAGTGATCACCCCCATGGACAGATTGACCATGAGCATGGCGGACACAATAGGCAGCCCCACCAGCAGTGCCCCCACATACATGGTGGAACCGAACTGCACCACCGCCCACATATCCACCTGGCTGAGCCCGTCCACCGCCACAGGCATCATTTCAAAACTGCGCAGCAGCATCTCCAGCATCACCAGGTGGCCATTCATGGCCAGAAAGATCAACGTCCCCATGATCATGAAGAACTGGGAGACCACCGGCACCTGAACCCCCATGGCCGGATCCACCATGGAGGCATAGCCCAGCCCCATGGACAGGGCGATGGATTCACCCGCCATGGTCAGGGCACTCAATACCATTTGCAGGATGAAGCCCATGGTGAGCCCGATCAGCACCTGCTGAGCCGTGACCAGAAGCCCTTCCAGGCTGAACGGCGACACCGGCGGTGGCTCGGGCAACAGCGGCGCCACCATGAGTGCCAGCACCAGGGCCAGCACAATGCGAACCCGGACCGGCACCGTACCCGCGCCAAAGATGGGCGCCGCCAGCAACATCGCACTGATGCGCACGAAAGGCCACACGAAAGCGGCGACCAGGGCAAGGAGTTCGGCTTCGGTGAAACTGAACATGAGATGCCTCCCCACCTACCCGATCAGTCCGGGAATGGCGTCGTAGAGACGGGTCACGTAATTGACCAGAAGATCCAGCATCCAGCCACCAAAGACGATCAGGGCGGCGAACATCCCCAGCAGCTTGGGAATGAACGACAGGGTCATTTCCTGAATGGATGTGGCGGCCTGAATCATGCCAATGAACAGTCCGATGCTCAGCCCGGTGATGAGCACCGGCGCAGCCAGCATGATGATGGTCATCAATGCCTCCTGGCCCACTTCCACGACGGTCTCGGGGGTCATCTCGGCCTCCTCAGGCGAAAAAGCTGGTGGCCAGGGTGCCCATGATCAGGGCCCAGCCATCCACCAGCACGAACAGCATGATCTTGAAGGGCAGCGAGATGATCAGCGGGGAGAGCATCATCATCCCCATGGACATCAGCACGCTGGCCACCACCAGATCCACGATCAGGAACGGAATCAGGATCAGAAACCCGATCTGGAAGGCGGTCTTGAGCTCACTGGTGATGAACGAGGGCACCAGGACCGAAAAAGGCACCTCCTCGGGGGACTCGAAGCTCTCGTAGCCCGCAATGCGCGCAAACATGGCGATGTCCGTTTCGCGGGTCTGCTCCAGCATGAAGTCCCGCATGGGCTCCCAGGCCCGCTGCACCATCTCTTCCTGAGAGATTTCCTCTGCCACGAAGGGCTGCACGGCCTCCTCGTTCACCGCCTGAAAGACCGGCGCCATCACGAAGAAGGTGAGAAACAGGGCCAGACCGATGAGGATCTGGTTGGAAGGCGTCTGGGTGGTACCGATGCCCTGACGCAGAATACCCAGCACGATGATGATGCGCGTGAAGGCGGTGAGCATGATGAGCGCCGCCGGGAGCAGGCTCATCAGGGTCATCAGGATCAGGATCTGCAGGGTGACCGAATAGGTCTCACTGCCATCCGGCCCTGGCTCCACGGTCAGGATGTCGAATCCTGCCTGCGCCATGGCCGTATCCAGAGGCAACAGGGCCAGCAGTGGCAGCCACAGGGCCCACCCGGCGCGGGGTTTCATGACGACGCCCCCTGACCGCTCATGGCGGTGCGCAAACGCTGGGCGAAGGACGGGTCGGCGCCCTTGACCGCAGTCGGGTTCACATCAATGGGACGCTCCAGCACATGCAGGGTCTGCACGCGCCCCGGGGCCACGCCCACCACCATTTGCACATCGCCCACCTGCACCAGCACCATGCGCTCCCGGGAACCCAGGGAGACACTGCCCAGCACCCTGAAGTCGCTGGAAAGCCCACCGGAAAGCCCGTGGATGCGGCGCAGTACAAAACCCAGCACCAGAATGGCGGCCACCACCACAATCAGGCCCAGCACCAGCTGCACCAGATGTGCGGCGCCGTCGCCGGTGACACCCAGCCCCGGGGTGCCGCGCTGGACCTCCTCGGCAGCCAGCATCCAGGGCATGCAGAGCAGCCCCAGAGCGGTCATGATCTGTGTTGCGGTGCGCATGGAGGACCTCACTTGAGCTTTCTCACCCGTTCCGCCGGGCTGATGACATCGGTGAGTCGAATACCGAATTTCTCGTTGACCACCACCACCTCGCCATGGGCCACCAACGTGCCGTTGACCATGACATCCAGGGGCTCGCCAGCCAGACGATCCAGTTCCACCACCGATCCCTGGTTCAATTGAAGAAGATTGCGAATGGGTATCTTGGTACGGCCGATCTCCATGGAAATGGTCACCGGCACATCCAGGATCACATCCAGGTTCAGATCCGAATCCCCTTTGCCCTTCCTGGATTCATCCATGAGATCCTCAAACTCCGCCCGTGAGACCTTCTTCGCCCCCATGGCCGCCGAACTCTCACCTGCGTGTTCGAAGTCATCGTCCTCACCCGGCTTCGCCTTGCCGGCCTGATCTCCCTCGCCAGCATCCCTCGCGGCATCTTTGCCAGCCTTGGCATCGGCTTTGGCCCCGGCGTCCTGCATTGACGCCTCCTGCTCGGCCAGCAGCTTGTCCAGGTCGTCCTGGGCACTTTGCTCGCCTCCCTCACCTTCCGGCTTCTGGTTCTTGCTCTCGGCTTCAGCCTGTTCCGCCAGAGCCGCAGCCCAGGGGTCTTCAGCATCAGCAGCCTTGTCCTGCTCGTTTTTTTCACTCATGGGAGCCTCCTGATATTCAGTTCGAGAGCTTCACTTGCCCTACAATCTTCAATGCATTGAATCCATTGGAAATGCCAAACTCACCTCGCAGGACTGGGACGTCCTCCGCCCGCAGAATGATGTTTTCAGGCATTTCGATGGGGATGACGTCTCCCGGCTTGAGGTTGATCATTTCCGCCACGGTCAACTCGGCCTCTGCCAGGGTCGCGCTGACCTCCACCTGAATCATCTTCAACTCTTCCCGAAGGGCCTTGGGCCAGCGATCATCCACATCGGCGCGATCGCTTTGCAGCCCTGTATCCAACTGATCCCGGATCGGCTCGATCATTGAGTAGGGCATCGTGATGTGGAACTCTCCACCACCTCCATCCAGTTCAACCTGGAAGGAACACACCACCACCACTTCGGTGGGGCTGACGATATTGGCGAACTGCGGATTGACTTCCGAGCGGCTGTATTCAAACTCCAGATCCATCACCGGGGCCCATGCCTGCTTGTAATCACGGAAGGACTGCTCAAGCAGCATGCGAATGACCCGCAGTTCCGTGGGTGTGAACTCCCGACCCTCGATCTTGGCCGGGTAACGCCCGTCGCCCCCGAAGAAGTTGTCCACCAGGATGAAAACCAGTTTGGGATCAATGACGAACAGGGCCGTCCCTCTCAAGGGCTTGACGCGAACCATGTTCAGACTGGTGGGCAGGTAAAGCGAATGGACGTACTCCCCGAATTTCATCATCTTGATGCCGAGTACCGAGATCTCGGCAGACCGGCGCAGCAGTTCGAACATGCCGATACGCATGTAGCGGGCGAAGCGTTCGTTGATCATGTCCAGGGTCGGCATCCGACCCCGCACGATGCGGTCCTGGGTGGTCAGGTCATAACCACGTGCCACCCCGTCATGGGCCAGGAAATCCTCCTCGGTTTCCACCGCCCCGCTATCGACCCCGTGCAAAAGGGCATCAATCTCGTCCTGGGAAAGAACATCATTGGTCGGCATGGCCCAGCCTCACTGCATCACCAGGTTATTGAAATAGATCGCTTCCACGTTCGAGGGCGCCCCGCGCTGCTCCAGCACACCGCGAATCTCTTCCAGTACCTCGGCGCGCAACGCCTCCTTGCCCTCAGGAGTGACCAATTGGTCATAGGTCTTCTGGCTCAGCAGCAGCATGAGGTTGTTGCGTATCACCGGCATGTGTCGCTCCACGCCCGTAAAGACGTCTTCACTGCGTGCCATCACCACAATGCCCACCTGTGCAAACCGGATGCGCTCCGAACCGGAGAAATTCACCACCAGCGGTGGTTCCAGCGGCAGGTATTGCGGCTCGGCCACAACGGTCTGCTCTGCTGATGGACGATCCGCTTGCATCACCAGGAAATACCAGGCGGCGCCCCCTCCCACCGCAGCGGCCACCACGAAGGTCACCAACACGATCAGGATCAATTTCAAGGCGCCCCCCTTGCCACCGCTCTTGCCGGCATTGGGATTCAGGTCGAGCTTGCTTTTTTCAGGTTTCTTGGCCATCGGACGGTCTCCCTCTATCGGGGCTGATGCAAGGCACATGCCACACACGAAATCCCCGGAAAATCATTGATTAATCATAGTCTTGAAATTCACCCACCCAGCATTGCGCCATAATTTTGACAGATGCCATAGACGCAAACACGCCCCCTGCTCCGCGGGAAGCAGGGGGCGTGTCAAACCTGGGGGAGTCTAACGAAGTGACGATGCTTGTGCCGACATGATGGCGAATTAACCGCCCTCATGCCAGATCGGTCAACTCGTCATGGTCATATCCTGAAGCGACCTACCGAAGATTGGAGGTCGGCCGCCAGGCGAGCCAGTTCCTCGCTGGCGCGGGCAATCTGGTCCGATCCTGTTGCCGTCTGTTCAACGGCATGGCTGATGTTATTGATATTGCGATTGATTTCCTCCGCCACCGCAGACTGCTCCTCGGCGGCACTGGCGATCTGCGCGTTCATATCGTTGATGGTCCCGACGGACTGATTGATGGACCGCAGGCTCTGGCCCGCCGACGCAGCCTGTTCCACGCTGTCGCGTGCCTTGGCGCGGCTGGTCGTCATGGTCTGCACTGCCTCATGAGTACCCGCCTGGAGACTCTCGATGATGCCACGGATGTCGTTGGTGGATTCCTGTGTGCGGCTGGCCAGCGTGCGCACCTCGTCGGCCACCACGGCGAAGCCACGCCCCTGTTCACCGGCGCGAGCCGCTTCAATGGCCGCATTCAGGGCCAGCAGATTGGTCTGCTCGGCCACATCGCGGATCACATCCAGCACCTTGCCTATCTCATCGCTTTGGTGCGACACCCGCTCGATGGCCTGAGCCGCATTCTCCACCTCATTGGCCAGCGTCTCGATGGCCTCAATCGTCCGGTTCACCACGTCATTGCCGGCATGTGCCTCCTGGTTCGTTCCGGTCGCCGCCTGGGCCGCCTCGGAGGCGTTGCGGGCCACATCCTGGACCGTGGCGGCCATCTCGTTCATGGCGGTGGCCACCTGATCCGATTCACTTTGCTGACGCTTGATCTGCTGAACCGTCTCTTCGGTGGTTGCCGAGAGTTGCTCTGCCGCAGCGGCCACCTGGGTTGAGGCGCCAACGATCTGGCGCACCAACTGATGAATCTTGTCCACAAAACCATTGAAGGATTGGGAAAGCTGTGCCAGTTCATTGCGCCCCTCGGCGGGCAGACGCTGTGTGAGATCACCGTCCCCCTGAGCGATCTCATCCATGCGCTGGGCGGTGAGTCTGAGCGGTACCACAATGCCACGGGCGATGAACCAGGCCGCCAGCAGCCCACCCAGCATGACCAGTGCCCCAATACCCAGGACCCCCATCAACGCCTGACGATACTCGGCCACGTAATCACTGCGGTCGATCATCACTTCCAGCACACCCACCGGGCGGCCGGCAAAATCCAGGACCGAGCCTGCGTAGAGGGCGACGGCCTGCCCCTGATGCTCCATGGTTTGCAGAAGGGTGTCGCCCCCCATCACCCGATCCAGATGATCCTCGCGGAAGCGGGCTGGGCCACCGATGGTACCGGCAAAGGTCTCGAAGCCTCGGTCAGTGGGGATATGCAGGGCCGCACGAACACCGTATTGCTCGGTGAAGTCCTGGAAAAAGGGGTCTCCGAAGGAGAGTCCGAACTCCACCACCCCCACCGACTCACCCTGATGGCGAACCGGTGTCACGCCACGTACACCCAGACCCGCCACACCGCGCTCGAGTCCTCGCACGGGGCGCCCCTGGCGATTGGCCTGAACCACGGTCTCGCGCATGCTGCGCAGATCATCACCATGGCGATCCAGCATGTGCAGGCGCAGGAAGGAGGTGGCGGGAGCCGTCAGGAACTGGAACTGAACCGCGTCATATTCATCACGCATCCGTTCGAAGATGGGCAAGGTGAGTTCCGTCAACGCCTCTCGGTTCCGCTCGGCAAAGGCCCGCTGCACATGCGGCTGACTGGCGACCACCTCGGCCTGGGTCTGCGCCCGCAGACTCGTCTCCTCCACGGAGGCCTGCAGCGCCATGAACAGATCCTGCAGTTGCCTCAACTGGGCGCGCTCCGTGATCTGGCTGATGGCATTAAGCGCTGTGGGGATGACCAGGCCCAGGGTGACCAGGAGCACCGCAGCCACTCCCACCAGCAGGCGGGTACCGATGCGAACGTTGTTCAACATATCCTGTTACTCCGTTTTGGTTCTTGTCCTTGCCCTGGCGCGGACATCATCCTCATTCACAGGTCACACAGCACGCATCGGCTCCGGAGCGACCATATTTCAGGCATAGGCATCCAGCAGACCCGATGGCCTCCCCGAGATACCGCCGTCCTGAATCTCGCCCCCGGCTCCGCCCTCGGCCTGGGTCATGCCAGTTCCCTGACCCTCCTCCTGACTGGACTGCCGCCCATCGCCAGCTTCCCGGTGCGAGACATCCACATTACCCAGTTGCACGCCGTTTTCCGCAAACATTTCCCGCAACCGGGGCATGGCGGCGTCCAGGGCATCCCGGGTGACCGCATGGGCCGCCAGGAACTGCACATTGGCGCGATCGCCCTCCATGGACACGCGGATCTCCAACGGCCCCAGGTGGGGTGGATTCAGGCGCAGTTCGGCCCCCTGCACATTCTGGTTCACCATCCATAGCACCCGGTTGCTCACCGCCTCATTCCATTTGGGTTGCGACATGGGCACATCCAGACTCATGACCCGCAGCCCCGACTGCTGCTGGGACGCAGGCTGCAGCCCCAGTGATACATCCCCCGCCATCTGCACGGACAGCCCCTCACGGCCTGTCCCCTCCGCCTGAGGGATGGCACGTGCCAGCAGGGTCTCGATGGACTGCATCTGCGCCGTGGACTGCATCGGAACCGACGTCTGTGGCTGAGCCTGACCCTCAACACCCCCTCGCCATACCTGTGCCATGGCGGCGGTCAGGAGGTTGGGGCGAGTGTCCTGCTCCCCTGTCTGTAGCGGCAACACCTGGCCGTGTGCTGGCAGTTCTTCGCCCCTCAAGGCATGGAGCATGGCGAACAGACCCTGTGCGTCGGCCTCGCCCTGCTCCTCCATCAGCGCCCTTAGCTTGTCGGCATCCAGATCGGTCGGCAACATCAAACCGTCCGGCAAGTGATCGCCGAGTTCACCCGGCAGATCCGCTTCCAGCGCCTGAAAATGCAGCAAAAGACTCTCCCAGAAGTTACCTCCCTCGGCCAGCTCTTCCTGAAGTTCAGGCGGCAATTCCTTGACGAATTGCGCCAGACCGCCTTCTCCGGAGCCCCGCATTGGCAGGGGGAATTGCATGATGGGCATATCCATGACGGGATACCTATGTGATGGCCACTCTGGATCAATTGACAGTCAAGAAACGTGCCGTCCTACAAATCAGGTTTGCGCTGCACATTGCGATCATCCTGCTCGGCCTGCTCCCGCCGGTCCATCTCATGACGCTCCTCGACCTCAAACCGTTCAACCACGCGGTTGATCGCCTCCGTGCGCCCCCGGGCCTCGACCCACTGACCGCGACTGCGTTCCAGCTCTGCCCTCGCCGCCTGCACCAGTTTCATCTGTTGCTCGATGGCCTGATTCAGCCGTGACAGAAATAATCGGTAGTCCTGCAGTCCCAAGCCATTGAGCGGAACCGACGTGCTGGACTCGAATCGCTGGGCATATTCATCGCGATACCCGCTCAATTCATCCAGCCTGGCGAGGCGATCTTCCAGGGTCTTCTGCCAGTCCCCCAACTGACGCGCCGCCTTCTGCTGTCGGGTGTCGGCCAGACGGGCCACAGGTTCCATACGCTTGGATCGATTCATTGGATCTCACCTCACGACGACGTTGCGCGACCGGCAGGGGCGGCCTGCTGGACGGGTTTCTCTGCCTGCGCCGATTCCCGTCTGGAGACCAGATCTTCCAGTGCCCTCAGGCTCTTCTTGAAGTTCACGGCCTCCCGCAGGTCCTGCTGCAGAAAACGCTCCAGACGGGGAAACAGGGCAATCGCCTCGTCAACGCGGGGATCGGACCCTTTTTGATAGGCCCCCACGCTGATCAGGTCGCGGTTTTGCTGATATTGTGAATAAAGTTGCTTGAATTGGCGGGCGGCCTGCACATGCCCCGGGTCGACGATATCGTTCATCACCCGCGATACGGAGGCCTCCACATCGATGGCCGGGTATCGTCCCGTATCGGCAATACGCCGGGAGAGCACCACGTGCCCATCCAGGATGGCCCGGGCCGCGTCGGAGATCGGGTCATTGGTGTCATCGCCCTCCGCCAGCACGGTGTAGAATGCGGTGATCGAGCCTGAGCCCCGATCCCCATTGCCAGCGCGTTCCACCAACTGCGGCAGACGGGCAAAGACCGAGGGGGTGTAGCCCTTGGTGGCAGGGGGTTCGCCAATGGCCAGGGAGATCTCCCGCTGGGCCTGGGCGAAACGCGTCAGCGAATCCATCAGCAGCAGCACGTTATGCCCCTTGTCGCGGAAATACTCGGCAATGCTGGTGGCCAGCATGGCTCCATGCAGGCGCATCAAGGGTGGGTGATCCGCAGGTACCGCCACCACCACCGCCCGGGCCATGCCCTCCGGTCCCAGGATCTTCTGGACGAACTCGTTCACCTCACGCCCACGCTCACCGATCAGGCCCACCACGGTGATGTCTGCCGCGGTGTAACGGGTCATCATGCCCAGCAGCACACTCTTGCCCACACCACTGCCGGCGAAAAGCCCCATGCGCTGGCCCCGCCCCACGGTGAGCAGGCCGTTGATGGCACGGATCCCCACATCCAGCGGCTCATGGATGGGTTCCCGGGCCAGCGGGTTGATGGGCCGGCCATGCAACGATACATGGTCATCGCATTGCGGTACCCCCGCGCCGTCCAGGGGGCGACCCGAGCCATCCAGTACCCGGCCCAGCAGGGCCTCTCCCACCAGCGTCTCGCGAGCATGGCGTGTGGGGATCACACGGGCCCCCGGTGTCAGGCCGCTGACATCGCCCACCGGCATCAGGTAGGTCCGCTCGCCGGAGAATCCCACCACCTCGGCCTCGACTTCATGATCATCCAGGCTGACGACCCGACAGCGGCCACCGACGGAAACCTGACACCCCTCTGCTTCCAGGGTCAGTCCCACCATGCGCACCAGGCGCCCCTCGGCCACCACCGGGCGGGCGTGTTCAAGACGCCCCCGGTAGCGCTTCAGCCGCGCCTCGAGCCGTGCAACCCGGGCCTGGGTGGCAATTGACCGGGGAATGACGGAGGCCTCACCCATGCCCCTCTCCGGAGGCTGACTCAGACGCCCTCACCTCGGCGGGGTGTTCTCCCACCGCCTCAACCTCAAGGCTATCGCTGCGACGCTCACCGCCCCACAGGGACGCAATCACCGCATTGAGCCTCGATTCCAGACTGGCATCCACCCGCGAGGTATCCGTCTCCACCTTGACGCCACCACGACTGAGCGTGGGGTCCTCCACCACGGACCAGGGCCGTTCCAGGTCGTTGAGATGCAATGCCTCCTTGACCAGCCTGGCATCCTGAGGATGCAGATACAGCCTGACCTTGCGATCCGCGCTGGGCAGTGCCCCCAGCGCTTCGCGCAATACCGCCACGATGGCCGATGGGTCCGTGCGTAATTCACGACGCACCAACTGCCTCGCCACGGCGATGGCCAGTTGTGCCAGTTCATCCTCGATCACGGCGTCCAGTTCCTCGTAGGGACTGACCAGACCCTGGAGCAACCGATCCCAGGCCTTCGTCCGTTGCTCGATGATCTTCTCGCCCGCTTTCACACCCTTGGCTTCGCCGTCCTTGTACCCCATCTCGCGTCCGGTGTTCAGCCCCTCCTCATAACCCGCCTCTCGTCCCCGCTCGAATCCAGCCTGATAGGCCTGATCCTCAATCTCACGGATACGCTCCGCGGTGGGCAACGTGAGTTCGACTTCCTCCGTGGATTCGGTCTCTGCGCCGGCCTGGGCCTCTGGTTCGGGCTCCGCAGAAGGATCCCCCACCTCGGGAATCTTCCACAACTGGGCCAGGCCCGCCTGGGCCTGGGGAATCACGCGCTCGTTGCCGCCCATGCTCTTGCCTCCTTACACCATCTGCTCGGAGCCCTTGTTGCCAAGGACGATCTCGCCGGACTCGGCCATGCGGCGAGCAATGCCAAGGATCTCCTTCTGGGCCGCCTCCACTTCGCTCAGGCGTACCGGTCCCTTGGCCTCGAGATCGTCCTGCAGCATCTCGCCTGCCCGCTTGGACATATTCTTGAAGATCCTGTCCTTCACGGTCTCGTCGGCGCCCTTCAGGGCCATCACCAGGGAGTCCGTCGACAGCTCTCTGAGCAGGGACTGGATGCTGCGGTCGTCCAGATCCGCCAGGTTGGCGAAGACGAACATGAGATCCTGAATCTTCTGACTCAAGGACTCATCCACATCCCGGACCTTGTCCAGGATGGAGCCTTCCTTGGAGGAATCCATGAAATTGAGGATGGTGGCAGCGCTCTTGACGCCGCCCACACTGGAAGACTTGACGTTCATGTTGCCGGCGAACTGTCGCTCCAGGATCTCGTCCAGTTCCTGCAGGGCGGAAGGCTGCACGCCATCGAGTGTGGCAATGCGCATGAGGATGTCCGGCTGCGTCCGTTCCGGCAGGAAGGACAGCACAGCGGCCGCATGATCGGGATCCAGATACGACAGCACGATGGCGATGATCTGCGGGTGCTCCAGACGGATCACCTCGGCGACTGCACGCGGATCCATCCACTTGAGGGATTCAAGGCCCTTGGAGTTACGCCCCAGCAGGATGCGGTCAATGACGCCATCGGCCTTATCCTTGCCCAGCGCCCAGGTGAGCACGTTGCGGATGTAGTCGTCAGACCCCATGCCCAGGGCCGTCTGTTCATCCACCGTGGCGACAAAATCATCAATCACCTGTGCCACGTCCGACTTGGAGACGTTGGTGAGTGAGGCCATGGCGGTACCGACACTCTGGACCTCCTTGGGACCCATGTGCCGAAGCACTTCCGCCGCCGCCTCCTCGCCGAGGCTCATCAGAAAGACCGCGGCACGATCCGGACCACTCAGTTTGCTTTTAGGCTCCATCTTCCGCCACCCAGTTCTTCACCACTTGAGCCACCAGTTTGGGATCATCCTTGATCAATTCACGCACCCGTTCCAGGTTCGTTTCATAGTCTCTCGGCCCCTTGCCGGGCAGTGCCATGGGCTCATCCCCCTGGCTGGTCAGGCTGAGTTGATCCTCACCCACTTCGCCCTCGCCTTCGGCCGCAGCCCTGGCCTCTTCGTCTTCCTCTTTTCCGGCGGCGCCCTGGGCAGCCAGCTGCCTGAGCAAGGGCCGCACCACCAGAAGGATGGCCAGCAGTCCCACCAGAGCCAACAATGCCGTGCGGGCCAGTTCCTGTGCCCAGGCCTGCTCCCAGATGGGCGGCTCGGGCAGCGGCTCGGGCTCCGGTTCCACCCGGAATGGTGCACTGATCACATTAACACTATCACCGCGCCGGGCGTCAAAACCGACCGCCCGCTGCACCAACCCCTCAATGCGCGCCAACTCCTCCGGCGGCACGGGCTCACGCACCATCTCACCTTCTTCGTTCATCCGCTCCTGAAAGTCGACCACCACGGCCACCGACAGGCGCCGCACCGTACCGGGTGCCTCGCGCACGTGACTGATGGTGCGGTCCACCTCATAGTTTCGCGTGCCACTGCGCCGCGATGAACCGGGCATTTCCATGCCAGGCTCCATGACCCCTTCACCCTCGGCGCCCAATTCACCGCCGCCCGGGGGCTGGTTGACCAGCGCGCCCGGAATGCCCATGGCCCCCCCCGGCGCACCGCGGGTATCCTCTTCCGAGAACTGCTCGCTGCGCAGTGCTGTGAGCTCCGGGTCGTAGTTCTCGATTGTGCGTTCAATCCTGGAGAAGTCCAGATCCGCGGACACCCGGGCGCGCACGCCGTCTTCGCCGACGATCGGTGCAATGATATCCATCACCCGCTGCGACAGATTCTCTTCCATCAAACGGGTGAACTCCATGTTGCGGGTGGACAACGTCATGCCGTCATCCTCGCCATGCTGGGTCAACAGACGTCCCCGCTGGTCCACCACCGTCACCCGCTCGGGCTCCATGCCCGGCACACTGGAAGACACCAGATGGACAATCCCGGCCACACGGCGTTCATCCAGGGTACGCCCGGGGTGCAGGGTCACCACCACTGACGCGCTGGGCTGTCCGCGATCGCGCACGAACACCGTCTCACGGGGCATGGCCAGGTGCACGCGAGCCGCCTCCACGCTGGATAGCGTGGCCACCGAGCGGGCCAGTTCGCCTTCCAGGGCCCGGTGATAACGGGCGGTCTGGACCAGACGACTGGTGCCGATCCCCTGATCCTCCTGCATGAGCTCGAAGCCAAAGCCAGCGGCGCGGGGCAGCCCCTCGGTGGCCATTTGCAGACGGGCCTCGTGCACCGAATCGGCGGGCACGGTCAGGGCACCGGTGACCGGATCCAGCCGGTAGTTGATCCCGTGCTGATCCAGGGCCTGCATCACCTCGGCACTTTCCCGTTGCCCCAGGTCTGGGTACAGGATGGTGTAGTCGGGTCGATTGAGCCAGATGAACAGGCTCACCACCAGCGCAATCGCAGCGGCCAGGCCCACCAACAGGCCGATCTGGCTCTGCGCCGGCAGCCGGTTGAAGCCTTCTACCTGCTGATTGAGTGTGGTGGTCAGTGAAGTGGCCATGATGGTGTCCTACCGGTCCTCAGACCTGCATGTTCATGATGTCCTGGTACGCGGACACCAGGCGATTACGAATCTGGGTGGTGGCCTCGAAGGCCACGCTGGCCTTCTGTTTCGCCACCATGACCTGGGGCAGATCCACATCCGGGTCACCCAGTTCAAAGCGCGTGGCCAGCGAGTTGCTCGACTTTTGAGTCTCGCTCACCTTATCCAGGGACTCACGCAGCATGGCGCGGAAATTCGGCTGGCCGGGCTGTATCTCCCGACTCACGGCAGGCTGTGCATCCACTCCCGCACTCGCTGCCAGCGAGCGCATCTGTTGCAGTACCTGATTGATTTGCTGTTCGCTCATGACCATGTCCTCCACGTCACGATTCAATTCACTACTGGTGTCGTCTCAAGTCACCTGCCCTGATGAGGGCGGTCACGGAATGGCGACACCCGCCTCACGCAGCCTTGCCAGCTTGTAACGCAGCGTGCGCGGACTGATGCCCAGCCTGGCGGCGGCATCCTTGCGACTGCCGTCCTCCACACGCAGCGCATCCAGAATCAGTTGCTCCTCGCGGGAGCGCAGGTTGTCTCCCAGACGCTGATCACGCAGCACCGGAACCGGCGCGGACTCACTCAACCCGGCAAAAGGGGATTGCGATCGTGCATCCATGCCCATGCCCATACCCGAACCCGCCTCGAATTGAACGGCATCGGCTTCGATATTTACGCCTTCTCTCAGGATCATGGCGCGCTGGATCACGTTATCCAGTTCCCGCACATTGCCAGGCCAGGGGTGGTCCACGAGACGGGCTGCCGCCGCCTGGGTGAGTTGCGCATGATCGATGCCACGCCCATGCACATGAATGAGTCGCCGTGCCAGCGGCAGAATGTCGCCAGGGCGTTCACGCAAGGGGGGGATGACCAGAGGAAAGACGTTCAGGCGGTAGTAGAGGTCTTCACGGAACTGCCCATCGGCCACCGCGCCCTGCAGGTTGCGGTTGGATGTGGCCAGAACACGCACATCCACCGCACGGGGATGACGTCCGCCCAGGCGCTCCACCTCCCGCTCCTGCAATACCCGTAGCAACTTGGCCTGCAGCCCGTGATCCATCTCGGAAATCTCATCGAGAAGCAGCGTGCCGCCCTCGGCCAGTTCGAACTTGCCCGGCCGGGATTCGTAAGCGCCCGTGAAGGCACCCCGCTCATGGCCAAAGAGCATGGCCTCCAGCATGTTTTCGGGGATGGCGGCACAATTGAGTGCCACAAAGGGGCCGTCTGCCCGGGAGGAGTGGTTATGGATAAAACGGGCGAAGACTTCCTTACCCACGCCTGATTCGCCGTTGATCATCACCGTTGCTTCGGAAGCGGCAACGCGGCGGGCCAATGCCAGGAGATCCCGACTTCGGGGGTCTTCGGCCACCAGATCCGGAACCTCGTCATCAGGTTCCGTGGTCAAGAGGGTCATTTGACTCATTGCACCTGCTCCACATCGTGTCCTGTTGTGACCTGTCAGCAACATCGAGCGAGACAGGCCTTTATCAGGACTAAAGCAGGTTACATGCCAATCTATTTAATCTTTATTAATCAGTGACTTGAAATTTACAAAAAAGAAATCGTCAAGATTCCGCCGCGTCTTCCGCGCGGGTGATGCCAAATTTTCGCATCCGCTCCACCAGAGTCGTCCGACGCATGCACAGAAGCTTGGCCGCCTGAGCGACCACGCCACCCGACTTCTCCAGCGCGTCCCGGATCAGTCGCATTTCCAGCTCGCCCATGTATTCCTTGAGGTCGAGCCCCTCATCCGGGATGCTGCCGGCAGCCCCACCCGCCATCGTCAACGGATTGACCACCTGCCCGGCCTCTTCCAGTTCATCGTCACTGAGATCACCCCGGAACTTGCGAGGCAGGTCCATGGGTTCGACAGTCCCCCCCGGGTGCATGATGGCAAGGCGCTCCATGAGGTTGGCCAGTTCACGCACGTTGCCCGGCCACTCGTGCCGGGCCAGTACCTGGAGCGCACCGGGCGACAGGCGCACACTACCCCGCCCTTCAGCATCCATGCGGCGAAGCAATTCACTGATCAATAATGGGAGGTCCTCGATGCGCTCCTTCAGGGAGGGTACTTCGATGGGGAACACATTGAGCCGGTAGTAAAGATCCTCGCGAAAGCCTCCGTCTTCAATGGCCGATTCCAGATCCCGGTGGGTGGCGGCAATGATGCGGGCATCAGTGGTCAGGGTCTTGGTACTACCCACCCGTTCGAAGGTCCGCTCCTGCAACACCCGCAGCAGTTTGACCTGCATGGGCACGGGCATGTCGCCGATCTCGTCCAGGAACAGGGTCCCCCCCTGGGCCAGCTCGAAACGCCCGGGGCGCGCACTGATGGCTCCCGTGAAGGCCCCCTTCTCATGACCAAACAGCTCGCTCTCCAGAAGCTCCCCGGGAATGGCGCCGCAATTCACGGCCACGAAGGGCTTGCCCCGGCGGGCGGAACAATTGTGAATATTGCGGGCCACCACCTCCTTGCCGGTACCCGTCTCGCCCAGGATCAGCACGTTGGCATCCGTGATGGCCACCTGTTCGATGTGATCACGGATGCGTTGCATGTGCCGATTGCAGCCCACCAGGGACTGATAAAGCATCTGGCGTACCCGGCCACTCAGATCCACGCCATTCACCACCAGATGCCGGGCACGCTGCAGGGTGTCCGACCACTGCGTGACCCGAGGCGGGTAATCCAGGCGGCGCAGCAAACGGGGAGCCACCCACTCAGGCAGCGTGCCGAACTCGCTCTCATCGCCGACCAGTGTCACGGGCAGTGGCTGCCCCTCGTGGTCCTTGAGCGCCTCCAGGGGCTTGAAATCCCGGGCATCTTCCGCGCAGCCACTGACCAGCAGCATCAGCCACGTGGTGTCCGCATGAAGCCTCGTGGCCACTTCTTCCGGTGGCACGACAACCGGTTCGCATTCCATGAATTCAAGCACGGTTCTGAGCTGCTGAATACGTTCCGGCTGGTTGGCAAGCACCATCACGCTCTGCGGCACCTGCGGCAGAGGCGTATCAGTCATGTCGGGTGTGCTTGAATCGTCAAGTGCCATGAAATCATCAGCCGAAATAAACCCCTGGGCCCGCAGGATAAACCCAGACCCTCACTCATGTCCCGCCACGCCTGCCTCAGACAGGCCGTTGGGCGTTATACAGTACCATGTCACCGACAAACGGAAGGTGTGCCCGAATCAGCGGGCCCGCGACTGGGCCACACTGCGGCGGTGTCGCCTGAACACCAGCTTCTGAATGCCATCCTCAAGCAACGGGCTGAGCCCACGAAACCCCACGGAAATCTCGAATCCATCCGCCACCGCCTGACAGGAGGCAACCTCACCATAGAGTTCCAATGGCCGCGGGAACTGCGGGCAAAGATGCCAATGCATGCGCAGCATCTGCCCCGGTTCCAGGCGCTCTGCCTGCACCCACCCCAGCCCCTCGGCGGAAATCCGCATGGTCACCGGGTCCGGTGATTTCACCTGTGTGTGCAGCAGTGAACCCAGCATCTCGAGGATCACATTGAGCTTGGTCTCGATGCGGGCCAGTTCATGGGAAATCTCGCTCCCGAGCTCTTCATTCACCCGCGGAGAGGCGTCGTCCAGGCTGACATACACCCTCAGCAGGCCCTCATTGGCCTCATTGACGCGAGCCAGTTCCTCGCTCGGCGGCAAGGCTTCCACGGTGCTGTGCAGGATCGGCAGACGATCCTGAATCACAAGCACATCCTGAAATGGATCACCAAGAGTCATGAGTGCATTTCAGCAACGACCGGCACGGAGCGCAACAGGCCGGGCACTGCCCAGTGGTGAGTGCCCGGCCGCGACGGCCTAGAAGCTGTATTCGATATTGGCCCGAAGGAAATGGGCATCACCCGCCCCTCGTTCATGATAATCACCGGGGTCCAGAAACTCGGCCCACAGATGACCACGCACATTCTCCGCCAGATTCACGCCCAATACTGCTGTGAGCAGATCACCCCGTAAATCCCCATTGCCAGGGCCATCCTTTTCATCCGCGTACATCCGATGATAGCGAAGTTTCAGGGAAGTGCGTGGTGATGGTTTCATGTCCAGGCCCACAAAGGGAGCCTTCAGATTGCTCCAGCCGGCCACCCCGAACTCGCTGCCGATAAAGCTATAGGCATACAGTTCGCTGAACTGCGGCCAGCGGGAGAACACGGGACGCCAGCCTTCGTTATTGTCGGTACCGGCGTCGTTACCGGACAGATAGTAGTAGCCAGCGGTGAACGCCGGGCGAGTATCGCCCCAGATATCGGGCCGGAAGGTGACCGAGGCATCCAGCAGTTCGCCCTTGAGATCATCATCCTCCTGGCTGCCCCGCTGCAGGGCCAGTTCCAGGTTGGCGGCCCACTGGCCCCGGTCCGGGGCGGCACGCACGCCCACGGTGTGGAAGTCGGCATCGGCCCGGGTGCCCAGGCGCGCGTAACTGCGATTCTTCTCCTGCTTGTAGATCCAGTAATACTCCAGGGGCGTATCCTCCACTCCGGCATAGCGCCCATACACACCCGCCGCCGCCTCGTCATGCTCGATCAACGTCAGTTGCGGCTCCCGATTGATGGTCAGCGAATCCTTGGCCTCGTTATAGATGGCCAGCAAATCCACGCTGTGCGCGGGCCCCAGGTCCACACTGGCCTTGATGGCGTTGTAGAACAGGCTGCGGGACCCATCCCGCGGGGTACCATTGAGAAGGATGTTCCCGGTGCCGTAGATGAGTTCCTGGCGGCCCAGGCGCAGATCCACCCGACCTTCTGCCAGGTTGTTGATGTCCACATAGAGCAGGTCGGGGACGATCTCGCCCAGAGGGTCGTGATCCCGGGTGTACCCCCGTCCCTTGTCGTAGAACCGGAACTCGTTCATCAGCCGGCCCGTGAAGCTCACATCCTCGCTGAACTGGTAACTGGCCCACAGGCGGGTGCGGTTACGATTGAAGAGCTGGTCAACCTCAGCCGGGCCCGTAATGGGAATATCCTTCAGATCCGTCACCCGCACCCGCAGATCGCCCCCCCAGTCCCAGTCCGCCGTGGCCGCGCCCGTGCCCACCCCCATGGACAACGCCAGCGCGCCCGCCACCATCGAAACCGTCTTTTTCCCCATACTCCCCCCGATCGCTCTTATGCTGGGAAACAACCCCAATGTTGTTGGAATGATTGCAAGGGGGGAGGTATTACCATGGTATATAACGATTTTCCAGCGACTTATGCCCGTCCCTTGATCTGTCCCGCCTGCCTTCCCGCACCTGTCATTCCTGTGGGCCGGATGCCTGGCCCGACTGCATCTGCAGTCCCACCCGGGCGGCGCGCCGGATGCTCTCCAGCAACGCCTGCTTGCCCGTACCGGTGCAGGGGATCCAGGGTCGGGGCGGGTCATTCAGGGCCTCGCGCAGGGCACGGCCCAGGGTGGTGCGCATCATGGTCATCAGCACCACCGCGTCGGCATCCACCGCCTGACGCTTGAGCACATCCACATCCCGGCCCCAATTGGACGACCAACCCGTGTGACGAAACGACACCACCACCCCCGGCCACTCCTCGGCCAGGGTGCGGCTGATGGCATCGGTGTAGCGGGCCTGGATCTCGTTGCCCCCCACGAACAGCACCTTCACCGGGGCGCCCGCCCGCAACTGCTCCTCCCCGCCGGCATCCTCATCCTCTTCTGCAGCGGTGCCCGGCAGGTGCAGGTCGGCGTAATACGCCTCCGGGGCATCACACTCCCGGAACAGATCCAGTGTCTGGGACGCTTCCATGGGGCGGGTGTCACGCAGGGCGTAGAACAGGGCGCGTAACTGGGCGAAGGCCTCCGGGTCCCGCCCCAGGCGCCGGTACAGACGAAACCGGGAGCGCAGGATCTCCACCTCCGACCAGGCCGGATCCAGGCGCTCCGGATGCTCCAGCCATTTCAGCATGGGCTCGCAAAAACGCGAGTCCTGGGCCAGGGCCTCCATGGCATCCAGTCCCTCCTGGGCCACGTCCACATGCCCCGCCAACAGGGCCGCCGGCACCAGCAACGTCCACACGCGCCACTGCTGCGCCCCGGACTTCTCCCCGCTGCTGCGCGCCAGCCTGAGGACTTCCCCCTGCAGGTACGCGGACCCGGCCAGCCACTCGGGCCGTTCGATCATCGCCAGCGAAGACTCGCCCCCCTGACGCCAGACGCACTCGGCAATCTCCGTGGCCAGACGCGGCTCCACCAGGTCGGCAGATTCCAGTAAACGCTGCACCCCCCAGCGAGGCAGACGTTCGGCCTCCCCCGCGATGGCCCGCCACGACTCCATACCCGCCCGCGCCGAGCCCTGATCCAGGCGGGCCATCATCAGCACCGCCTGCATGAACCGGCATTGACCGAGCAGCCCCAAGCGCTCGTAGGCCGTGGAGGCGGTATCGCTCAGCATGCCGATCAGGGCCTCGTTCACATGCACCAGGGCCCGATCGCGCACCGCATCCTGCCCATCCGGCCCGGCCCAGCGCAGGAATTCCAGCACCGCCAGGGCATGATGGGCATTGATGGCCCGTCGTTCGAATCGCGCCACCGCCTCACGAAAGTAGGTCTCGCCGTTTTCCAGTTGCGCCAGGGTGTTGCGGCAGCGTTCGGGATCTTCCGGCAACACCAGATCCGCCAGCGACCGAAACCCGGCGCTTACCAGGCCCCGATCTGCCAAAAGGCAGGGGGTGTCCACCCGGTCCTCTTCGATCAGTCGCGCGAAAACCTCCCGGGCGCCGATAAAGTTCCCCTGGGCCTGCAAGGCCTGCCCCAGGCGACGTTCCAGAAGGGTATCCATGTGCTCGCGCTCTTCCGGATCCATCTGCACATAGGGCAACCCCTGGCGCAGCTCCACCAGCAGCACATTGGCCAGGGCCGGATCGCCCTCGCGGATGGCCGTGGTGGCCTTGTCCAGTATCAAGGAGAAGGTGGCCGGGCTGAGATGGCAGCGCTGACCCCGCAGCAACTGCATGGCCTCGCGGTCATAACCCTGTTCCAGCAGATAGCCATACACCTCGTTGATGAGCCCCGCCCCGGCACCGCCGGGTGTCTTGGCGGCCTTGCGGAATACCCCACCATGGCCGCTCAACGCCGCCTTCACGGCATCGTCATCCCGCTGGCGCACATGTGCACTGAGCATGCCCGAGAGATACCACTGGCGTTGCTCGTCATCCATCTCCCGACGGGCCGCGTCGGTCTCCCGCTCCGGCAACAGGGCATCCATGAACCCCAGATGGAAATAGGTCCGCTGCCGGGTGGTGTCCAGGGCATGGACCGATTCCACCAGGTCCACCAGCTCGTTGGGCTTGAGCGCTCGTTCATCGCCGCTCAGGGTGGCCAGGATCTGATCCAGGATCACCCGATCCAGCTGGGTGAAGTCTTCCGACACCTCCAGGCTGTCGGCCACCTGGGCATCCATCACCACCTCGTGAGCACGGGCGGCCTCCTCTTCCTCCATGGCGAGGGTCAGTTCAGGCAACACCGGATCCAGGAAACGCCACAGGTCCGGATCCATCTGGGTGAGCACGCAGAAGTAGATGGCCACCTCGCGCACCCCGAACTCCTCCACCAGGGTCTGCGTGGTGGCCTGTACATCCTTGGGGGCACGAATACGGGAATCCCCACCCACCACAAAGCCGCGCTCGTCGTGGGGCACGCCACACAGATCCAGAAACCGGCACATGATGGGCGACTTGTAATCGGCAAAATACCCCAGGAACAGCAGCGTCCACTCCCGGGCACCGAACAGGGCCGGTGCATTTGGCAGCAGCACACCGGCCAATTGGGGATTCTTCATGCGCCGCAGGGTCTCCACACGGAAACGCTTGCGCCGCGCCAGGGTCTTGAGGGTGGAGTCACAGACCATCTCCAGGCGCGAAGCGGGATCCCGCAGCCGTTGAAGGAAGGACAGCATGGCGCGATGCTTGTCCCCTGGCTCCAGTCGGTTCCAGATGGCCTTCCAGTCGCTCAGGCCCGTGCAGGCCATGGGCTCTATCGCTGTCCTGACCATGGGGCCTCCTCCTGACCAGCGGCTGCCGCCCCGTGCCCCGACCGATGACCCGGACCACCTGGCCGACGAAGCGTTTTTCCTGACACTGGGAATGGATACATGCCCCGATCATACTAAGCCCTGCTCCATACAAGCCAGCGTGCATCTACCGGAACGGGCACCGGGGCAACGATGGCGAACACAGCCCCGGACTCAGTACACTAACGCAGCGAAAAAGAGCCAAGGATTCAGCGATGAACCATGACGACCTGAGGGACTGGTCCAAGCAGGCGGCGGACTGGATCCATGACTATCATGAGGGCCTGCGCGGGCGGCCCGTGCGGTCCCAGACCCGTCCCGGCGACACCCGTGCCCAGCTAGCCGGCCAGGCGCCGGAACAACCCGAGTCCATGGAGGCCATCTTCGAGGACTTCGCCCGCATCGTGCCCGATGCCATGACCCACTGGCAGCATCCGCGATTCTTCGCCTACTTTCCCGGCAATGCCTCACCGGCCTCCATGCTCGCCGAGCAACTGGCCAACGCCATGGCCGCCCAGGCCATGCTCTGGCAGACCTCGCCGGCGGCCACGGAGATGGAAGAGGTCATGGTGAGCTGGCTGCGGGACGCCCTGGGGCTGGACCCGCATTTCACCGGCACACTGCACGACAGCGCCACCACCGCCACCCTTTCCGCCCTCCTTACCATGCGCGAGAAGGCGCTGAACTGGCTGGGCAACTCCCAGGGGCTGCAGGGGCAACCCACGCTGCGTCTCTATGCCTCCGAGCATGTACATTCCTCCATCGACAAGGATGTGCGCATCGCCGGCATCGGCCAGGAAAACCTGGTCAAGATCCCCACCGATGCCGGACATGCCATGGACATGAAGGCCCTGGATGCCGCCATCCGGGCTGATCGCGAGGCCGGCCATCTGCCCGCCGGCATCATCCTGTGTGTGGGCGGCACCGGGATCGGCGCCTGCGATCGTATTGCCGACGGTGTGGCCGTGGCCCGGGTGCACGGACTGCCCACCCATGTGGACGCCGCCTGGGCCGGTTCGGCCATGATCTGCCCGGAATACCGCCACCTGTGGGAAGGCATCGACGGTGCCGACAGCATCGTTTTCAACCCCCACAAGTGGCTGGGCGTGCAGTTCGATTGTTCGGTGCAGTTCCTGGCCGACCCTGCGCCTCAGGTGCGCACCCTGGGCCTGCGTCCCGAGTACCTGAAGACCCTGGGCAAGTCATCGTCCATGACCGACTTCAATGAATGGACCGTGCCCCTGGGCCGGCGCTTTCGCGCCCTGAAGATCTGGTTCACCCTGCGGGCATATGGCCTGGAGGGCCTGCGCCAGCGCATCCGCAACCATGTGGCCTGGGCCGAGGAGCTGGCCGAGACCCTGGCCACCCTGCCAGGCGTCCAGATCGTCACCCACCCGCAGCTGTCGCTGTTCAGCTTCGCCCTGGATTCGGGCGATGCCGCCACCGAGGCCCTGCTCAAGCGCATCAATGATGACGGGCGGGTTTACCTCACCCAGACCCGTCATGACGGGCGCCTGGTCATCCGCGTCCAGGTGGGGCAGTTCGACTGCACCCGTGAGGATGTCATGTGCGTGCACGAGGTCGTGAAGGAACTGCTTTGACCATGGACATGGACGCCCCCCACACGGACGCCTGGCCCACGGGCTTCATGCTCATCCAGGGGAATCGCCTCGAAGCCCTGGGGGACCTGATGACCACCTGGATGCGCAGCCACCCGCTGCGCCCGCTGGAGGATGAGGTCATCCTGGTGCAGAGCAACGGCATCGGACAATGGCTCAAGCTCGCCCTGGCCCGGGATGCCGTGGATGAGCAGGGTGGCTGCGGCATCGCCGCCGCCCTGCAGGTCACCCTGCCCGCCCGGTTCATCTGGAACACCTACTGCCAGGTGCTGGGAGACCTGCCGGATATCTCCGCCTTCCACAAGGCGCCCCTTGGCTGGCGACTGTATCGCATGCTGGGAGACCTGGATGCCCTGGCAAAGGCGCCCGGCACCGCTGATCACCTGCAACCCCTGCAGGGCTTTCTGCAGACCGACGGCGATGTGCGCCGGCGCCATCAGCTCGCCATGCGCCTGGCGGACCTGTTCGACCAGTACCAGGTATATCGCAGCGACTGGCTGCAGGCCTGGCAGGCGGGCGAGGATGTCCTGATCCGCCCCGATGGCCGGCGCGACCCCGTGCCCGAAACCCAGCGCTGGCAACCCCTGCTGTGGCGGGCCCTGCTGGAAGACATCACCCAGGACGACAACGACCCCGGCGAGAGCCGCGCGGCCATCCATCAGCGCTTCCTTGAGGCTTCCCGGTCTTTCAGCCCATCCCACCGCCCCCACGGGCTCCCTCGCCGGGTGATCGTGTTCGGCATCTCTTCCCTGCCCCGGCAGACCCTGGAGGTGCTGGAGGGCATCGCCCCCATCAGCCAGGTGATGCTGTTCGTCCACAATCCCAGCTGCCATTACTGGGGAGACATCATCGAGGGTCGGGACCTGTTTCGCCGGGGCTATCGGCGCCTGAACGCCCGCAAGGTGCCCGAAGGCGTGGAACCCGATCAGATGCACCTGCACGGCCACCCCCTCCTGGCGGCCTGGGGCAAGCAGGGTCGGGACTACATCCGCCTGCTGGATGAACACGACCAGCGGGAACAGTACGAGGCCCACTTTCAGGCCCAGAGTCTGTCCATCGACCTGTTCGAGTCCCCGGGCCAGGGCACCCTGCTGCAACAGATCCAGGACGACATCCTGGAATTGCGCCCCCTGAACGAGCGCCGCGAACTGACCACCGGCATCGACCCCGACGAGGACCGCAGCCTGGAGTTCCTGGTGGCCCACGGCCCTCAGCGGGAGGTGGAAATCCTTCACGATCAACTGCTGGACGCCTTCCAGCAGGCCCATGACCAGGGCCACCCCCTGCCCCCCCGGGACATCCTGGTGATGGTGCCGGATGTGGAGACCTATGCCCCCCATATCGAGGCCGTGTTCGGCCGCATCGGCCCGGAAGACCCGCGACATATCCCGTTTCATATTGCCGACCAGGGTCAGCGACACCGCAACCCGGTGCTGATCGGCCTGGAGCGTCTGCTCAACCTGCCCCAGGCCCGTTTCTCGGTCAGCGAGATCCTGGATCTGCTGGACATCCCGGCGCTTCGGGCCCGCTTTGCCATCGAAGAGGCCGACCTGCCCCGGCTGCGCCAGTGGATACAGGGTGCGAACATCCGCTGGGGCCTGGACGCCCGCCAGCGCAACCACCTGGGCCTGCCACCCGACCTGGAACAGAACACCTGGCAGTTCGGCCTGCGCCGCATGCTGCTGGGCTTTGCCAGCAACGACGCGGGCCCCTGGCGGGACGTGGAACCCTACGACGAGGTGGGCGGCCTGGAGGCCGGCATGATCGGCCCCCTGGATCAGTTGCTTCAGACCCTGGGCGAGGCCTGGCAGACATTGCAGACCCCCCGGCCACCCCAGGCATGGATGAGCGTGATCCTCCAGCTCGTTGAAGACTGTTTCGCCATCGACAGCGACGCGGATCACCGCGCCATCACCCTTGTGGGTCAGGCCCTGGAGCAGTGGGTGACCGACTGCCAGGCGGCCGGCGCCGATCAGGAACCCCTGCCCCTGGATGTAGTACGCGACACCCTGCTGAACGCCGTGGACGAACCCACCCTGAATCAGCATTTCCTGGGTGGTGCCGTGAACTTTGCCACCCTGATGCCCATGCGGGCCGTGCCCTTCCGGCAGATCTGGCTGCTGGGAATGAACGACGGCGACTACCCCCGCAGCCACCGCCCGGCGGATTTCGATCTGATGGCCCGGGATTACCGCCCCGGCGACCGCTCCCGCCGGGAAGATGATCGTTATCTCTTCCTGGAGGCCCTGCTCTCCGCCCGGGAACGACTGGTGATCAGCTGGGTGGGGCGCAGCATCCGCGACAACAGCGAGCGCCCCCCGTCCGTGCTGGTGGGGCAGTTGCGGGACCACATTGCCGCCGGCTGGCGCCTGGGGCCACCCCGGGAAGATGCGCCCCAGGGCGGCGAGGGCACCGAACTGGTCAGGGCCCTGACCACAGAGCACCCCCTGCAACCCTTCAGTGCCCGGTATTTCGACCCGCAGCGTCCCCCGCGGGTGTTCACCCATGCTCACGAATGGCAGTCCCTCAACACGGCGCCCATGCCCGCCGTGCGCCAACGGCCCCGACTGCCCCCGCCGACGCTGGACGCACCCATCGATCTGGGAGCACTGGGTCATTTCCTGCGTTACCCGGCCCGGCATTTCTACAGCCAGCGCCTGGGGCTGTACCTTCAGGAGGCAGAGCGCCCTGCCGAGGACGAGGAGACATTCCATCTGGATGGCCTGGGCAACTGGTCGCTGCGATCCGCCATGATCGAACACCTCACCCGAACGACGCCAGACGGTCATGTCCCAAGCCCGGGCGCCATGGACCTGTCCGCCAGCGCGCAGCGTCTCACCCGGGCCGGCGAGTTGCCCCTGCCCCCCTTCGACACCCACTGGCGGGAAGAATTGCTCACCCACCTGGAGCCGCCGGTTGCACAGTACCAGTCTCTGCTGGCAGACCATCCCGACACCTGCCCGGCGCAGGGCATCCGGGTCGAGGCCCAGGGCATCACCCTGGAGGACACCCTCACCGGCCTGCGCCAGGATGCCACGGGCGCCCGGTTGCGGGTGGTGCTCCAGGCCAGCCGGCTGGTGAAGAAGGACGACGACTACCAATGGCATCACCTGATCCGGCATTGGCCCACCCATCTGGCCGCCCAGCTACAGGCCCCCACCACCACCTGCCTGCTGGGCCCGCAAAGCCGGGTGATCCTGCAGCCCATGGATGCCGGCGCCGCCCAGGCCGTGCTGATCCAGCTCATGGAAGGCTACCGGGAAGGCCTGCAAAGCCCCCTGCCCCTGCCCTGTCGCACCGGGTTCGCGGCCCTGATCGAATCGGAAGGAGAAAGGGCGAATCCCGATTCCCGAACGCTGTACGAAGGTGGCCATCACTTGAGCAGCGAGCGGGATGAGCACGATGTCTTCGCCCGCTTCTGGCCCGATTACGCCCGCCTGACCGAGGACCCCGACTTTGCCAGGGCCATCGAAAGCCTCTACCACCCGCTGTATCGCCATCTGATCGCACCCAAGGGGGTTCAGCCATGAGCACTCCCACCACCCTGGATCCCCTGGGCTTTGCCTTTCGCGACAGCCGCCTTATCGAGGCCAGCGCCGGCACAGGCAAGACCTTCACCCTGGCCCTGCTTTACACCCGTCTGGTGCTGGGGCATGGGGATGAACATACCGCCTTCGAGCGCGGGCTGATGCCACCGGAGATCCTCGTGGTCACCTTCACCGAGGCCGCCACCCAGGAACTGCGGGAACGCATTCGCAGCCGCCTGGTGGAAGCAGCCACCTGGTTCGAGGCAGACCCCCAGCAGGTGTCAGCCGCCGATCCCGTTTCTGCCGCCAACCCACTGCACCGACTGCGCAGCGACTACCCCCCCGAACGCTGGACCGGCTGCGCCCGCACCCTGCGTCTGGCCGCCGAATGGATGGACGAGGCCATGATCTCCACCATCCATGGCTGGTGTCAACGCATGCTGCAGGAACATGCCTTCGAGACCCGGGGGCTGTTCCAGCGGGAGGTCATCACCGACCAGACCGACCTGATCAATGAAATCCTCAGGGATTACTGGCGGGTGCATTTCTACCCCCTGCCCGCCGCCGAGGCCCACTGCGTGCGTCAGGCCATCACCTCGCCGGAGCATCTGCATGATCAACTGCGTCCCTGGCTACGCCAGCGGGATGCCGGGCTCTCCTTCCAGGGTCACCCCCTGCGCTGTCCGGACCTGCGTCCGGCCCTGGATAAGGCCCTGGAGCATGAGGCCCGGCAGGACCGGGTGGATGCCCTGGAGCAGGCCGCCCGGGACCAGTGGCGGGCCGACCGGGAGGCCATCGAGAGCCATTTGTGGACTCTGCAGCCTCATCTCAATGGCACCCGCCATGGCAGCAGCCAGCCGGAGAAATTCACCGTCATGCTCAAGGAGATCCAGGCCTGGAGCGAGGGTGAATCGGCCCCCAACCGACTGGGCAATTTTGCCCAGGGCGCCTTTCACTTCAAGGCCAAGGCCCCGGTTCAGGAGGAGATGCCCCACCCGGCCTTCACTGCCATCGCCCAGTGGCAACAGGCAGCCGGCGAACTCAAGCCCGCGGATGGGCACACCGAACCGACCCTGGAGGCCTGCATCCTGGCCCATGCCAGCGAATGGGTGGGTCGTGAACTCACCCGACGACTGCGCCAGCAGGCACAGATGGGCTTTGACGACCTGCTGCGGGAGATGGACATCGCCCTCACCCCGGGCGGCGATGACAACACCGCGGACCCGGCCCGTCACCTGGCAGCCACCCTGCGCCGCCAGTTCCCCGTGGCCCTGATCGACGAGTTCCAGGACACCGACCCCATCCAGTACCGGATTTTCGACCGGGTCTATGGGGCCGCGGCCACGCAGGACGCCCGGGAGCCCACCGCCCTGGTCATGATCGGCGACCCCAAGCAGGCCATCTACGGGTTTCGCGGCGCCGATATCCACAGCTACCTGGCCGCCCGCGAGGCTACCCGGGGCCGGCATCACACCCTGGCTACCAACTACCGTTCCACCCAGGGCATGGTGGAAGCCTGCAACCGGCTGTTCACCCATGCCGAGGGTCATCCCCGGGGAGCCTTTCGCTTCCGGCCCGAAACCGGCAGCGAAGCCGAAAATCCCATCCCCTACCAGCCCGTGTCGGCCCACGGCCGCAGCGAGACCCTGATCCTGGAGGGTGCCCCGCATCCCGCCATGACCTTCTGGCTATTCGACCCGGGCGACGGACCCGTGGCCCCCGACACCTATCGGGAGGCCATGGCCGCAGCCGCCGCCTCGCGCATCGTGCAGTGGCTGGAGGCGGCCCGCCGGGGTGAGGCCGGGTTCCGCCACGGGGATGGCAAAGACGGCGAATGGAAGCCACTGCGCCCCCGGGACATCGCCATCCTGGTGCGCACCGGCACCGAGGCCGCCGTCATGCGCCAGGCACTGGCGGCACGGCAGATACACAGCGTGTACCTGTCCGATCGCAATTCAGTATTCCGCACCCGCGAGGCCCGCGACCTGCTGCACTGGCTGCGGGCCTGTGCCTGCCCCACCGACGAGGGCCTGGTGCGGGCGGCGCTGGGCACCAACACCCTGGATCTGCCCCTGGAAACCCTGGCTGGCTGGCAGGAGGATGAGCTGGCCTGGGAGGAACAGCTGGAGCGCTTCCACGGCTATCAGCGCATCTGGCGGCGCCAGGGCGTGCTGGCCATGCTGCGCCGCCTGATGCACGACCAGGCGCTGCCCCGCCAGTTGCTGGAGCAGGAGGAAGGCGAGCGGGTGCTCACCAACCTGCTGCATCTGGCCGAATGGCTGCAGCAGGCCGCCCGCAGCCTGGACGGCGAACAGGCCCTGATCCGGCATTTGAGCGAGCACCTGGATGCCGATGACGAGGAATTCCTGGTGCGACTGGAGAGTGACGCGGAGCTCATCCAGGTAGTGACCATCCACAAGTCCAAGGGGCTGGAATATCCCCTGGTGCTGCTGCCCTTTATCTGCAGCTGGCGGGAGGTGAACGGGCGCACGGCCCAGGTTCCCCTGCGCCGGGACGATGCCCGGTATATCGAAACGGCGGGCAGGAACCAGTACCGCGAGGCCTGGGATGAGGCCGACGATGACCGCCTGAGCGAGGACATGCGCCTGCTGTATGTGGCCATCACCCGGGCCCGTCACGGCGTCTGGCTGGGCATCGCCCCGCTGAAGAGCGGCAACACCCGCAAGATCCAGCTGGAAAAGTCGGCCATGGGGCATGTGCTCAATGGCGGCCAGGCCTTCGATGGCACGGAGGCTCTGAAGCAGGCCCTTGAGACCCTGGGCCAGGACATGCCCCACATCCAGGTGGAGCCTGCCCCAGCGCCCGCCGACACGCCTCTCTCACCGCCACCGCGACCCGCCCTGGATCCGGCCCGACCGGCGCCGGATTTCCGTCACGAGCCCTGGTGGATCGCCAGTTATTCCGGGCTGCGCGTCGGCCCGCTCGGGGACGAGGCGCCCGAACCTGCCCCAGCCGCAGAGACCGCCGACGATGAACTGGGCCGGGAGGAAGGCCTGGACAGTGAACCCGAGTGGCCATTCCACGCCCGGCTTGCCCGATCTCCCAGTGGGCAACCAACCACGGCCCTGTCCGGCCTGCATGGGTTGCCCCGAGGGCGCCAGGTGGGCAACTTCCTCCACGGCATCATGGAATGGGCCGCCGCCGAGGTCCGTGCCGAAGGCCCCGCCGGCCCGGTACAGGGATTTGCCGCCGCTGCCCATGACCGTGACGCGCGCCACGACATGCTGGCCCGGCGCTGCCAGCTTCGGGGCCTCACCGACTGGATCGAGCCCCTGGAGGGGTGGCTGGCCAACTATCTGACCACACCCTGGACGCTCCACTCGGCACCCGGATCGTCGCCCACCACCCTGACCCTCGCCGACCTGGCACCCGGGTCACTGCAGGTGGAGATGGAATTCTGGTTCGCTGCCACCCGGGTGAACACCCGGGATCTGGATCGACTGGCCCAGGCCCACTGCCTGCCAGGCCGGCGCCGGCCCGGGCTGGACCCGGCCCGGCTCAACGGCATGCTCAAGGGTTTCATCGACCTGGTCTTCGAGCACCAGGGGCGCTATTACGTCCTGGACTGGAAATCCAACTGGCTGGGGCCGGATGATCAGTCCTACTCCACAGCCGCCATGGAGGACGCCATCCTGCATCACCGTTACGATCTGCAGTACCTGATCTACCTGCTGGCCCTGCATCGACAACTGAGCCTGCGCCTGCCGGATTATGATTATGATCGGCACATGGGCGGCGCCATCTATGCCTTCCTGCGGGGCGCCGGTGGCCCGACCCGGGGCATTCATGCCCACCGCCCACCCCGGGCGTTGATCGAGGCCCTGGATGCCCTCTTCATGGGGCAGCACCCCACCCGGATGGGGGATCTTGCATGATGGAGCACCACCATGAGGCCCATCAGGAACGCCCGGCCCACCCCACCCTGGCCCTGCTGGGCGAATGGGCCGCCGCCGGCGCCATCCGTGCCCTGGATCTGTCGCTGACACGCTTCATCCATACCCGGGCCCCGGAGGACGATCCCGCCGTGCTGCTGGCCATTGCGCTCACCAGCGAACGCAATGGCCATGGCCATGTGTGCCTGGATCTCGCCCAGGCCCTGCATCACCCGCAGACCCTGCTCACCCGCCTGCGGGACAATCAGCCCCTGGCCCAGGACATCCGTCTTGCCTTGGCCCGGGAGCTGGGGGCGCTGACCCTGACAGACTGGGCGGCACGCCTGCGGGCCAGTTCGGCCATCAGCCGGGCGGAAGATGCGCGAGACCCGGGCGACCCCAGCCCCCTGGTGCTGGACGGCGACCCGGAGCGTCCGCTGCTTTACCTGCGCCGCTACTGGGCCTATGAGCAGCGCATCGCCGAAGGCATCCAAAGCCGCCTGCAGCAGCCGCTACCCATTCCCGAGGCGCCACTGGCCCGGCTGCTGGACACCCTGTTCCAGCCGGTGCCCGATCAGGCACCATCCCCAGTACCCGACTGGCAGCGCTTGGCCTGCGCCCTGGCGGCCCGCAGCGGCTTTTTCATCCTCACCGGGGGGCCGGGCACCGGCAAGACCACCACCGTGGTGCGTCTGCTGGCCCTGCTGCAGCGCCTGGCGGCCGTGCAGGGACAGCCTGCCCTGCGCATCGAACTGGCGGCGCCCACCGGCAAGGCCGCCGCGCGCCTGAATGAATCCATCAATGCTCAGGTGAATGCCCTGCCGCCGCCCGAGGGCATCACCGGCGAAGTGGGCCCGATCCCCACCCGCGTGAAGACCCTGCACCGGCTGCTGGGGCCCCGCCCCGATAGCCGGCGCTTTCGCCACCATCCCGGCAACCCCCTGGCCGCCGATGTGGTAGTGGTGGACGAGGCCTCCATGGTGGATGTGGAGATGATGGTGCACCTGCTCAGTGCCCTGCGCCCCGAGGCCCGACTGATCCTGCTGGGGGACAAGGATCAGCTGGCATCAGTGGAGGCCGGTGCCGTGCTGGGTGATCTGTGCCAGCGTGCGCAGCGAGCCCATTACACCCCCGACACCCGGGACTGGCTGGCACGGGTCAGTGGCCAGGACGTACCAAAGCCGATGGTGGATGCGAACGGGCAGGCACTGGATCAGGCGGTGGCCATGCTGCGCACCAGTCACCGCTTCAGCGACCAGGGCGGCATTGGCGCCCTGGCGGCACGGGTGAATGATGCAGGACAGGACCCACGGGATCCCGATGGCGCCCTGGCGGCGGTGCGCTTGGTCTTTGAACAATCGGCCACGGAGCCCGACAGCCCGCTGGGCAGTGTGGCGGCGATTCAGCTGGATGATGAGGCCGATCCCCGTTTTGATGAACGGGTCAGGGAGGGGTATGCGGGCTACCTGCACCGACTGGAACAGGCCCCGGATGATCCCGACGCGTCGGCACGGGTCGATGCCTGGGCCCACGACATCCTTCAGGCCCAGCGGCAGTTCCAGTTGCTCACCGCCCTGCGCGATGGACCCTGGGGCGTGACCGGGCTCAACACCCGCATCATTCAGGTGCTGCGCGCCGCCCGTCTGCTTCCCGGGGAGTCGGACGCGGGCGCCCCGGCCCAGCGTCAATGGTTTGCCGGACGACCGGTGCTCATCACCCGCAACGACTACACCCTGAACCTGATGAACGGGGACATCGGCATCACCCTGCCCGTACCGGTGCGCCAGAACGGCGAGGTGCGCACGGTATTGCGGGTGGCCTTCCCGGGCGAGGCCGGTCAGGTGCGCTGGGTGCTGCCCAGCCGTCTGCAGGCGGTGGAGACCGTGTTTGCCATGACGGTGCACAAGTCCCAGGGCTCGGAGTTCGAACACACGGCCCTGGTCCTGCCCGATGCCCCCAATCCGGTGCTCACCAGGGAACTGCTCTACACCGCCATCACCCGCTCACGCAGCCGCTTCACCCTGCTCTACACCCAGGCCTCGGTGCTGGGCGAGGCCATCACCCGCCGGGTGAGCCGGGACAGTGGTCTGGGTGAGCGCCTGCTCAGAAGGCATCCCCCGGCACCCGCACCCAGCCCTCCATGAGCACCCGGGCGCTGCGACTCATGATGGCCTTGACCACCTTCCACTCGCCGCCTTCCAGGGTGGCCTCGGCACCCACCCGCAGGGTGCCGGAAGGGTGGCCGAAATGCACCGAGGTGCGCTCGACGCCCCCGGCCGCCTGATTGACCAGGGTGCCGGGGATGGCCGCCGCCGTGCCGATGGCCACGGCCGCCGTGCCCATCATGGCGTGATGGAGCTTGCCCATGGACAGGGCCCGCACCAGCAGGTCCACGTCGGCCGCCGCCACCGTCTTGCCGCTGGAGGCCACGTAGTCGGTGGGCGGGGCCACGAAGGCGATCTTGGGGGTGTGCTGACGCTGGGCCGCCTCCTCCACCGACTTCACCAGGCCCATGCGCAGGGCCCCATGGGCCCGCAGGGTCTCGAACATCTCCAGGGCCTTGGGGTCGCCATTGATGTCATCCTGCAGCTCGGTGCCGGTGTAACCGATGTCCGCGGCATTGACGAACACTGTGGGGATGCCGGCATTGATCATGGTGGCCTTGAGGGTGCCGATGCCCGGCACCTCCAGATCGTCCACCAGGTTGCCCGTGGGGAACATGGAGCCGCCGCTGTCATCGGCCGGGTCCATGAACTCCACCTGCACCTCGGCGGCCGGGAAGGTCACCCCATCCAGTTCGAAGTCCCCGGTCTCCTGCACCGCCCCATCGGTGATGGGGATATGGGCAATGATGGTCTTCTGGATGTTCACCTGCCAGATGCGCACCGTGGCATGGCCGTTCTGCGGGATGCGCCCGGCATCCACCAGGCCGGCGCTGATGGCAAAGGCCCCCACCGCGGCGGTCAGGTTGCCGCAGTTGCCGCTCCAGTCCACGAAGGGCTTGTCGATGGACACCTGACCGAACAGGTAATCCACGTCATGATCCGGCTGGGTGCTGCGCGACAGGATCACCGACTTGCTGTTGCTGGAGACGCCCCCACCCATGCCATCGATCTGCTTGCCATAGGGGTCGGGGCTGCCGATCACCCGCAGCAGCAGGGCATCCCGGGCGGCCCCCGGGGTCTGTGCCACCTCGGGGAGGTCATCCAGGCGGAAGAACACGCCCTTGCTGGTGCCACCCCGCATGTAGGTGGCAGGGATCTTCACTTGGGGAACATGGCTCATCAGGCGCTCTCCGCTTCCAGGAAGTCCTTGGCAAAGCGCTGCAGCACGCCTCCCGCTTCATAGATGGAGACCTCTTCTTTCGTATCCAGGCGGCAGGTCACCGGCACCTCCACCGTCTCACCGTTCTTGCGATGGATCACCAGGGTGAGGTTCGCCCGGGGAGCCAGTTCACCCTTCACGTCGAAGGTCTCGGTGCCATCGATGTTCAGGGTCTTGCGGGTGGTGCCCGCCTCGAACTCCAGGGGCAAGACGCCCATGCCGATCAGGTTGGTACGGTGAATGCGCTCGAAGCCCTCGGCGACGATGGCCTCCACGCCGGCCAGGCGCACGCCCTTGGCGGCCCAGTCGCGGCTGGAGCCCTGACCGTAGTCGGCCCCGGCGATGATGATCAGGGGTTGCTTGCGCTCCTGGTAGGTCTCGATGGCCTCCCACATGCGGGTGACCTGACCTTCCGGCTCGATGCGGGCCAGGGAGCCCTGCTTCACCTCGCCATCCACCACGGCCATTTCGTTGATGAGCTTGGGGTTGGCGAAGGTGGCCCGCTGGGCCGTCAGGTGATCGCCCCGGTGGGTGGCGTAGGAGTTGAAGTCCTCTTCCGGCAGGCCCATCTTCGCCAGGTATTCACCGGCGGCACTGTCGAGCAGGATGGCATTGGAGGGCGACAGGTGATCGGTGGTGATGTTGTCCCCCAGCACCGCCAACGGACGCATGCCCTTGAGGGCGCGCTCACCCGCCAGGGCCCCTTCCCAGTAGGGCGGGCGACGGATGTAGGTGCTCTGGGGCCGCCATTCGTAAAGGGGGCTGATCTCCTGGGCGGCTTCGGTCTTCACCTGGAACATGGGCTCGTACACCTGCCGGAAATGCTCCGGCTTGACGCTGCTGGCGATGATGGCATCGATCTCCTCATCGCTGGGCCACAGGTCCTTGAGGGTGACCTCGTTGCCCTCGGCATCCACGCCCAGCACATCCTTTTCGATGTCAAAGCGGATGGTGCCGGCGATGGCATAGGCCACCACCAAAGGCGGCGAGGCCAGGAAGGCCTGCTTGGCATAGGGGTGGATGCGCCCGTCGAAGTTGCGGTTGCCCGAGAGCACGGCGGTGGCATACAGATCCCGGTCGATGACCTCCTGCTGGATCTTCGGGTCCAGGGCGCCACTCATGCCGTTGCAGGTGGTGCAGGCAAAGGCGACGATGCCAAAACCCAGTTTCTCCAGCTCCGGCAACAGCCCGGCCTCCTCCATGTACAGCTGCACGGCCTTGGAGCCGGGGGCGAAGGAGCTCTTCACCCAGGGCTTGCGGACCAGGCCCCGGGCGTTGGCATTGCGGGCCAGCAGGCCGGCCGCCACCACGTTGCGCGGGTTGCTGGTATTGGTGCAGCTGGTGATGGCGGCGATGATCACGGCGCCATCGGGCATCTTGCCGGGTTCGTTCTCCACCTTGCCGGAGATCCCCCGGGCCGCCAGGTCGGCGGTGGCCAGGCGCTTGTGGGGGTTGGAGGGGCCGGCCATGTTGCGCACCACAGTGGACAGGTCAAAGCGCAGCCGGCGCTCGTACTGCACGTTCTTCAGGTCATCGCCCCACAGGCCGGCCTCGCGGGCGTAGGTCTCCACCAGCTTCACCTGCTCGTCGTCGCGGCCGGTGAGCTTGAGGTACGCGATGGTCTGCTCGTCGATGTGGAACATGGCGGCGGTGGCGCCGAATTCCGGAGTCATGTTGGAGATGGTGGCCCGGTCGGCCAGGGTCAATTCCTTCACCCCCTCGCCACAGAACTCCAGATAGGCGGAGACCACCTTCTCCTGGCGCAGGAACTCGGTCAGGGCCAGGACGATATCGGTGGCGGTGATGCCCGGCTTGCGCTTGCCCACCAGTTCCACGCCGATGATGTCCGGCAGGCGCATGTACGAGGCCCGGCCCAGCATGACGCTCTCGGCCTCCAGGCCACCCACGCCCACGGCCAGCACGCCCAGGGCATCCACATGGGGGGTATGGCTGTCGGTCCCCACCAGGGTGTCGGGGAAGGCCACACCATCGCGGGCATGGACCACCGGCGACATCCGCTCCAGGTTGATCTGGTGCAGGATGCCGTTGCCCGGCGGGATCACGTCCACGTTCTTGAAGGCCTTTTTGGTCCAGTCGATGAAGTGGAAGCGGTCCTCGTTGCGGCGATCCTCGATGGCGCGGTTCTTCTCGAAGGCATCCTCGTCATAACCGCCGTATTCCACCGACAGGGAATGGTCGACAATCAGCTGCGTGGGCACCACCGGGTTCACCTTGGCCGGATCCCCGCCCCGCTCGGCGATGGCATCGCGCAGGCCCGCCAGATCCACCAGCGCCGTCTGCCCCAGGATGTCGTGACACACCACCCGCGCCGGGAACCAGGGAAAATCCAGGTCCCGCTTGCGTTCGATGTGCTGCTTCAGGGCATCGGTGAGCAGCGCCGGATCACAACGACGCACCAGATTTTCCGCCAGCACACGGGAGGTATAGGGCAGCCTCTCGTAGGCCCCCGGCGCAATGGCCTCCACGGCCGCACGGGTGTCAAAGTAATCCAGCTGGGTGCCTGGCAGTGGCTTGCGATAATCAGTGTTCATCATGGGCAACTCAGTCAAGGGTGGTCTGGCTGGACACCGCAGATTGTCAACATCCAGCGCGGGTGCCCGGGAGTATAAACCTTCGCAGCGAGGCACAAAAAGTGCCACGCCTTCAAAAGCAAAACCGGGGCAGACACCTTTTCCGGGAGAATCCCCCGTGGGAGCAGCCCCCGGTCGCGAAGCCCATGCCAGAAAGGACTTCAGTGGCAATCCCGGCACCACTCGCGGGCAGGCCCGCTCCCACAAAAAAACACTCCCCGGGAAAAGATGTCCGTCCCCTTCATCGGGAGTTCTTGAAAAGACGCGACAGCGCTGTTTCAACGTCCACCGACTGGGGCAATGCACAACTGAGGCGCAGGCAACGCCGGTAGCGACCGCTGGGGGAGAAGTACGGACCCGGGGCGATGCTCATGCCCGCTGCCAGGGCCTGCCGCTGCAGTTCCAGGCTATCGTGACCCTCGGGTAGCACTACCCAGATCACGAACCCACCCTGGGGGCGGGTCACCTGGGTGCCCCGTGGAAAGTGATGCAGCACCGCATCCGTCACCCGTCGCACCTGTCGTTGGTAGTAGCGCCGCGCACGCCCCAGATAACGCTCATAGCCTCCCCGTTCCAGATAGTCGGCCACGGCCAGGGTCTCCAAGGGTGCCGTGGCCTGGCTGGTGGCGTACTTGAGATAGGTGACCCGCTCGCGATACCGCCCCGGCGCCACCCATCCCACGCGCAACCCGGCCCCCAGCGTCTTGGAGAAACTACCGCAATAGAGCACGTTCCCCCGGGCGTCCCAGGCCTTGGCCGCCCAGGGGCGCGGCCCCTTGAAGCAAAGCTCCCCGTAGACATCATCCTCGATCAGCGGCACCTGATGCTCGGCAAGCAGGTTCACCAGCCTCTGCTTGCGCTCATCGGATGCCAGATGACCCAGGGGATTGCCGAAACTGGGCATCATCACGCAGGCGCGGATCGGCCAGGTATCCAACGCTCGCTCCAGGGCCTGCGGTGACATCCCCTCCACCGGATCCGTCGTGATCTCCAGGGCCCGCATCCCCAGCGACTCGATGGCCTGGAGGATGCCGTAGAACGTGGGCGACTCGATGGCCACCACATCCCCGGGGGAGCCCACCGCCCGTAGACTCAGGGTGAGCGCATCCTGACATCCCTGGGTGAGGACGATGTCATCGGGACCCACGGTACAGCCGGCGTATCCCATGCGCTGGGCGATCTGCGTGCGTAGTTCCAGATTGCCCGGTGGAAAGTCATAAGCACTGACGCCATCACGCCGGGTGCGACGCACACGGGCAAAACTGCGGTCCAGCGCGGCCACCGGCAGACATTCTGCAGGCGGCGCTGCAGCCCCCAGCGACAGGATGGACGGGTCGTTATGGGACTGGACCAACTCCAGCACCCGCTCCTGCCCCGTGACCAGGCTGGGCCCTTCCAACGCGTCGCAGGGTTCTTCCAGGAGAGGTACCGAATCCGACTGACCGCACACATAGAACCCGGATCGGGGACGCGCTTCCAGGATACCGCGCTGCTCCAGCACCTCGCAGGCCGTGACCATGGTGGCCATGCTGACGCCAAAATGCTGTCGCAGTTGCCTGAGCCCTGGCAGCCGATCGCCGGCCACATAGGTGCCCTGCTCGATCTGTTGCTCAAGCAGAGTCGCCACCTGCTGGTAGAGTTTTTCACCCATCATCGGTACAGCGTAACAAAACTGTACCGCTCATGATTCGCGCAAACTGCATCTGTATCGGTCTCTGTCATCCACCCACAATAGCGCTCCCATTTCACACCAAGCCAACAAGGAGCTCTCATATGACCGAGGCACTCAACGCGAACACCGGCACTCACTTTACGCAATACACACGCAGTTTCGCCGAATACTGGGACGATCTGGTGGGCTGGGAAGCACGCCTGGCCCGGGAAGGTGCCTTCTACAATCGTCACCTGCACGCCCACGGCGCCAAGCAGGTCATCGATATCGCCACCGGGACCGGTGTCAACGCGGTGTCCCTGGCCCAATACGGGTTTGAAGTCACGGCTGTGGATGGATCTGAAAACATGCTGACCAAGGCCCAGGAAAACGCCAGGCACTACGGCGTCAGCTTTGCCGATGCCAAGGCCATCGACTGGCTCTCATTGGACGAGACCCTGGGCACCGAGCAGTTCGATGCGGCCGTATGCCTGGGTAACTCCTTCACCCATTTGTTCGATCATGAAGATCGTCGAACTGCCCTCAGGGCCATCTTTCGCATCCTGCGCCCGGGCGGCATGCTGATCATCGACCAGCGCAACTACGATGCCATGCTCGACCAGGGATACAGCTCCAAACACGCCTTTTGCTACACCGGCAACAACGTGGACGTAGGACCGGTGGAACTGCACCGCAGCCTGGCCAAATTCAACTACGTCTTCCCCGATGGCGCCCGTTTCGAACTCAACATGTACCCCTTGCGCCAGGACTACCTCACCCACCTGCTGGAAGACGCTGGATTCGTCAACGTGGAACGCTACGGCGACATGCGCCGCCCCTACGACAGCAATGAAGTGGACTTTGTCCAGCAAATCGCCTTCCGTCCCTGATCACGTTTGGAGGGGTGAATTCACGCTTGCACGTCAGGCATGAATCCACCCTCTTTTTTTGTCTGCACCTGGCGCATGATGTGAACCTTCACTTCCCCATCCAGCGCCTTCACCCAGCGCTCCGGTATACCCTCCGGCCCGTAGAGCGCGCCGGCCACCATCCCGGCGATGGCGCCGGTGGTGTCGGCGTCCCCGCCCCGGTTGACCACATCCACCAGGCAGTCCTCGAAGGTGTCGGTGTCGAACAGGGCCTGGAACACGGCGCGCAGGGTGTGGACGATGAAGCCGCTGGGATTCTCTTCGCGGCGTTTGCGGAAGTGGAATTCCGGGTGCTGCTGGATGAGAGCCTTCACCGGCCCCTGCAGCAGATCCCGCTGATCGGCGCCCTGCAGGGCCATCTGCACCATGGCCACGATGCACTCGGTGCCAGCGTCGGACAAGGGGTGGTGATGGGTGATATGGGATTGCAGGCGGCAGGCGGCGTTCACCGTCTCGCGGGGCTGGCCCAGGGTGACCAGCGCAATGGGAAGCACGCGCATGCAGGCCCCATTGCCGGCGTCGTTGTCGTTCAGGGGGACCTGGGTCTCGCCGGTGCGGCGATAGTGGATGATGCCGCGGCGCACCGTGTGACCGATGTCCACGGGACGGGAGCGCATCCACTGGCTGAAGGCTTCGGCGATGGTGGGCGCGTGAATGTCGCCCGCCTGAATGATGGCGTCACCCAGTGCCAGGCTCATCTGGGTGTCGTCAGTGATGGCGCCGGGTTTGAGGTGAAGCCAGCCGCCGCCAGTGAGGTCTTTGTGGATGCCGTGCTGGGACTGGATCTCCCGGGGGGTCATGAATTCCACGGTGGCGCCGAGGGCGTCGCCGATGGCCAGAGCGAAGTAAACGGCTTGGGCTCGGTGGGGCGCTCCCCTCACCCCAACCTCTGTCCCTGGGGGGGAGAGGGGCTTTAGGAGGGATTTCAAGGAGAGACTCAAGAGACTTCGGCCATCAGGCTGTTGCTGCCCTCCTCCACCGGGGCCAGCTGGCCGGACTCCATCATCTCCCGGTAGACGGCCAGGATGGCATCCTCGATGGGCTCCATGGCGTGATTGGGGTTGGGAGTGATGCCGGCGGCTTCCAGGGTGGACCAGGGTTCGATGCCGATGCGGGAGCACAACAGCACTTCGCAGTCTTCCAGCGAGCGCAGCGTGCTTGCCATTACCTGCTCCCGGTCACCGCATTCATCAGGGCCGGAGCAGTAGAGATCGGCGCGCCGATGGCCTTCAAAACGCACGCCTTCGGGCGAGGCCCGGTAGACCAGGAATTCCCGGGCATGTCCGAAGTGCTGATTGATCACGCCACCGCCCTGGGTGGCCACGGCCATCAGCACCGGACGGGAAGCGGCCTTGCCGGTCGCCGATGCCACGGGTGCCCGAGCGGTGCTGGCCAGCCGCTTGGCCCCCATGGACTCGCGTATGGCCGCCTGCACCTGGTCGCGCCGTTCACGGGCGGCCGGGTAGTCCACCTCCAGCTCGTCGATGCGATCAGCGGTGAACTCGGCTCCCCGGTCCTCCCCCAACCGACCCACGGCGTCGGCGCGGCATTGTCTGCAATGGCGCATCATCTTCATGTCAGTTCCACAGGCATCGCGCAGGGCAGTCAGCTCGGCCTGGGTGGGGCCGCGCTGGCCATTGAGGCCGAAATAGGTGCCGTGTTCCGGCTCGGAGATCAGCGGCATGATGTTGTGCATGAAGGCCCCCTTGGCCTTCACCACCCGCGACACCTCCTTGAGATGCTCATCATTGATGCCGGGGATCATCACCGAGTTCACCTTCACCAACACGCCACGCTCCACCAGCATTTCCAGGCCCTTTTGCTGCTGCTGGATGAGCAGACGGGCCCCTTCCACGCCGAAGACCCGCTTCTTGTTCCAGATCACCCAGGGATGGATGCGGGCACCCACCTCGGGGTCGATGCTGTTGATGGTGATGGTGATGTGATCCACGCCCAGGGCCACCAACTCTTCCACATGCTCTGGCAGGGCCATGCCGTTGGTGGACAGACATAGCTTGATGTCGTCGGCCTGCTCGCGGATGCCCCGGAAGGTCTGGAAGGTGCGGGTGGGGTTGGCCAGGCCATCCCCGGGGCCGGCGATGCCCACCACGGTCATCTCGGGGATGCTGGCCGCCACGGCCAGGGCCTTTTTCACGGCCTGGTGGGGCTTGAGCACCTCAGAGACCACACCGGGGCGGGATTCGTTGGCGCAGTCATACTTGCGGTTGCAGTAATGACACTGGATGTTGCAGGCCGGCGCCACCGCCACATGCATGCGGGCGAAATGGTGATGGGCCTCTTCCGAGTAACAGGGGTGATCCTGAATCTTCTCGCGAATGGCCTGAGGCAGTTCCGGGGTGGGGTCGTTGGCGCTGCCGCAGCCGCTGGTTGAGCAGCCACCCTGCGGAGTGACGGCCTCCTTGATGACGGGAATGTCGCTGAGCTTTTTGATTTTCAGGTCCATCACGGTCCTCCCGTTGAGGGTGCCCGCCGGTCTCGCGGTGGGAAAGGTTGGTCTTGGGAGGAGTGATGCAAACGCCGTGCCTGAAATTAAATAAAGACAACCTCATGATTTTTATAGCTTTACCATCCCACTCTCAGGAACATGTTGCACATGTCACAGACATGGCTGTGGTGAAGGGCACAATCAGAACTGCCTGACCCTGATCTTGAGGGTCTGAATGCGGTAGGCGATCTGCCGGGGCGTCATGCCCAGCAGGCGGGCCGCCTTGGCCTGCACCCAACCGGCCCGCTCCAGGGCGGCGATCACCCGTTCGCGCTCATCCAGGTCGGGGTCGTCCAGGTCCACCTCCACCTCGGGCTCCGGCTTGCGACTCAAGGGGAGCTTGTCCTCCAGGCCAGTGAGGTTGATGGCATCCAGGTCGATGGTGCCGGTCTCGCTCATGATGGCGGCCCGCTCCAGGCAGTTTTCCAGCTCCCGCACATTACCGGGCCATTCGTGGCGCATGAGTGTGCGAATGGCACTGTCGGTGATGTCCAGGGGACGACCCTGGGCCTTGGCCAACTTATCCACCAGGAATCGGGCCAGATCCGGAATGTCTTCGCTGCGATTGCGCAAGGCGGGCACGAAGATGGGCATCACATTGAGCCGGTAGTACAGGTCCTCACGGAAATCCCCCCGTTCCACCTCTTCCTCCAGAGGCCGGTTGGTGGCGGCGATGACCCGCACGTCCACCTTGAGGGTGCGCGTGCCCCCTACCCGCTCGAACTCACCCTCCTGCAACACCCGCAACAGCTTGGCCTGAAAGGCCTGGGAGATCTCGCCGATCTCGTCCAGGAAAATGGTGCCACCATCCGCCTGCTCAAAACGCCCCTTGCGCTGGGACACAGCCCCGGTGAAGGCGCCCTTCTCATGCCCGAAGAGCTCGCTCTCCAGCAGATTGTCCGGCAGGGCTGCGCAGTTGAGCTTGACGAAATGACCGTTGGCCCGCGGTGAGTTGTAGTGGATGGCATTGGCGATGAGCTCCTTGCCCGTGCCGGTCTCGCCGCGCACCAGCACCGTGGTGTGCCACTTGGCCACCTGACGCACTTGCTCGAACACCCGGCGCATCTCCTTGGAATGCCCCACCACATTGTCCAGGTGATAGCCGCCGCGCACCTCGCGGCGCAGCCGGTCACGCTCATCGGTCAGCGCCTGGCGCTCCTGCTCCAGATCCCAGGCGCGGCGCACGGTCTGGGCCAGCAGGTTGGCCACCATCTCCAGGAAACGGGCGCGCTCTTCCAGCAGGCCGTCATCCCCGCAAATGGGCTGCGCGGCCAGCACGCCGATGGGGTTGTCTTCGCCCACCCGGATGGGCACGCCCACGAAAGGCAGATCCGGGGCGTACAGCCCCATGCGGTCCAGAAACCGGGGTTCATCGGCAATACGACCGACCATGACCGTGTCACCCTCCTTGAGGATGACCCCCATCAAGCCCTCGCCGGGACGGTAGCGCACCTTGTCCACCCTTTCCCGGGTGCCGGTATGGGCGGCCCCTACCATGAGTTCGCCCGTGCCCGGATCCAGCAGCGACACCATCCCGCAACGCATGTCCGAGGATTCGTGCAGCACATGCAGCACCCCGGAGAGGATGTCCTGTAATCCGGATGAACAACTGAGCACCTGGCTGACCTGATAAAGCGTGTCCAGATGCATTTCGATCACTTGGGCGCGCGAGCGCCGCGTCGTGCCGACTGCCGTAGGAGAGATCACCATGGATGTTCCTGGAGTGATGTCAGAGTTTGCGCTGTGAAGCGTTGGGGAACTGCAAGCGGATGCGGCAGCCTTCCAGGCAGGTGGGGTCCACCTCCACCAGGCCGGCGTGCTGGTTCACCACCTCCTGCACCATGGGCAGCCCCATTCCTGCTCCGCTGCCACCACGGCCCTTGGTGCTGACGAAGGGTTCGAACACCCGCAGCCGCATGGACTCGGGGATACCCGGCCCGGAGTCCTGGATGACCACCTGAACCGCATCATCCAGGGCCTGGGTGGCAATGCGGATCTCCCGGCGGCCGGTGCCGCTGTCATCCAGGGCGTCCAGGGCGTTGTCCACCAATTGCTTGAACATCCCCCGCAGGCGCCCTTCCCGACCCAGTACATTGGGCAACACTGGCGCCGGATCCCAGTCCACCACCACTCCGGAGGTGAGCAAGCGACGGGTGGACAGGCCCAGCACCTCCCGCAGCAGGGCATTGAGGTTCACCGGGATGATGGCCTCGTCCCGCTCCTCCGGGATGCAGTTCTCCAGGGTCTGAAGGGCACGACGGCCGGACGCCAGGGCTTCCTGCAAGACATTCAACAGGGGATCGGCGGTGCCTTCCCCCTGGCGCCGCTCCAGCAACTGGGTGGCGGCGGCGATCATGTTGACGGGACCCTGCATCTGGTAGACGGCGCCGGTCAGGGTCTCGCGCATGCTTTCCACCAGTTCGCTCTCGGCGGTGAGCGCCCTCAGGGCATTCATGCGCATCTCTTCCTGCTGGCGCTTGAGCTCGGTGACCTCCTTGGCCACGAGCATGAGATATTCCACCTTGCGGGGTTCGAAAAAGGCATCGGCGCTGCTGTCCCGCTCACGAATCCAGGTACCCGAGCAGGAGAACCAGCGGGGCGCATGACCCGCGCCCGGATCGAACTGCACCTCGTGATCCACAAAACCCTGGCCACTGCTGCGGGCCTTCTCAAAGGCCTCCCCCATGCTTTCGGAGAGGGCAGAGAGGAAGGCCTCGGCGGGTTCCTGGCCGCGCATGTCCCCCGCCAGCTTCTTGTACTCCTGGTTGTCCAGCACCACCTGGCCCGATTCGTCCAGCAGGGCGATGACCACCGGCTCGGCATCCACCACGGACTCGATCAGGGCCTTTTGATTGCGCACCTGTTCTTCCAGTTGATGCATTTCGGTCACATCCCGGTGCATGCCCAGGTAATGGGTGAGATGGCCCCGGGCATCCAGCACCGGAGCGATGCTCAGTTCCGCCAGGTAGCGCCGACCATCCTTGCGACGATTCACCAGCACCCCGGTCCAGGGCTTGAGTTGGCGCAAACGACCCCAGAGGGTCTCGTACACCAGACTGGGCGTGCGACGATCCGACAGCAGGGATTCATTCACACCCATGACTTCCGATGCCTCATAACCGGTCACCCGGGTGAAGGCCGGGTTGGCATAGAGGATGTTGGCCTTGGCATCGGTGATGGAGATGGCCACGGAGGATTGTTCCACCGCCTCGAAGAACAACCGTGCCGGCAACGCGCCCTCGCCGACGCGAATGGTGTGATCGTTGGCCGGTTGGAACGGGTGATGGGGTCGGGTCATGGCGAGGTCTCGTGGCGATGCAGCTGTGTGACTTTCACTAATGCAAAAGCCGGGCCATACATCACCCTGATACCGCCCTCCCACTCGGAATACTGCCCTCAGGCCCCATGGCTCCCGGTGGAGGCATTGTCGGTTACCTCACATCGAGGTGAACCGGCGGCTCTGCCTGTCGCGATCCTCACAGCACCCACTGCACCATCATGGTGCACGCCCGCCGCAAATCCCCATAAAGGGTGCGCCTAAAGAGTGCATCACCCCTTGGCACGCAAGATGCAAATACCCCCTCAATCCAAGCGAGGTGAACACCGTGACGGAGTTTATGCTGCTACTTTTGGGCACGGCCCTGGTGAACAACGTGGTGCTGGTGCAGTTCCTGGGGCTGTGCCCCTTCATGGGCGTGTCCAACAAGCTGGATACGGCCCTGAGCATGGGCCTGGCCACCACCTTCGTGCTCACCCTGGCCTCGGTGGCCGGCTGGCTGCTGGAGTACTTCGTGCTCGCGCCCCTTGATCTGGGCTTTCTGCGCATCCTCTCCTTCATCCTGGTGATCGCCGCCGTAGTGCAGTTCACCGAACTGGTCATCCGCAAGACCAGCGCGGCCCTGCATCGGGTGCTGGGGATCTTTCTGCCGCTGATCACCACCAATTGCGCCGTGCTCGGCGTGGCCCTGCTCAACATCCAGGAAGGTCATGGTTTTCTGCAAAGCGTGACCTTCGGGTTCGGTGCCGCCCTGGGTTTCACCCTGGTGATGGTCATCTTCGCCGGTCTTCGCGAGCGCCTGGCCGTGAACAATGTGCCGGCGGCCTTCGCTGGTGCCCCCATTGCCTTCATTGTCGCCGGGCTGTTGTCGCTGGGCTTCATGGGGTTTGCCGGCCTCGACTTCGCCTGACGCCCCCCGAACAGGAGATCACACCATGTACGCAGCCATCGTTGTCCTGACCGCCATGGGTCTGCTCCTGGGTTATTCCCTGGGCATGGCCGCCAAGTATCTGAAGGTGGAAAAAGACCCCTTGGTCGATGAGATCGAGGACATGCTGCCGGGCACCAACTGCGGCCAGTGCGGCCTGCCCGGTTGCTCCAGTGCCGCCCAGGCCCTGGCCGCCCATGAGGCCCCCGTGACCCTCTGCCCACCGGGCGGCAAGGCCCTGGCCCAGCAACTGGCGGACAAGCTCTCGGTGAGCGTGGATCTGTCGGGCATGGAGGAGGAGGCACCCGCCTTTGCGCGCATCAAGGAGGATCAGTGCAACGGTTGCACCCGCTGTTACAAGGTGTGCGCCACCGACGCCATCATGGGGGCCAACCGACAGATCCACACGGTGTTCACCGAGGCCTGCAACGGCTGTGGCAAATGCGTGGACGTGTGCCCCACCAATGGTCTGGTGCTGGTACCCGAAACCCCCACCCTGCGCACCTGGCGCTGGTCCAAACCCGAAGCCCGCTGAGGTGACCGCCATGCTCTCATTCCTCTTCAAGCGCCGGGCATTCCAGGGTGGCGTGCACCCGGAAGACCGCAAGCAGGCCACCAGTCACCTGCCCATTCAGACCCTGCCCTTGCCCGAGCGCCTGTATGTGCCAGTGCAGCAGCACATCGGGGCTGCCGCCCAGCCCCGGGTGCAGACGGGCCAAAAGGTGCTCAAGGGAGAGATGATCGCCGCCGGCAGCGGACCTGTTTCGGCGGCGGTGCATGCCCCCACCTCGGGCACGGTGGTGGCCGTGGAACCCCACCCGGCCCCACATCCCAGTGGCCTGCCGGTGCAGACCATCGTCATCGAACCCGACGGCGACGACTGCTGGATGGACGAACCCGAGCCCGAGCACGCCCTCAACCTGGAGCCGGAAGTGATCGCCCAGCGCGTCGCGGAGGCGGGTGTGGTGGGCATGGGCGGCGCCACCTTCCCGGCTGCCATCAAGCTCAACCTGGGCAGTCGCCACACCATCGACACCCTGGTGATCAACGGCTCCGAATGCGAACCCTACCTCACCTGCGACGACCGCCTGATGCGGGAACGCACCCAGGAGGTCATCGATGGCGTGCGCATCATGCGCCATGCCCTGGGCGCCCGGCATACCCTGATCGTGGTGGAGGACAACAAGCCCGAGGCCCTGGCCGCCCTCCAGGAACACCTCTACGAAATGGATCATCTGGAGGCCATTTCCGTGCCCACTCGCTACCCCATGGGCTCGGAAAAACACATGATCAAGGCGGTGACTGGCCGGGAGATCCCCGCCGGTAAACTGGGCGCCGACATCGGCGTGATCGTGCACAACGTGGGCACGGCCTACGCAGTACACCGCGCGGTGCGCATGCGCCGGCCACTGGTGAGCCGCATCGTCACCGTGGGCGGCGGTGCGGTGCAACGACCCGCGAACCTGCAGGTGCCTCTGGGTACCCGGGTGGAAGAACTTCTGGCCTATTGCGGTGGCACCCGTGAGACCCCGGCACGGCTGCTCATGGGCGGCCCGATGATGGGACAGATCATGCCCCATGCCCAGGTGCCCGTGGTGAAGGGCACCAACGGTGTGATCGCCCTCACCGCTGCCGAGATCAACATCGACGACCCCATGCCCTGCATCCGCTGCGGGCGCTGCGTGGCCGCCTGCCCCTGCGGCCTGATGCCCCTGGAGATGGCCTCACGCATCCGTAGCGAAGACATGGACGGCGCCGCAGCCTACGGGCTGATGGACTGTGTGGCCTGCGGCTCCTGCTCCTACGTGTGCCCCTCCCATATCCCTCTGGTGCAGTACTTCCAGCATGCCAAGGGCGTGCTGGGGGATCGGCGCGAGCAGCAGCGTCGCCAGGAGGAGTTGAAGGAACTGGCCCAGCAACGACGCGCCCGCCAGGAGGCCGAAGCCAAGGCCAAGGCCGAGGCGGCAGCCCGCAAGAAGGCAGAACGGGAGGCGGCCAAGAAGAAGCGCGCCCAGCAGGCCCAGGCCAAGGAGACCCCCGTGCCCGCCAACACCAACGACAAGGACAAGGCGGAGGCCTGACCCATGACCACCACGACCCCCGTCAGCGGACCCCACACCCACGCACCCGGCGGCGTAACCACCCAGATGGGCTGGGTCATCCTGGCCCTGCTGCCCGCCACGGCCTTTGGCGTGTATCTGTTTGGCTGGCCGGCCCTGAACCTTTTGCTGATCACCGTGCTGGCGGCCATCGCCTTCGAGGTGATCAGCCTGCGCATCGCCAAGCGCCCGGTCACGCCCTTTCTCATGGATGGCTCGGCCCTGCTCACCGGCCTACTGCTGGCCCTGACCCTGCCACCCTGGGCGCCCTGGTGGATCGCCGTGCTGGGGGCCGGCTTTGCCATTGTGGTGGGCAAGCACGTGTTCGGCGGCCTGGGGCAGAACCTGTTCAACCCGGCCATGCTGGCCCGGGTGGCCCTGCTGGTGTCCTTCCCCCTGGAGATGACCACCTGGGTGACGCCCCAGCCCATGTTCGCGGAAGGCTCACCCGGCTTCATCGAAGGGCTGGCCATCACCTTTGGTCTGGCAGCCATCCCCGACGCCATGACCGGGGCCACCGTGCTGGGGGAGACCCAGACCGGCTTCAGTCGTGATCTGGGCCTGTCCGAGACCCTGCCCGGCGTGTACGACCCCATGCAGCAGGCGCTGGGCTTCATCCCCGCCAGCATGGGCGAGGGTTCGGCCTTGCTGCTGCTGGCCGGTGGGTTGGTACTCATGGCCCGGCGCATCATCAGCTGGGAGATCCCGGTGGCCATGCTGGGCACCCTGGCGGGTCTGGCCACGATATTCATGCTCATCGACCCGGAGCGCTTCGCCGGTCCGGGCCTGCATCTGATTTCCGGCGGGGTGATGCTGGCAGCCTTTTTCATCGCCACCGACCCGGTCACCTCTCCCAGCACGATGCGCGGCCGCCTGATCTTCGGCGCCGGCTGCGGCCTGCTGATCTACGTGATCCGCACCTGGGGCGGTTATCCGGAGGGTATCGCCTTCGCCATCATCCTCATGAACGGCCTGGCCCCGCTGATTGACCATTATCTGCGGCCGCGCACCTATGGCCGCACCCGCGGTGGCAAGCCCCTGGAGCCGAAGGCCTCAGCCCCGGCCGCCCCCATCACGGAGAAACGCCCATGACCACCGTGGCCCAGCCCAGTTATCGTCAGCGCGTTGGCTACCACTCCGCCTTGCTGGGCGGCATCGCCCTGATGGCCAGCGCCGTGCTGGTGATCACCGACATGCAGACCCGGGACACCATCGCCGAGCGCCAGGCAGAGGATTTCCGCCAGACCCTGGAGCAGGTCATCCCCGCCTCGGTGCATGACAATCAGCCCCAGCAGGACACCTACCAGCTGCAAAGGGCCGACGGCTCCAGCCTTGAAATCTACCGGGCCCGGCAGGAGGGACGCGTTTCGGCGGTGGCCTTCCAGGTGACGGGGCGTGGTTATGCGGGCCCCATCGAGATCCTGATGGGGGTGGATGCGGAGGGTGAGGTCCTGGGTGTGCGGGTCCTGAGGCACAAGGAAACCCCGGGCCTGGGGGACAAGATCGAGGTGGCCCGGGACCCGTGGATTCTCTCGTTTGACGGCCTGAGCCTTGGCGACCCGCCTCGTGACGACTGGGCGGTGAAGAAGGACGGCGGCATCTTTGACCAGTTCACCGGCGCCACCATCACCCCTCGGGTGGTGGTGAACGCGGTACGCGATGGCCTGGAGTTGTTTGAGCAGCATCGCTCAACCCTGCTGCAGCGCGGTGATGAATCGGCTCCGTCGGCCCTCACCCCACCCCCTGCTCTGCTCTCACCAGAGGAGCCCACGTCATGACCCATCCGGCCAAACTGATACTGGACGACTACCGTCGCCTGTTCCGGGACGGCATCTGGGACAACAACGTGGTCATGGCCCAGATGCTCGCCCTGTGCCCCCTGCTGGCGGTCACCGGCACCGCCACCAACGGCCTGGGCATGGGCCTGGCCACCACCTTCGTCATGGTGGCCGCCGCCCTGCTCATCTCCATGTTCCGGGGCATCATCACCCCAGAGGTACGCATACCGGTATTCATCCTGCTCATCGCTGCCCTGGTCACCCTGGTGGACCTGGTGATGAACGCCTATCTCTACGAGATGCACAAGGCCCTTGGGCTCTTCATCCCTCTGATCGTCACCAACTGCGCCATTCTGGGCCGCGCCGAGTCCTTTGCCTCGCGCCAGCCGGTGCACCGCGCCGTGGTGGACGGCCTGGCCATGGGGGTGGGCTTCACGCTCATCCTGGTGGTGCTCGGCGCGGTGCGCGAGATCCCCGGCAGCGGCACCTTGTTCGCCGACGCCCGACTGCTCCTGGGGGATGGCTTTGCCTGGATGGAACTGACCCTGATTCCCGAATATCGCGGCTTTCTGCTGATGATCCTGCCCCCGGGCGCCTTCCTGGCCCTGGGCTTCATCCTGGCCGGCAAGCGGGTGTTGGATACCCGGCTGGCAAACCGGGCGGCGGCTGTGAAGATGGCGCAGGCTTGAACGAACGGTGCCCCATGGAGGCTGGGCACCCGCAGCCCCCCTCATCCCCGGCGCTTCTCCCCAGAGGGGGGGAGCAAAAGACATAGCCCCTCTCCCGCTTGCGGGAGAGGGGTTGGGGTGAGGGTCGTCTTTCAACACAACACAGGAGCACTCCCATGCGCGTCGGCGTAGCCTACAGCGACCCCAACGACCGGGCCTGGCTCAAGGTGGACCTCCCCGAGGGGGCCACCGTGCAACAGGCCATCGAGCAATCCGGCATCCTCAAACGGTTCCCGGACATCGACCTGGACACCCAGAAGGTGGGGATCTTCGGCAAGTTCTGCAAGCTGGACAATCCCGTCCAGGACGGCGACCGTGTGGAGATCTACCGCCCCATCACGGTCGTGGATGATGATGACGATGAGGATGATGACGACGACTGAGCGGCGCGACCTGTCACGGTGAACGAGCGAGGCCCCACCAACCATTTCGCAAGCATGGCTATTGCGTGCCGGACGTTGCCAGGTATGCAATCCGTTTCCCATAGAGCATCCTGTACGGGCGCTTCGCGAAGCGCCCGCAAGACGATGGGTACAGCCCCCGTTCAACCTGATGGCGGCTGATTGAGGTGGACCCCATCCTGGGCAACCCGCAGGGTCATCAAGGCTCTATGCTGTGTTAGCCTTTGCGGCCCCTGATCCCCGTGACCGATCCAAGCCATGCCCAAACCACGCAGTCGCCCCCCCCTGACCCTGGAGGTCATCAGAGAATACGCCGACCCAGGCGCCTTCCAGCGCGGAAAGAAATACTTTTACGAAGGCCACGTCATCTTCGTGGATGTCATTCGGGACGACCCGGACGATCTGCACTTCATCGCGGAAACCCTGGGTAGCGGCAGCCGGTTTTACCGCCAGACCGTGCGGATCAAGCCCGGTCAAGATCCCCGACACCTGCGGATATTCGGGGACTGCAACTGCCCGGTGAGGGTCCAGTGCAAACATGTGGTGGCGGCCTGCCTGGCCTACATGGATGGCGAGGCCCTCAATTCGGCGCCACATGCGAAACAGCCCTTTACGGACTGGCTGGAAGAGATGGCGCTAATGAGCCAGGAAGGGTTCAAGGAGCGTATCAGCGACGAATTCCTGGTCTATCAACTGGACAGGGTCGAGATCGGTGCGGACACCGAGTACGCGGTGACCTGCCGTGTGGCCAGGACCCGGAAGAACGGCACCGCGGCCCTGGGGCGCGAAATCGGCTTGCAGACGCTGATGAACCCCTACGGAATGCACCAGGAGTATCTGAACCCCACTGATCAGGACATCCTGAGCCAACTCTATATCAGCAACATGCATTTCCAGGCGCCGATCAAACTGCAGAATCTGGCGGGGGGTATCGCCATGGATCTCATGCTGCAGACGGGAAGGCTTTTCTGGGGACGGGATCGCGACCAACCCCTGCAGCCCGGCGAGCCCCGAACCGTCGCGTTGACGTGGCTTGAACAAGACGGGGATTTCCGGTTGGTCGCACAAACCGAGCCCAAGGGCGGCCTGCCCGTGGATCTGCGTCCACCCCGGTACGTGGACCCCGAAACCCACGAGGTGGGCGCTCTGGAGGTTCCGGAGGGGCTGAACGCACGCTGGCTCAGTTATGTGCCGGATGCGCCACTCGTCTCGCCCGAGGAACTGCAGGAGGTGAGCGAAACCCTGGCCATTCAATATCCCCAGTTGCCCAGACCCAAGGCGCTCAACGTGCGCACGATCAAGGACGTGGCCCCGGTACCCGAACTGACCGTTCACGTGGACAGGCTGAACCTGACCCACTCCATCCTGGATCTGAATTTCCTTTACGAGGGCCTCCCCCTGTCACCCCTGGCCCCGACCCCTGTCGTCACCGCCAAGGTGAGCGGTGGACTGGCCGAGATCCACCGGGATGTGATCACTGAAGCACAGTGCATCGAACGGCTCACCCAGGAGGGCCTGGTGCGAGACCCGGTCGTGCCGAGTCAGTTCGCATTGGAAAGCCTGGGCATCAGCCAGCAGGTCATCATGACCCGCTGGCTGGAATTGCTTAACCAGACCCTCCCCCGTCTTCAGGAAGAAGGCTGGCGCATCCATCACGAAGAAGGGGACATCCCGCGACTGGATGTGGCCGAGGACGTCCACGCCCAGGTGGACGAAGGCAACGGCTGGTTCGACCTGCACTTCGACCTGGAGGTGGACGGTCGCAAGGTGCCCCTGCTGCCCCTGGTGAGCGAACTCATCGGCAGTTATCAACCCGGGCGTCTGCCACCCACCCTGGCCCTGCCCATGCAGGATGGAAGTTACGTGCAGGTGACCCGCGAGCAGATCGAGCCCGTGCTGCAGGCCATTATCGACCTGTACGACCACCTGGCACCCGGGCAGCAGAGCCTGCGCCTGTCCCGCCTGGATGCGCCCCGGCTGCTGGAACTGGGAGATGCCAAGGTCCAGGGTGGCCAGGACCTGCAACACATGGCGCGCCGTCTCACCCAGTTCGAGGCCCTCACCCCGGTCGAGCCACCCCGGGATTTCCGGGGAGACCTGCGCGCTTATCAGCAGCAAGGCTTGAACTGGCTGCAGTTCCTGCGGGAATACCAGTTGGGCGGTGTGCTGGCCGATGACATGGGCCTGGGCAAGACCGTACAGACCCTGGCGCACCTGGCCATCGAGAAACAGGCCGGTCGCCTGGACCACCCGGCCCTGATCGTCGCGCCCACCAGTCTGATGAGCAACTGGCGCCGGGAGGCCGAACAGTTCACTCCGGATCTCAAGGTGCTCACCCTTCATGGGCCGGACCGCAAACGGTATTACGAGCAGTTACCCGGGATGGACCTGGCACTGACCACCTACCCCCTGCTTCCCCGCGACAGCGAGGAACTCCTGGCCCAGGATTTCAGCTTTCTGATCCTGGACGAGGCTCAGCAAATCAAGAATCCTCGTGCCCAGGCCTCCCAGGTGGTGCGTCGCATCAAGGCCACCCATCGCCTCTGTCTCACCGGCACGCCCATGGAGAACCACCTGGGGGAGCTATGGGCCCAGTTCGATTTCCTGATGCCGGGTTTTCTGGGCGGCCAGGAGCAGTTCTCCCGCACCTATCGCACCCCCATCGAGAAACACAACGATGGCGACAAGCTCCGGCGCCTTACCCGGCGCACCACCCCTTTCATGCTCCGGCGCACCAAAGACATCGTTGCCAAGGAACTGCCCGGCAAGACCGAACTACTGCGCAGCACCCCCATCAGCGGCAAGCAGGCCGCCCTGTACGAGAGCATCCGTCTGGCCATGGAAAAGAAGGTGCGCGACGCCATCGCCAAGCGCGGCCTGGCCCGCAGCCACATCACGGTGCTCGACGCCCTGCTCAAGCTGCGTCAGGTGTGCTGCGACCCGCGCCTGCTGCCCGCCAGCGCCCAGGCCGGCTCCGCGCCTTCGGCCAAGTTGCAGATGCTCATGGAGATGCTGCCGGAGCTATTGGACGAAGGCCGCCGCGTGCTGCTGTTCTCCCAGTTCACCACCATGCTGGGATTGATCGAGCAGGAATTGAAAAAGTCCCATATCGGCTATTCCAAGCTCACCGGGCAGACCCGCAAGCGCGAGGAGGCGCTGGATATCTTCCGCAACGGTCACGCCAACCTCATGCTGATCAGTCTCAAGGCCGGCGGCGTGGGCCTGAACCTCACCGAGGCCGACACGGTGATCCACTACGACCCCTGGTGGAATCCAGCAGTGGAATCCCAAGCCACGGACCGTGCCCACCGCATCGGCCAGGACAAACCGGTATTCGTGTACAAGCTGATCACGGAAAACACCGTGGAAGAGAAGATTCTGGCCATGCAGGCCCGCAAGCAGAAGCTGGCAGACAATGTCTATGGGGATGAGAAACGGGATGCGGATGAGCCCCCGATCGACGCGGACATGATCCATGCCCTGTTTGCACCCGAACCGGGGTAGAAGGCTAGAACAACTCGATATCGTCATCCCTGGATGATGGCTCGGAGTGCTTGAGGGCCTCTTCGATACTGGCACCGGCCAGCATGGCGTCAAACATGGCCCGATCCGCCTCGTTGGTGTACTTGGCACGGATGGCGCTTTGCAGCCCACTCCATTCATAGGGGTTGTACAGCCGCCTGGAGTCGGACACCAGTTCTGCCAGCCCCTCAAGGCTGTTACCGATGTGAGTGAGGCGCTGGGAGAGTCGGTCGTAAAACTGGAACGCCACGATGGCGTCGGACATGCTGGACTCCACGGCGCTGCAGTTCTCCAGGATACTTTGTTTCTCCTGGCTATCTTCCAGGCCATCGGCGGCCGCGTGAATCACCTGGGTCTTTCCCACCATATGGGTGAACGACGCAGTCAGGGTTTCGACGGAGTCGTTACCATCGCGCATGGTCCGCTCGATCTGCGCCACCGCCAGTTGCAGCATCATCACGGTCTCGCGGACCTGGCTCCAGTCCAGATCCGGCCGCGCAGCGGTGGACGGTGTCTCGGGAAGGTCGGGCATGTGGCTCCTCGCCAGGGTTTGCGTGGTTTTCCGGCAGTATTGCCCCCACGCTGCAAACGGTCAACACGCGGAAATCAAGGAACCACCCGAAAATTTCTCCCCTCCTGGGCTTGACGCGGGGGGCCAGGATGACCATAATGCGCGCTTCCAATTCAGCGCGCCCGTAGCTCAGCTGGATAGAGTACCTGGCTACGAACCAGGTGGTCGGAGGTTCGAATCCTTCCGGGCGCGCCATATAAATCAAAGGCTTAGCATCGACGAGGTGCTAGGCCTTTTTTGTTTTTGGCCGAAATTCAAGAATTACCCCCCACTTCCCCCCCACGCTTGTCAAAGCTGGAGATCAAGTCTTTTGCCACCCGCGACGAGCAGACGGCGCACAGATCGGCATCGTGTTTCAGACTGCAACCCCCTTCGATACGCCCCGCCTGATGACCAGGCATCCAAATTCCGCAGGCGCCGCCCATCCCACGATTCTCCCGTGTCCGATGCGTCGCCAGGGTCCGTGACCCCCTTCTGTCCCGGCCTGGCAAGCGCTACGATGACCAGGATTGGAATCCAGGAGAGCCCGCCATGAAGATTGCAGTGTTTGGTGGTACCCGCGGTGTGGGTGCCCAGGTGGTAGAACAGGCAGTCAAGCGTGGCCATTCCTGCCGGGTGCTGGCGCGCAATCCAGAGTCTGTACCGGATCTGCCCGAGGTGGTGGCCATCAAGGGGGATGTACTGGACCCGGACGCTGTGTCACGCGTGCTCGAGGGCTGCGAGGCCGTGGTGATCAGCCTCGGGCCCACCCGAAAGAGTCCGCCCACCGTCTGTAGCGAAGGCACCCGACTGATCATTGAGGCCATGCAACGCCACGGTATCCAGCGGGTGGTGGCGGTCAGTTCCATGGGCGTGGGAGAAAGCGCTCAGCAGGTCCCCTTGTTCTTCAAGATCGTCAGCGCCATCTTCCTGCGCGGCGTGATGAAGGACAAGGAGGCGCAGGAAAAAATACTCAAGGAGAGCCCCCTGGACTGGACCATCGTGCGCCCCGGTGGACTGTTCGATGGCCCGCCCACGGGGAATTATCAGGCCGGTGTGGATGTCGATACCATAGCAGCCCGGATTTCACGGGCCGATGTGGCCTCTTTCGTACTCATTCAGCTGGACGATGAGACGTATCTGCGGCAGGCCCCGCACGTGACCTGAACCCTCACCCGACGGGAACCGGCAATCATTCATCCATGGCAGGAAACACCTCCTTGAATACACCAATGATTCTCACTGCGGGTGGCGCGTCCGTCCTCTGCATCGGGATCGGCCTGATCAGCGCCAAGCTGCACGCCGATCTCGAAAGCCATGAGCGCGGGGACATACCCCTGAGTGACGAGGAACGCAAGCAGTCGCCACTGTGGAGCGTGCGCCGGTTCCCGGAAGACCGACTCGAACGCCTGGTGTACCGCATGCCGGGAGTGGAAGTGGCCATGCTGGCACTGGCCTTCTTCCTCTGGTGGGCTGCCCATGGGCCCATCGCGGCATTCATTGCCTCCTTCGCGGTCATCGTCATCCGGCCCACCCTGGCCAACGCGTTAGGGCTGAGGCATTCCGGTCAGGGGGAACTTTAGAACCCCTTGGCGCCTGCCACAAACCGACTATGATGATTGCCCGATCACACAGGAACCAGTGACATGAGCAACAGCGCCCCTTCCAAGACCATCGACCTTGCCCTGCAGGGGGGCGGCGCCCATGGTGCGCTCACCTGGGGGGTTCTGGATCGCCTGCTGGAGGATCCCCGTATCCACATCAGCAGCGTCAGCGGCACCAGCGCCGGGGCCATGAACGCCGTGGTCATGGCCGACGGGCTGGATCGGGCCGGCCGCGAAGGGGCTCGCGATGCGCTCACCGCCTTCTGGAAGGCCGTGAGCGACGGGGCCAGGCTCTCCCCCATCCAGCGCACGATCTGGGATCGCCTCAGCGGCCGCTTCAGCATGGACCACTCCCCGGGGTATCTGTTCTTCGAACAGCTCACCCGGCAGTTTTCCCCTTACGAACTCAACCCGCTGAACATCAACCCCCTGCGGGATCTGGTGGCCGCCCAGATCGACTTCGAGCGGGTCAATCACTGCAGCGAACTCAAGGTGTTCGTCACCGCCACCAATGTGCGCACGGGTCGGGGGCGCATCTTCACCCAGCCAGAGCTCACCGTCGACACCGTGATGGCATCCGCTTGCCTGCCCTTCATGTTCCAGGCTGTGGAGATCAACGGCGAGGCTTACTGGGACGGCGGCTATATCGGCAATCCGGCCCTCTACCCGCTGGTGGAGGACACCACCACCCGTGATCTGGTCATCGTGCAGATCAACCCGATGGTTCGGGAAGAACTGCCCCGCACCGGTCGGGACATCATCAATCGACTCAACGAGATCACCTTCAACGCCAGCCTGATCAAGGAACTGCGCGCCATCGAGCTGTTGCATCAACTGATCGAGGCCGAAAAACTGGAATCGGAGCGCTATCGAGACATCTTCGTACACCTGATCCACGCCCACGAGGAACTCAAGGACCTGGATGCCTCCAGCAAGCTCAACGCCGAATGGGAATACCTCACCTACTTGAGGGACCGCGGCCGCAACTGGGCCGACGCCTTCCTGAATGAACACTTCGACGACCTGGGCCAACGCTCCAGCTTTGACCTCAGGGGCCTGTTCACCGACACCTTCGCCCCGCCGGACCTGGATCAGGGGGGCAACAAAGACACCTCAGGGGAACCACGCTCATGATGGACATCCTGGTCATCCTGATTGCCCTGGGCCTGCTCATGTACCTGGCCTACCGGGGCATCAGTCTGTTGATACTGGCCCCGGCGCTGGCCACCTTTGCGGTGCTGGCCACCCAGGACGGCCCGGTACTGGGCAGCTATACGCAGATCTTCATGGGGGCGACGGGCGACTTCATCACCCTGTATTTTCCCGTGTTCCTGCTGGGGGCCATCTTCGGCAAGCTCATGGAGGACTCAGGCAGCGCCGATGTGCTGGCCCGCGCCATCATTCGCTGGCTGGGCAGCAAGCGGGCCATGCTGGCTGTGGTGCTCTCCTGCGCACTCATGACCTATGGTGGGGTTTCCCTGTTCGTGGTGGCCTTTGCCGTCTACCCCATCGCCGCCGCCCTGTTCCGTCAGGCGGACATCCCCAAGCGTTTGATCCCGGCCACCATCGCCCTGGGGGCCTTCACCTTCACCATGACCGCCCTGCCGGGCACACCCGCCATTCAGAACGCCATCCCCATGCCCTATTTCGGCACCTCGCCGTTTGCCGCACCCGGGCTCGGTGTGATCACGGCCCTGGTCATGTTCGGCCTGGGCATGCTCTGGCTCGGTTATCGGGCCCGCAAACTGGCCCACGAGGGCTATGGGGACCACCCGGATGCCGAGTTCACGCCGGACAAAGAACTACGCGAACGCTCTGCAGGCGAGGGCTTTGACCTGATGGAACTGCCGGTGGAACAGCGTCCGGTCGCGCCGCCGTCGGTCTTCCTGGCCATGCTGCCCCTGGTGCTGGTGATCGCCATCAACCTACTGTTCACCTTCCTGATCATCCCGCGCATGGACACCGACTTCCTCGCCCTGCCGATATACGGCGAGACCAGCATCGAGCAGGTTCGGGGGATCTGGTCGGTGATCGCCGCCCTGGTGTTGTCACTGATGGTGGTGATCGCCTTCAACTGGAAACGCCTGCCCAAGCTCAAGCAATCGGTGGACAACGGCGCCAATGCCTCGCTGTTGCCCATCTTCAACACCGCCAGTCTGGTGGGATTTGGCGCCGTGATCGCCTCGCTGGGCGCCTTCATGTTGATCCGCGATACGGTGGTGGGGCTGGGCGGTGACAACCCCCTGATCTCTCTGGCCATTGCGGTGAACATCCTGGCCGGCATGACCGGCTCCGCCTCGGGGGGCATGAGCATCGCCCTGTCCACGCTGGGCGAGACCTACATGGAGATGGCTCGGGCCCAGGGCATCGACCCCGAACTGCTGCACCGGGTGACCGCCGTGGCCACCGGTGGACTGGACACCCTACCCCATAACGGCGCGGTGATCACCCTGCTGGCCATCTGCGGCCTCACCCACCGCCAGGCCTATTTCGACCTGGCCATGGTGGCCATGCTGGCACCCTTCCTGTCACTGATTGTCCTCATCACCCTGGGAACGGTATTCGGCAGTTTCTGATTTGTATATCAGCGTTTTCTTATTTATAGTGCGCAAGGAAATATGGACCCGAGGCCACCCTCTCGACCCACCGATGCCACCAGGAGTCCCGCACCATGGAATCCCCTTCCAGCCAAACCAGTGAAGCACCCGGCCCCAGCCACTGGCTGATGCATGTGCCCATCCCCCTGTTCGCCATGGTGATGGGCATCACCGGACTGGGGCTGGCCTGGCGCAAGGCCCACGACGTGCTGGGACTGCCGGCCGTCATCGGCGAGGCACTGCTCATCCTGGGGGCGGCCATCTTCGTGAGCATCACCCTGCTCTATCTCGCCAAGGCCATGCGGCACTTCGACGAGGTGGTGGCGGAGTTCAGGCACCCCATCCGTGTGAACTTCTTCCCCACCTTCAGCATTTCCCTGCTGCTGCTGAGTATGGCGGCGCTGGATCACTGGCCAGCGCTGGCACTGGTGCTCTGGGCCGTGGGCACCACCCTGCATTTCATGGCCACGGTGTATCTGATCGGGCGCTGGATCAATCAGTCCCACGAGATCAACATGATCAACCCGGCCTGGTTCATCCCGGTGGTGGGCAACCTGCTGGTGCCGGTAGGTGGCGTACAACTGGGGTTCGTGGAGACCTCCTGGTTCTTCTTCTCCATCGGCATGATCTTCTGGATCATCCTGTTCACCATCGTTTTCTACCGCATCGTCTTCCACAATCCGCTGCCGGCCAAGTTCCTGCCCACCCTGTTCATCCTCATCGCACCACCCGCCGTGGGCATGATCGGTTACATGGGGCTGATGGGGCACGAGGTGGACATGCTGGTACGCATGCTGGTGTATGTGGGCCTGTTCATCACGGTGCTGAATGTCAGCCTGACGCCGCAGTTCCTGAAGGTGCCCTTCTTTGTCTCGTGGTGGGCCTACACCTTCCCGCTGGCGGCCATGTCCATCGCCACCCTGGAGTATCTGGACGCGATGCGAGGCATCGGCCTCACCCTGGTGGCCGGGGCCGTGCTCACCCTGACCACCTTTGTGATCCTGGCGGTGCTCGCGAGGACGACGACCGCCTTGGTGACCGGGAAACTCTTTGTGCCTGATTAACCCCCGAGTCGTATTGAAAAACATAGCCCCTCTCCCCCTTGGGGAGAGGGGTTGGGGTGAGGGAAGAGGCCTCTCCCCTCCTTCACATCAGTGCCGAATCAAATGATCAAAGGCCCCCAGCGCCGCCCGGGCGCCCTCGCCCACCGCGATCACGATCTGCTTGTAGGGCACCGTGGTCACATCACCCGCAGCAAACACGCCAGAGATCGATGTCATGCCATGGGCATCAGTGACGATCTCGCCGCGACCACTGAGCTCCAGACCCGACTCACGCAGCCACTCGGTGTTGGGCACCAGACCGATCTGCACGAAGATCCCTTCCAGATCAATGCGCTTGGTCTCGTCGGTGTCCCGATCCTTGTAGGTCAGGCCATTCACCTTGTTGCCGTCCCCGTTCACCTCGGTGGTCTGGGCGTGGGTGATGATGTCCACATTGGGCAGACTGCGCAGCTTCTTCTGCAGCACCGCATCGGCCCGAAGTTCCGTCATGAACTCCACCAGGGTGACATGGGCCACCACGCCGGCCAGATCGATGGCCGCCTCCACACCGGAGTTGCCGCCGCCGATCACCGCCACGCGCTTGCCCTTGTACAGGGGGCCATCACAGTGGGGGCAATAGGCCACACCCTTGTTGCGATATTCCTGCTCGCCGGGCACGTTCATCTCCCGCCAGCGGGCGCCGGTGGCCAGGACCACGGTCTTGCTCTTGAGGCGGGCGCCGGACTCGAACTCCACCTCGTGCAGCCCATTCTCACTCTTGGCAGGCACCAGCTTCACGGCCCGCTGCAGGTTCATGATGTCCACGTCGTATTCCTTCACGTGTTCTTCCAGGGCCGCGGCCAGCTTGGGGCCCTCGGTGTGCGGCACGGAGATGAAGTTCTCGATGGACATGGTGTCCAGCACCTGCCCACCGAAGCGCTCCGCCGCCACACCGGTGCGGATGCCCTTGCGTGCCGCATAGATGGCCGATGAGGCCCCGGCGGGGCCACCGCCCACCACCAGCACGTCGAAGGCGGACATGGCATTGAGCTTCTCGGCATCGCGGGCGGAGGCGTTGGTATCCACCTTGGCCAGAATCTGCTCCAGGGTCATGCGGCCCTGATCAAAGGGCTGCCCATTGAGGTAGACGCTGGGCACGGACATGATCTCCCGCGCTTCCACCTCATCCTGGAACAAGGCACCGTCGATGGCCACGTGAAGAATGTTCGGGTTGAGCAGGGCCATCACGTTCAGGGACTGCACCACGTCCGGGCAGTTCTGGCAGGACAGGGAGTAGTAGGTCTCGAAGTGCAACTCACCTTCCAGGGCACGGATCTGCCCCACCACCTCTTCACTGGCCTTGGGCGGGTGGCCACCCACTTGCAAAAGGGCCAGCACCAGGGAGGTGAACTCATGGCCCATGGGGATGCCGGCGAAGACGATGCCGGTGTCCTCGCCCGGTCGATTGATGGCAAAGGAGGGGGCGCGACCATCCTGGCCATCGGTGCGCAGGGTGATCTTGTCGGTGAGACTGGTCACGTCCTCCAGCAACCCCTTCAGTTCCCGTGACTTGTCGCCATCATTCAGGGTGGCAACGATCTCCAGGGGCTGACTCACCTTTTCCAGGTAGGCTTTCAGTTGTGTCTTGAGATTTGCGTCCAGCATGCCGGTGATACCTCAGTAATGGTGTCCAAACAAAAACGCCCGGGCGAGTGATCACCCGGGCGCCGGATCCTGCAATCTGCAGTGGGGGCGTGAGTTAGATCTTGCCCACCAGATCCAGGGACGGAGCCAGGGTCTGCTCACCTTCCTTCCACTTGGCCGGGCACACTTCGTTGGGGTGCGCAGCCACGTACTGGGCAGCCTTGACCTTGCGCAGCAGCTCTTCGGCGTTGCGGCCGATGTTGCCGGCGTTGATCTCCATGATCTGGATGCGACCTTCGGGATCGATCACGAAGGTGCCACGTTCGGCCAGACCGGCGTCTTCGATCAGCACTTCGAAGTTGCGGGAGATCGTCAGGGTCGGGTCGGCCAGCATGGGGTACTGCAGCTTGTTGATGGTCTCGGAGCTGTCATGCCAGGCCTTGTGGGTGAAGTGAGTATCGGTGGAAACGCTGTAGATCTCCACGCCCAGCTTCTTGAACTCTTCATAGTTATCGGCCAGATCACCCAGTTCGGTGGGGCACACGAAGGTGAAGTCGGCGGGGTAGAAGAAGAACACCGACCACTGACCCTTGAGGCTTTCCTCGCTCACCTGCACGAACTCGCCATTGTGGTAAGCGGTGGCATTGAACGGCTTGACTTCGGTGTTGATCAGGGACATGGATTGAGCTCCTTGGTTGCTTAGGGTTGCACTGCGATTTCGAGTTAGACGCATTCTAATATCGCAGTGCAGCGGAGTGCAATCGCTTGTTTTGATCCTATTGATAGTTTTTAGCTATCTACTTCAGCGTGTCCCTGATTCCCTTGGGCCAGGAGAAGGAGCGATTCCCTCCCTTGCCCTTGGCCTGCCCCCCAAGCTCCCTACCCTTCTCGGTCAACTCCAGCCCGCCCTCCGCGGACCGCGCCAGATAACCCCGCTCTTCCATCATTTCCAGGAACTGCGGCGTCTTCATCTTCAATGAGGCGGCAATACGGGAAGATGGCAAGGATTCATGGGGGCTCTGATCAGTGCCCTTGTCAGTGGGTTTGGCCGCGGCAGCCTTCGCACCCTCCTTGACCGCGGATTCTTTCGGATCAGCCACCCCGGCGATCTCCCCTGGAGTCTCCGTCGGCGCAGGCTTGGCCTGAGTGGCATCCGCATCCTGAGCCTTCGCGGAGTCATCACCGGATGTTGCCCCGGATGCCGACCTGGAGGCCGCTTTGGCAGTACTCGCAGCCTTGTCCTTGGCAGTCTTCTTGCGGGGTGTCTTGCTTTGTGTGGCCCTGGACCCTTTGGTGCCCTTGCCCCCGGCGGCCTTGCCCGTTGCGGATCGGCTACCTCGCCCCTTGCCCTTCCTTGCGGGTGCCGGAGCCTCCTCGGCGGGAGAGATTTCACTGTCCCCATCCTGGGGTTGGACGTCCGTCGCGGGTACGGGCGCCGGTGGCGTCTGCGCAGCAGGCTCGGGCTCAGGTGCCCATTCCGGTTCACTCTCCGGAGTCTGCCCCTCCCAGGCCGCCTCCCCCTCGGGGGCCATCTCATCCAGGCTGCGCGGCAGTTCATCCAGTGGCATGAACTCATCCAGCGCATCGGGCAGACCATGGCGTTTGAGGATGCGATTTTGATCCATGTCGGACCCGGACAAGTCCAGTTCCAGCCCCAGACGTTCGGAGTAGTTGGCCGGCTCGAACTCATGCAGATCCAGGATCAATTTGGCGGCCTTCTCCATAGTGGCCTTGCTCACCCGGTTCAGCCCCGTCTGGATCACGTTGAGCGGACCGTAAGTGAGGGTGAACTTCATCTTCGTCTTCTCGTAATGACGGATGAAGTCGGTGATCTTCATCACCCGGTCTTCCCAGCGGGTGGGGTTCTCGATGATCACCTCATCCTCGTCCGACAGCACCACGCACACCTCCACCGGGTGGGCCAGGCGCATGCCCAGCCGCTTGGGCCAGCGCTCGCGATCCAGTATCCGCTCCAGCTTGGCGGCCTTGTCGAAAAGCTCCTGAAAGGCGGCGCGCACACCCACCCACTCGTCGCTCTCCGGGGAACGAATGAACGCCTCGCCCAGCCGGTTCACCTTGACCGACTCGGCCCCCATGAAGCCGGAGTCCACCAGGGTGATCTGCAGGCTGCGGTTGATGAGCAGATGATCAATCTCCACCACCTCGTCACCCAGCGGCAGACGCAGGTCATGCAGGACCACCACATCCTCCAAAGGCTCCGCCAGGTGCAGGTTCACGGTTTCCGCAAACATGCGTTGGGCGTCCAACAAATAGAGTCGCAGGATCAGCGGGTCGATCTCCCCCGCATGCTCCGGGTAGGCCTCCTTCAACTGTTCCAGCTCGAACAGATGAGGGGATCGATCATCCGGTTGCTTCATCAACATGCAAGACTCCTTAACCCACGTCGCGGTGTCCGAAACCCCACAAAGGGTCGGATTTATCACAGGACATTAAAATAATTTCCGCACCTAATCAATCACTTATCAATTTCTTTTTCGGCATGCCTCTTGCAGCAAAGGCCCGCGCGACACACAAACCAACCAAGACTCGAGGAGAGCACGCCGTGGCAAGAGCCAAACTGACCTTTAAAGACATCAATCTCACCGTGAACGCCCCCGTGGGCGCCCGCGTCATCGACATCTCCGAAAAGGTGGGCACAGGCATCATCTACGGCTGCCGCGAAGGGGACTGCGGCACCTGCATGATGCAGGTGGAGGAAGGCTGGAACAATCTGACCGAACCATCGGTGGTGGAGCATAAGGCCCTCAAGGAGAACAACGCAGGCCGCCACCAGCGCCTGGCCTGCCAGGCCCAGATCCTCGGCGACGTGACCGTTCGTCCCGCCTGATCCTGCCCTATTCCGGAGATCACTATCATGCCAAACATCACTTTTTCGCATCCTGACTACAAAGACAAGACCGTTTACGCCGTGGCCGGCAGCCACACGGAAACGATCCTCAAGATCGCCCGGGAGAACAAGCTGCCCATTCAGTTCGACTGCCAGGACGGCGAATGCGGCACCTGCCTGGTGCGCGTCACCCACCTGGGCAAGACCAAGCCCAAGGGCGGCCCCCTCACCGTGAAGGAACAGACCGTGCTCCAGGAGTTGGGCAAGCTCACCGCCGAAGAGATCGAGCAGATGTCCGTGGACGATTTCCCGCCCCAGTGGCGCCTGGCCTGCCAGATGATCGTGCGGGATGAGGATTTGCTGGTGGAGTATGGGGTGAACTAAGCCCTGAGGCGGGGCGGTTCACACACGGGGACTACCCTGGGGACGCGAGGGGCGAGCCAGACACTCGCCCCTCTGCATTTTCAAGGTATAACCCTTAGGTTATCCAAACAATCACAACAATTGATTATTAATTATACCCGCACTTATTGTAGTCTTTCTCACGTCGAAGCAAATGTTGTTGAGCTCCCGACACCGGCTCTGCCGGCAAGGGGCGCGCCAGAACCATAAAATCCAAAGGAGTCGACGATGGCAGTCAAGACCTACAGTGCTGGTGTAAAAGATTACCGCCAGACGTACTGGACCCCGGAATACACCCCCCGCGATACCGACATCCTGGCGGTGTTCAAGATCACCCCGCAGCCGGGTGTGGATCGCGAAGAGGCTGCCGCCGCCGTGGCCGCCGAGTCCTCCACGGGCACCTGGACCACGGTGTGGACCGACCTGCTGACCGACATGGACTACTACAAGGGCCGTGCCTACCAGATCGAAGACGTCCCTGGTGACGATGAGTGCTTCTATGCCTTCATCGCCTACCCCATCGACCTGTTTGAGGAAGGTTCGGTGGTCAACGTGTTCACCTCCCTGGTGGGCAACGTGTTCGGCTTCAAGGCCGTGCGTACCCTGCGTCTGGAAGACGTTCGCTTCCCCATTGCCTATGTGAAGACCTGCGGTGGCCCCCCGCACGGCATCCAGGTGGAACGCGACATCATGAACAAGTATGGCCGCGGCCTGCTGGGCTGCACCATCAAGCCCAAGCTGGGCCTGTCCGCCAAGAACTACGGCCGCGCCGTTTATGAATGCCTGCGCGGTGGCCTGGACTTCACCAAGGACGATGAGAACGTGAACTCCCAGCCGTTCATGCGCTGGCGTCAGCGGTTCGACTTCGTCATGGAGGCCATCGACAAGGCGGAGCAGGAAACCGGCGAGCGCAAGGGCCACTACCTGAACGTGACCGCGCCCACCCCGGAAGAGATGTACAAGCGCGCCGAGTACGCCAAGGAGATCGGTGCCCCCATCATCATGCACGACTACATCACCGGCGGCTTCTGCGCCAACACCGGCCTGGCCAACTGGTGCCGCGAGAACGGCATGCTGCTGCACATCCACCGCGCCATGCACGCGGTCATGGACCGTCATCCGCGCCACGGCATCCACTTCCGGGTGCTGGCCAAGATCCTGCGTCTGTCGGGCGGTGACCACCTGCACACCGGCACCGTGGTGGGCAAGCTGGAAGGCGACCGTGACGCCACCCTGGGCTGGATCGACCTGCTGCGCGAGGACTATGTCAAGGAAGACCGTTCCCGCGGCATCTTCTTCGATCAGGACTGGGGCTCCATGCCCGGCGTCTTCGCCGTGGCCTCCGGTGGCATCCACGTGTGGCACATGCCCGCACTGGTCTCCATCTTCGGTGACGATGCCGTGTTCCAGTTCGGCGGCGGCACCCTGGGTCATCCCTGGGGCAACGCAGCCGGCGCCACCGCCAACCGTGTGGCCCTGGAGGCCTGTGTGCAGGCCCGCAACGAAGGTCGCGAGCTGGAGAAGGAGGGCAAGGACATCCTCACCGCCGCAGCCGGGCACAGCCCCGAACTCAAGGTCGCCATGGAAACGTGGAAGGAGATCAAGTTCGAGTTCGACACTGTGGACAAGCTGGACGTACAGCACCGCTGATCGAACCTGTTCATTGAACCCTGCGCGGGCGGCGCCTGGTCGCTCGCACCACCTGATCAAGAGAGGATGACACCATGTCCGATATTCAGAGCTTCAAGGCTGAACAGAAGTACGAAACCTTCTCCTACCTGCCGCAGATGACCGACGAGCAGATCCGCCAGCAGATCCAGTATCTGGTGGACCAGGGCTGGAACCCGGCCATCGAGCACAGCGAGCCCGAGAACGCCTTCGGTTCCTACTGGTACATGTGGAAGCTGCCCATGTTCGGCGAGCAGTCGGTGGACACCGTGCTGGCCGAAGTGGAGGCCTGCAAGAAGGAGAACCCGGGTCACCTGGTGCGGTTGATCGGTTACGACAACTACGCCCAGTGCCAGGGCACCTCCATGCTGGTGCACAAGGGCTGAGCCCGGGGCGACTGCCCTGCCCTCACCCCAACCCCTCTCCCGCCAGCGGGAGAGGGGCTTACCAGGAGACCCCCATGCACGAACAAGTTCGCGATTATCAGGTCACCCAGGAGCCCTACTACCGCGCCGTGGGTGACGAGGTGGATCTCTATGAAGCCGCCTATGCCGTGCGCATGCCCATGATGCTCAAGGGTCCCACCGGCTGCGGCAAGACCCGCTTTGTGGAATACATGGCCTGGAAGCTGGGCAAGCCCCTGATCACGGTGGCCTGTAACGAGGACATGACCGCCTCCGATCTGGTGGGACGTTACCTGCTGGATGCCAATGGCACCCGCTGGCAGGACGGCCCGCTGACCCTGGCCGCCCGTCATGGCGCCATCTGCTATCTGGACGAAGTCGTGGAGGCCCGGCAGGACACCGTGGTGGTGATCCACCCCCTCACCGACAATCGCCGCGTGCTGCCCCTGGAAAAGAAAGGGGAGCTGGTGGAGGCCCATGAGGATTTTCAGCTGGTGATCTCGTACAACCCGGGTTACCAGAGTCTGATGAAGGATTTGAAGCAATCCACCAAACAACGTTTCGGCGCGCTGGATTTCGCTTATCCGGAGGCCGATGTGGAGAAGGAGATCGTCTCCCACGAGACCGGCGTCTCCAATGATGTGGCCGGCAAACTGGTGGGCGTGGCCGAGCGGGCCCGCAACCTGAAGGGTCACGGCCTGGATGAGGGCATCTCCACCCGCATGCTGGTCCATGCCGGCTCCCTGATCGCCCGGGATGTGGCTCCCCTGGCCGCCTGCCGCATGGCCCTGGTGCGCCCCCTGACCGACGACCCGGACATGCGCGATGCGCTGGATGCGGCGGTCACCACCTTCTTCTGAGCCCGTTGCCACGACAGCAATGATTGTCAGGTCCATCAGAGGGGACTGCCATGAGCATCGATCTGGAAGATTATCGGGATCTGCTGGATGACCTGGGAGGTCATGCCGAAGAGGTGATGGGGGCCGCCTGGCAGGAAGCGGTGCGCACCTTCAGCCCCTTTGGCCTCAAGCACTATTACCTGGATGGCGCCGAGGCCCTGAAGAGCCTGGGCCGGGGCAGCGAGCCCGTGATCGACTTCATCCAGGAGGCCCCCAGTGTGGCCCGGGAACTGGGCGAGGAGGCGGTGCGCCACCTGCTGGAAGCCGCTGCCCGACTCTCCTCCAAGACCAGCGGCGCTGTGGTGGGGCTTGTGATCGCCACCAGCCCCATCGCCGCCCGTCGCCTGGGCGACCCGGATCTGTTCCTGCGCTACCTGGGGCTGCTGGAAAACCTGGTGGCCCAGGCCCCCCGGGGCATCCGTCCCATGCTGGAACACCTGGACGTGCTGCTCACCCATCTCACCCTGGGCGGCCTGCGCCGCTGGGCCCTGTGGGGTGCCAAGGTTCATGGGCGCGATTTCAAGGCCCAGGTGGCCTACTTCGCCCTGGAAACCCCCGAATCCCAGTCCGTGTTCCAGAAGGAGCGTCGCGGCACCCTGTTCGTGGATGTACATCGACGCATCAACATGTACCTGCGGGCATTGTGGGCCCGGGACTTCTTCCTGCGTCCCACCAGTGGCGACTTCGAGTCCAAGGAAGGGGTACGCCCCTATATCGAGGGATTCACCGTCCACGTCCCCGATGCCTACGATGACGAGCATGGCCTCAGTGGCCTGCAGATCTATCGAGCCACCGCCGCCCATGCGGCCGCGCATGTGGTTTATAGCCGTGCCCGCATGCCCGCCGATAACCCTGGCGGTATCACCGGGATGCTGGTGGGTCTGATCGAGGACGCCCGGGTGGAAACCCTGGCTTTGAACGCCTTCCCGGGCCTGCGCCAGATCTGGGCGCCCCTGCACGTGACCACCCCGGAGGATGGCGACCGGGTCACCCCGCTGCTGGGCCGCACCGCCCGGGCCCTACTGGATCCCGACTACCAGGACGACCACCCCTTCGTGATCCGCGCCCGCGAGGCCTTCGCCGCCCAGGGGGACAACCTGGAACGCAATGGCCTGGCCTGGGAACTGGCCTTCGAACTGGCCCCTCATTTCCCCGGCTCCGCCCGCTTTCACGCGGTGCACGACCACATCCCTGTGCTGTACCGGGATGATAACCGCTACATCTGGGCCCTGGGCTCCGAGGAGGACTTCGACACCATCCGCCTCGGGCAACCCCAGCAGGAGCGTGTCCACGTCTCATTGATGGAGATGATCAACGAGCTGGACGTGCCCTTTGCCGGCGACGATGCCCAGCAGATCCTGATCCTGAGCTCCGAGTTCTTCCGGGACTCGGAGGACGTGAGCCTCAATGAGCAGGAGGGCAAGCCGCCCGTCTCCCTCCCTTATCACTATCAGGAGTGGGACTACCAGATGCAGCTGGAGCGGCCCCACTGGTGCACGCTGCTGGAGCGCCGCCCGCTGATGGGCGACCCGGCCGTGATCGACGCGGTGGCCGACAAGCACAAGCCGCTGATCAGTCGCCTGAAGTACCTCATCGAGGCCCTGCAGCCCCAGGGCATGGTGCGCCATCGCCGCCAGCCCGAGGGGGATGATCTGGACCTGAACGCCCTGGTGGAGTCCATGGTGGACCTGCGCATGGGGCGCCAGCCAGACCCTCGGGTGCACATCCGGCATGAGCGCAAGGTGCGGGATCTGTCCGTTCTGGTGCTCATCGATCTGTCCGAGTCCACCAATGATCCGGTGCGCGGCACCGGCAGCACCATCCTGGAACTGGCCCGGGAGGCCACCGCCCTGCTGGCCGGCGCCATGGATCGCATCGGTGATCCCTTTGCCATCCACGGCTTTGATTCCGATGGGCGCCACGATGTGGAGTATTTCCGCTTCAAGGATTTTGAGGATGCCTACGACGATAAGGTGAAGGGTCGCCTGGCCGGCATGAAGGGGCAGTTGTCCACCCGCATGGGCACGGCCATCCGTCATGCCGGGGAGGTGCTGCGGCGTCAGCCCACGCGCAAGAAGCTGATGCTCATCATCACCGACGGGGAGCCTTCAGATACGGATGTGCGCGATCCCCAGTACCTGCGCCAGGATGCGCGTCATGCGGTGGAAGAGGTGGCCAAGCACGGCGTGGATGCCTTTTGCATGAGCCTGGATCCTCATGCGGATGACTATGTGGAGCGGATCTTCGGGGCCAAGCGGTATATGGTGGTGGACCATGTGGCCCGGCTGCCGGAGACGTTGCCGACGCTATATGCGGGGTTGACGCGGTAGGGGGTAATCTCCCCCTACGACCGACTCTCCCGATTCCGCCGCCGCAGATCCAGCAGCTTCTCCCGGATGCGGATCTCCAGCCCCCGCTCCACCGGCTCGTAATACCGGGGCTCTCCCATGCCCTCCGGGAAATAGCAGGCCCCCGCCGCAAAACCATCCACCTCGTCGTGGGCATAGCGGTATCCCTTGCCGTAATCCAGCTGCTTCATCAGCCGCGTGGGGGCATTGCGCAGGTGCAGGGGCACCTCCTGGGTGCCGCGCTTGCGGGCATCCTCAAGGGCGGTGTTGTAGGCCACATACACCGCATTGCTCTTGGCCGCGCAGGCCAGATAGATCACCGCCTGGGCCAGGGTGAGTTCCCCCTCCGGGCTGCCCAGACGATCGTAGGTGTCCCAGGCCTGCAGGGCCAGGGTGAGCGCCCGGGGGTCGGCATTGCCGATGTCCTCGCTGGCCATGCGCACGATGCGTCGGGCCAGATAGCTCGGGTCGCAGCCGCCGTCGATCATGCGACAGAACCAGTACAGGGCCGCGTCCGGGTCACTGCCGCGCACGGACTTGTGCAGGGCGGAGATCTGGTCGTAGAAGAGCTCGCCCCCCTTGTCGAAACGGCGCAGGCCCTGGCTGGTGACCTCCTCCAGGATGGCCTGGTCGATCACGGGCCCCTGCCCTTCATCCCTGGCCAGGTCGGCGGCAATCTCCAATAGATTCAGGGCGCGACGGGCGTCGCCGTCGGCCATCTGCGCCAGCAGATCCCGCAACTCCGGGGCCATGTGCAGGTGACGGTCGCCCAGGCCCCGCTGGGCATCCTCCAGGGCCCGGTCGATGATGACGCGAAGATCCGTCGGCTCCAGGTTCTTGAGCACATAGGTGCGTACCCGCGAGAGCAGCGCGTTGTTCAACTCGAACGAGGGGTTTTCCGTGGTGGCCCCGATGAAGGCCAGGGTACCGTCCTCCACATGGGGCAGAAAGGCATCCTGTTGGGACTTGTTGAAGCGGTGCACCTCATCCACGAACAGCAGGGTGGGCCGGTGTTCCTGCTGCTGGGTCTGCCGCGCCTGTTCCACGGCGGCGCGGATGTCCTTCACGCCGCTGAGCACGGCGGAGAGGGTGATGAAGCGGGCGCCGCAGTAGTGGGCGATCAGTCTGGCCAGGGTGGTCTTGCCGGTGCCCGGCGGCCCCCAGAAGACCATGGAGTGCAGGTGATCCTCCTCGATGGACCGGCGCAGGGGCTTGCCGGGGGCAAGCAGGTGCTGCTGGCCGGCATACTCATCCAGATGAGTCGGCCGCATCCGGTCGGCCAGGGGGCGGGCGGGGTTGATGGAATCGGATACGGCCATGGCGTCAGAGGATGGATCAGGCGCCCTGGGCACCTTAGTTGTGCATCACGTCCACACCCGGCGGGGGCTCGAAGCGAAACCGGGAGGCGGGAATGTCGGGATTGATGTCCATGTCGCCAAAGCGGATCCGTGTCTGCTGACCGAACTGGTCATACAGCACCATCATGCGCACCTGACGCCCGTCCATGCCAATGAGTAGTTGTTCGAAATCCGAGCCTGCTTCCCGCGGGGTCAGGGCCAGCCAGCTCAGGCCTTCGATCTCGCCCTGCTCTTCCACGTGGAAATCCTCTTCCAGGGGTCGAGGCTGGGAGAGCAGCATGACCGGGGTGCGGCCCAGCACTTCATCCATCTCCTGCACCGTGGCCTGGGCCAGGTCTTCATCGTAGGTCCACAGGAACTGGCCATCGGCGATGATCTGCTGGGTATAGGGCTTTTCGTAGTCCCAGCGGAACTGACCGGGTCGCTTGAGATACACTCGCCCCTCGGTGGCCTGCATGACCTCGTCCTGTTCCGTGAGCACCACCTGCTCGAAATCGGCCTGGAAGCTCTCCATCTCCTGAAAGAAATGGTTGAGGCGCTCGCGGGCATTGTCGGCCTGGGCAGGGGCGGTCATCAGCCCCAGCAGGGCCAAGAGGATCAAAAATCTGCGCATGATGCACTACTCCTGTGGCGCGGGCGCCAGTACTTCCCGATTACCGTTGGATTGCAGGGGGCTGACCACGCCGGCGTTCTCCATGTCCTCGATCATGCGGGCGGCGCGGTTGTAGCCGATCTTCAGGCGCCGCTGCACATAGGAGATGGACGCCTTGCGCGACTCCAGGACGATGGCCACGGCCTGATCGTACAAGGGGTCGGACTCCTCGCCACTGTCCACCGGCTCCAGTCCTGGTACGACCGCCGAACCGGACTCGGGTTCCTCCAGGACCGCGTCCACATACTCGGGCTCGCCCTGAGCCTTGAGGAAGTTGACCACCTCGTGCACCTCGTGGTCCGCCACGAAGGCCCCGTGCAGACGTACGGGGTGGCCGCTGCCCGGCGGCAGGTAGAGCATATCCCCGTGACCGAGCAACTGCTCCGCCCCCATCTGGTCCAGGATGGTGCGCGAGTCCACCCGGGAGGAGACCTGGAAGGCAATGCGGGTGGGGATGTTGGCCTTGATCAGGCCGGTGATCACGTCCACCGAGGGGCGCTGGGTGGCCAGGATCAGGTGAATGCCTGCGGCCCGGGCCTTCTGGGCCAGGCGGGCGATCAGCTCCTCCACCTTCTTGCCCACCACCATCATCATGTCGGCAAACTCGTCCACGACGATGACGATGAAGGGCAGCGGCTGCAGCTCCGGTGCCGGCTCGTCCGGATTCAGGGCCGCCTGGGGGTTGTAGAAGGGATCGCGGATGGGTTCGCCCTTGGCCGACGCCTCCTTGAGCTTGCGGTTGTAGCCGGCGATGTTGCGCACCCCCAGGTGGGACATGAGCTTGTAGCGGCGCTCCATCTCCGCCACGCCCCAGCGCAGGGCGTTGGAGGCCTCTTTCATGTCGGTGACCACCGGGGCCAGCAGATGCGGGATGTCCCCGTAGATGGACAACTCCAGCATCTTCGGGTCGATGAGGATCAGGCGCACCTCTTCCGGGCGGGCCTTGAACAGCAAGGAGAGCAGCATGGCATTGATGGCCACGGATTTACCCGAGCCGGTGGTGCCAGCTACAAGCAGGTGGGGCATCTTGGCCAGGTCGGCCACCACGGGGGAACCGCCGATGTCCTTGCCCAGGGCCAGGGTGAGCGCCGATCCGGCACCATCGAAGACCGGTGCGCGGATGATCTCCGAGAGACTGACCAGTTCCCGCTTCTGGTTGGGGATCTCCAGGCCCACGGTGGACTTTCCGGGGATCACCTCGACGATGCGCACGCTGATCACCGACAGGGCCCGGGCCAGGTCCTTGGACAGGCCGGAGATACGGCTCACCTTCACGCCGGCCGCGGGTTGAAGCTCGAAGCGGGTGATCACCGGTCCGGGGTGGACCTCGACCACCTCCACCTGCACACCGAAGTCCTGTAGTTTTTCCTCCACCAGACGGGAGAGTTGTTCCAGGTATTCCTCGGTGAAGCCGCCCTCCTGGGCCTTGGGCTCGTCCAGCAATTTCAGCGGCGGCGCGGCGTTGGGATCGATGCTGTCATCGCCAAACAGCGACAACTGCATTTTGGGTTTCCTGGCCTTGGGAACCGCGGGCTGGGGTTCGGACACCATCGGTTCCAGCACCGGCTCGATCCTTGGCTTGTCGTTCTTGCGGGTCTTGCGGGAGGCCTTCTCGGCAGCCTGTTTCTCTGCCTGCTGGCGCTTTTCCTCCTTGCGGGCCTCGGCCTGCTTGCGTTTTTCCTCCTTTTTCACCTCGGCCTCGCGGGCCTTCTCGGCACGCCTGAGGGCGCGGCGTTCCATGATGACGGCCAGTTTCTCCCGGCCACGGGCCACCAGCCACAGCACGCCCCTGCCCACGGCATCCATCAGGGCCAGCCAGGACAGCCCGGTGAACAGGGTCACGCCAGTGAGGAACAGGGCCAGCAGGAACAGGGTCACGCCCACCAGGTCCAGCATGGGCACCAGCCCCTCGCCGATCACTTCGCCGAGGATGCCGCCGGCATTGAGCGGCAGCATGCCGGGCAGAAAATGCAGGGTGGCCAGACCACAGCCGGCGGCCAGGGTGATCACGAAGCCAAACCAGCGCACCCCCAGGGTGTGCAGATCCAGTTCACCGGTATCCTTGCGCCCCCGGAAGACCAGCCACCCGCTGTAGCCCACCATCACCGGCGCCAGATAGGCCAGATAGCCGAACAGATAAAAGAAGACATCCGCGAACCACGCGCCCACACGCCCACCCAGGTTGCTCACCTGCATTCCGGTGCCGGTCTGGGACCAGCCGGGGTCGGCGGGGTTGTAGCTTGCCAGGGCAATGAACAGATAGGCCGCGGCCGCCGTGAGCACCAGCAGCGCACCCTCGCGCAGGCCCCGGCGCACATGTGCGCTCATGGGGCGTCGGGGCGTCGGCTGCTTGCCGCGTACGGTCTTCTCCGCCTTTTTCTTTTGCCGTGCCTGAGCCAATTTGGAGTCTGGGTTGAAGGCTAGCCGCCTAGTGTACCGTAGGAGCGCCAGCGGGCGCACACCCACCATCACCGCCGGCGCCTTTACGCTCGCGGTCGCTTTAAGTAGATTGGCCATACTTTGAGGGAGACAGTATACGATGAGTGACGCCAAACACTGCCGCCTGCTGATCCTGGGCTCCGGTCCGGCCGGCTATACCGCTGCGGTTTACGCGGCCCGCGCCAACCTGAATCCGGTGCTGGTCACCGGTCTGGAGCAGGGGGGCCAGTTGACCACCACCACCGACGTGGACAACTGGCCCGGCGACGCAGACGGCGTGCAGGGGCCGGAGTTGATGGCCCGCATGAAACGTCATGCTGAACGCTTCGAGACGGACGTGATCTTTGATCACATCCATACGGCAGAATTGAGTCAGCGGCCCTTTCGACTCACGGGCGATGCCGGCAGCTACACCTGCGATGCCCTGATCATTGCCACCGGGGCCTCGGCCATGTACCTGGGCCTGCCCTCCGAGGAGGTCTTCAAGGGCCGCGGTGTATCCGCTTGCGCCACCTGCGACGGGTTCTTCTATCGCGGCCAGAAGGTGTCCGTGATCGGGGGCGGCAACACGGCCGTGGAAGAGGCCCTGTATCTGGCCAACATCGCCGACCATGTCACCCTGGTGCACCGTCGCGACAAGCTGCGAGCAGAGAAGATCCTGCAGGACAAGCTCTTCGAGAAGGAACGCGAGGGCAAGGTCACCATCGCCTGGGATCATGTGCTGGACGAAGTGCTGGGGGATCAGACCGGCGTCACCGGGATGCGCATCCGTCACGTGAATTCCGGTGAGACCCGGGATGTGGATCTGCAGGGGGTGTTCATCGCCATTGGCCACAAACCGAACACGGATCTGTTCGAGGGTCAGCTGGACATGAACAACGGCTACATCCGCGTGCAGAGCGGTCTGGACGGCAATGCCACGGCCACCAGCATCCCCGGGGTGTTTGCAGCGGGGGATGTGATGGACCATGTGTACCGCCAGGCAGTCACCTCGGCGGGCGCCGGCTGCATGGCGGCGTTGGATGCGGAGCGGTTTCTGGACGAGGTTTAAAAGACGCCCTCACCCCAACCCCTCTCCCACAAGCGGGAGAGGGGCTGGTGGTCCCGCATCCGCCGGAAGGGCGGGGACTTTTCTCCCCTCTCCCCAGCTGCTTGCGGGGTGCGGGCCGTTG
>NZ_JAJNAO010000074.1:0-305 GCF_022227625.1 Ectothiorhodospira variabilis | reverse complement strand
GTGGCGCTCTCGAACCAGTAGGGTCCGAACTCGCGATTCTGAAGCAGCAGCAACGCATCGAAGGGGTTGTAGACCGATGTGACCTCGGGGCCACCCCATCGGTAGCCGTTGTACCACTGGCGGATGGCCTCGCGGTCCAGGCCGGGCAGCTCCGGGGCAAATACCGTGTCGATGTCGTCGTCGGTATAGCCGCAGATCGTTGAATACTCGGGCAGCAGCGTGATGTCGCGCAGGTTGTTCAAGCCCGAGAAGAGACTGACCTTGCTGAACTTGGATACGCCGGTGATCAGCACCAGATGCAGATG
>NZ_JAJNAO010000073.1:0-306 GCF_022227625.1 Ectothiorhodospira variabilis | reverse complement strand
ATTTGGACTTGAGCTTGGGTCTGTAGCTCAGTTGGTTAGAGCGCACCCCTGATAAGGGTGAGGTCGGTGGTTCAAATCCACCCAGACCCACCATTATTCTGGGGTGATGGACCTACGCTGCGCAGGATTTTTCGTGGCTGGCAAGGCGCAACGCAGCCAGGCGCGAAAAAGACAAGCAGGGGGCCATAGCTCAGCTGGGAGAGCACCTGCTTTGCAAGCAGGGGGTCGTCGGTTCGATCCCGACTGGCTCCACCATTCTTGGTTCAAGTCCGCAAGGTTGAAATTCAGTCGTGAACGCCCATCATG
>NZ_JAJNAO010000072.1:0-306 GCF_022227625.1 Ectothiorhodospira variabilis | reverse complement strand
CGGGGATGAGGGGGATTCGGCGGGCACAAGGCCTGAAGCGCCGGGGCGGGTGAAGCCGTTGGCGGGTGTCAGCCGCAGGGATGCGGCTGCCAAGCCTACAGGGAGGTATTCACGGCGTCCCGCCAACGGCTTTACCCGCCCCGACGCCGCCCCTGCCCTCTCCGAGCCACCCGACGCCGCTTCGGGGCCCCACTGAGCCTCCCGCGCAGCGCCCCCCAGCCCATCAAGGCAGCGCCGGGCGCCTGAGCCACCCCGAACGCCGGGCAAAAAAAAACCCCGACCGGTTGACCGATCGGGGTTTTCAGG
>NZ_JAJNAO010000071.1:0-307 GCF_022227625.1 Ectothiorhodospira variabilis | reverse complement strand
CCTTCAATGGCGACTGGTCTTATTGTCCACACTCTCAGACGGGTGACAACTCCAATCAGTGAAAATGTGAATCAGTTCAAGCTATCAGCGGACAGGCCGCCGTAGGGACAAGATCGGCCAAGTTGGGGGCGAATATGGCACACTGTGGCTCGATCTCCTGCCAGGACGCCGCATGAGCAACCATCACGACACGGGCTACAAGGAACTGTTCAGCTACCCGGAACTGGTGCGCCAGCTCATTGAGGGTTTTGCGCCGCCGGAGGTCGCGGCCATGATGGACTTTGCCACTCTCACGGACCACAGCGGT
>NZ_JAJNAO010000070.1:0-312 GCF_022227625.1 Ectothiorhodospira variabilis | reverse complement strand
GGGCTCTCCACGCCGCTGCAGCTCCTTCGCCATCCGTCGGCTCCCATAACTGCCCCGTTTACGTTTGTGGATGCTCTTGACCATGTTCAGCCGCCGGGTTCTGTCCGGATCCGGCCCCCGTTGACACCACGCGTAGTAACCGCTGCGGCTGACCTGCATGACCCGACACAAATCCATCACCGCAAAGTTGGCCTTCTCCACCTTGATGAACTCATACCTCAGTTCGACTCTTTGGCGAAGAAGGCCGCCGCCTTTTTTAATATTTCCTTTTCCATCCGTAACTTACGGTTCTCTTCCCTAAGTCGTTCCAAC